>NZ_JBNDYG010000024.1:0-66307 GCF_049893405.1 Paenibacillus sp. Dod16
AAGAACAAAATAGCAGTTTAAAAAATAAGAACAAAATAGCAGTTTAAAAAATAGAAACGGCAAAATTCTGCAGGTCTGTCCATTTTTAGAATGGAGCCACCATATAAGCTTGATCCTTATTGGATCCTGTTGTCTTTACGTCAATTTTCGAATTATGCAAAATGCTCAATTATAAAATACATAACGGCACATATAAATTTACTTATTTTAAGGAAAAGCTTCTTTCTAAGGGGAAGGGTAAGCTACCAAGGGTAATTTCTATTCCAACAATTCGGGACAAAATTACACTTAGCGTGCTAAATGAAATACTTACTGAAGTTTTCAAGGATGAAATTGAGGGGAAATTGACTCAAACAATTATCGATGAAATAAAAAATGCAGTAAATTCCGGAGAATACAATTACTTCATTAAAATAGATATTAAGAATTTTTACGGTAATATTAACCATCCAATAATCCTTAAGAAAATCCAAAAGAAGATTAAGGATAAAAGTGTCTTATCTCTGGTTGAAAAAGCTTTGATAAACCCTACAGTTACGGAAGGAAAGAGAAATGTTGAACCGGAAGTGCCTTCAGTTGGGGTTCCGCAAGGTGTTTCAATTTCGAATATCTTAGCTAACATTTATTTATTAGAAGTCGACAAGAGAATCGGCAGTTTTAAAGGTGTTAAGTATTTTCGCTACGTAGATGATATTTTGATCCTTTGTAAAACTAGCAATAAGAAAAGAACCTTTAAGTCTATTGAAAATGAACTATGTAACAAACTAAAACTTGCTATAAATAGTAAGAAGGACGAGGGCCTACTTACAAAAGGTTTTGATTATCTTGGATATGCCTATAAAAAGTTAAATGAATACAAGTATGGTTTTAGCGTTAGACCAAACAATCTCTTGAAGTTAGAAACATCAATAATTGAAATTTTTTCGGAGTATAAAAAAAATAAAAGTAGTGAACAGTTTTTGTGGGATATAAACAATCGGATTACTGGTTTTGTTCTTGAGGATAATAAGTACGGATGGTTGTTTTTTTACTCGCAGATTGACAACGTCGCAATATTGTATCATTTAGATTGGTTTGTAAATAAAATGTGTGGTGTGTACAAAGTTAAGCCAGCTTTACAGAAACAGATAAAAAGATTCGTCAAAGCGTACTTTGAAATTATTATGAAAAGAGGAAAATCAGCTTACATACCAAATTCAAAAGAATTTCCCCTAGATGAGAAAAAAAGAATTCTTCAAACAATATACAACATTAACAGATCAGAACTTGATAAAATGCCTAATAATGATGTAGACAAACTATTCAAAAGAAAAGTGTACATCTCGGTAAAAGAACTTGAGAAAGATGTGCAAAATATTTCGTAGATTGGGATGGAAACAATGGATGATATTTTAGATCAGATAAAGCGTTTTGCTGATGAACGAATCTGGAAAACAAAGAAAACCAGAATGGAGGCTGAGGCTAGATTAAAGTTTAATCACTTGATATCAAATTTATTAATCAATTATTACACTTTTACAGTGTTAACGTTCTCAATTTGGGCATTGTTCTTAGACCCAGAAAGCGAAACAGTTAGGTATGTCACACTTATGACACTTATAACTTCAGTTGGGCTATTTGGAGTTACTCTACTTATCTCAACTTTAGGTTATAGAGAGAGGGCCGTTCAATTTAAGGATTCATATATTAAACTAGATATTTTAGAAAGCGAGTTCAAACATTTAATTCGAACAGCATATAAACTTCAAAAAGAGGAAGTTATTGATCAGTTTCATAAACTTGAGAAAAAATATTTTGATGTATTAACTTTGTCAGATAATCATGACCAGGTTGATATAGAAAAAATGGCCATTGATAGAAAGTTGCCTGGATTTGAAAATATGATTGACAGTTATAGATGGAAAAAATGGCTGAAAAGAGTTGTGATCACCTTGCTGTTTGTTTTTCCGCTAGTCCTCGTATTTATAGTGACAAGAATTCAATAAAAGAAAAGGGATCAAACTGGATATATTCAGCCCCTTATGTATAGATACTAAACCATGAAGTCTCGTACACAAGAATACAATTCGGCATAGCAATAACCAGTTTAACACTAATTTCTTAAAAACTATGGGCGAGTTGAGAAAGTCTCAGTTATAAGCATGGGAATTACGGAATGTCTCAATTGAAATTATAAGAAGTCTTGTTTGTAACTATTAGAACGACAGATTTGATCGATTTCTAGTCTCATTTGTAACCATTACTCACAGAATGAATGGTGAAAGAGGAAAATTGATTTGGAGGTATCTTAACATAATAAGAGCTAAAAAACCTCTGGCATTCATATTTGAAAATGTCATAGGTCTTGCGAAAAAGCATAAAAAAACTCTAGATCGATTAATCACTTACTTTAATAAGATAGGTTATGAAATAACCTTCAAGATACTCAATTCTAATCAATTTAATACCCCTCAAGATAGGAAACGAGTTATTGTTGTAGGGATTCGCAGAGATCTTGGTTTTGAATTTGTATTTCCAAAGGAAGTACCACTTACGAAAACCATTCGAAGTGTAATTGGAGATTTACCAATAGAGAGTGGTTCATTTCCAAACCACATTGTAACTTGGACCAGTCCTTCACCTGAACGTATTCAGGATGTTATTCAAAATCCTCGACCTAACCAATTTCGTGGGATGCGGAGGTTGGACTGGGATGGTTCAGCACCAACGTTGACTGCGCATATTGCCAAAGACGGTCGTGAATTTCTTCATCCTGAACTTGATCGAAGGCTAACCGTTCGAGAGTGTCTACGTATCATGAGTGTTCCGGATGACTACATATTTCCTGACCATATTCCAATATCACATCAATATCGAGCAATTGGAAATGGTGTTGAATACAATATGGGTAAGGCACTTGCGAGTTCACTATTATCCCAATTGAATCAAGTACCTACTCAAATTTGTCTTTTTTGAGCATGAAACAACAAAATAACGGTTATTTTCTAATTATGAACAGCTCTCCATTTGAGGAGAGCTGTTTTTTAGTAAATACAAAAATATGGGGAATTAAAGGACTGACTCCGCTAAGTAGTCTCTTCAGAATCAAATGTTGAATGAGTGGGAAACAGTTGGCCTGGTTTCATTCCAAAAAAGTCTGCTGCAACTTTAGCATTATTTTCATTTGGAATTGCATTTTCAAAAATCCACTTTAATACCGATCTTTCACTAACCCCAACATGTTTGGCAAGATCAGAAGTAGAACAGGATTTCTCCATCATTAAGTTGTATAGTATATGGTTAGTAATTTTCCATTTTTTTAGTTTTCTAATGGGGCGATTGGGGTATTTTTCTTTTTTCTTGATAAAACATTTTTCACACAAACTTTCTTCGAATTGTGGTGCTCGTCCACAATTCAAACAGAGATTGTTGTTCATTCGATAATGGATCCGAAGCTCTTTCCTGAAATCTCTACTTGCTTTACAAAAAACACATAAATACGTAGTAGAATGTAGTTCACACTGAGCGCATTGATCATTTGCTCTTCGTTCTTGACGGAGTTGCTTCATTGATTCAGATGCTTTAGTTCTGTTCATCTTGTAGATCACCAATTTCAAATAGTATAGATTTAGTATACATCAGCACACGCCTAACGATCGATTCTAAAAGGATTTTTTATAAGATCCATGGTTGTCTATCTTTATATGTCACTGAAATGTAAAGGGTCTAACCTATCTCTCACTTTTAATTGATTTCCTAAATCTTTACAACCCATTTATAAAACTCTATAATAAAAATATAATTCTTGTGATGATTCGGGTGGAATCATGCGATACCACTTTTTACTTGTAAACACCATTCCTTGAGACGAAAGCTCCTTTTTTTTAGGTGCCATTCATTACGTCCGTGGATTTGGTGTTTTCTTATTTTTCAAGAGGAATTCTCTAAATCTAAGGAGGTTTTTATATGAATTATTAATAATAGCGAATTAATCTTTCATTATGGTAATAAAATTATCATAGAATAAAAAAACTTTATGAGGTGAAATAAATGCCAAAATCAACAGTTCAATGGACATCCTACATTCTTAACAATATGAGAAACCAGTTCAATTTTGATTTACATTTTCAACGTGCTTATGTTCGAGGAAAGGACAGAGGATGGAAGAGTCTATTAATACATACCTTTCTTATAAATGGCTACGTTCCAAATCTACTTGTTTGGAAAAATGGTGATCATCTAGGAGAGTCCAAACCAGGAAAATTCAAATGGGTATATTACTCAGTTGATTGTAAGCAAAGGGTAACTACCTTGTTCCATTACTTTGATGATCAATTCCGTTTAGCAGAAGATAC
Organism: Paenibacillus sp. Dod16; assembly: GCF_049893405.1. Classification (NCBI taxonomy): domain Bacteria; kingdom Bacillati; phylum Bacillota; class Bacilli; order Caryophanales; family Paenibacillaceae; genus Paenibacillus; species Paenibacillus sp. Dod16. The sequence continues at coordinate 4,335 of NZ_JBNDYG010000024.1, forward strand.
TCCTCTTGTTGATGGTGAAAATGTAGCTGGGAAACTGTTCAGCGAGCTTAGTGAGGATATGCAGCAAAGATTAAAATCGTATAATTTCGCAGTCACTATTTTTGATGAGGAATATACACTTGAGGATGTTGAGGAGATATTCTACAGAGTAAATCAAACCAAGCCGCTTACTGACTACGAACAGTCTCGTGCACTTCTCGGAGAGACTAATTTGACAATTCTATCTGAAATAACACAATTTGGATTCTTTAACAAGATCAATTTCACTTCAGCCGATTTAATGGGAAAAGTGAATGAAAAAATAGTGTTTCAGATTATGGCTCTAATGACGAATCGAAAAATGTCTTTTAGCGGTAAAGATATCAAATCATTTATCGCTGAAATAGGCAAGAATGTGATACCTGGACATATTATCGAAGAGATCAGAGATAATTGCGAATACTTGGAAGAAGCTATTGAGGATTGGAAAGTGAAACATTGCAAAGATGGGTTAAAGAAGTCTGTGATTCCTTCACTGTTTTTAGCAGTTTCATTTGCACGGACTTCCGGAATGAAGTCGAGTGACTTTGGGGTATGGGCAAAGAGATTCTTAGTTGATGAATATTCAAAGGATTCAGAATTTGGACAGACCATTCAAAGTAAAACGAGCAATCAAGAAGTGATTCAGAAACGTAGTACTTTGATGATGGAAGACTTACGTGAACATTTGGGTGTCGCTATCTGAGTATTGAACGTTTGTCTTTGTATACAGTTTTAAAGATATTAAATTGAGAGATTTTAGTGAGGAATAAATATGAGATCAAGTTATGAAGATACCACTAAAGGTCAAAATGCTTACTTGAATGACATTTTCGTAGTATACAATTTGATGAAAAGGAAGGTTATTAAAATGCCTAATATTGTGGAAATATTGAAAGATAAGTTATCTTTGATTGCTTACAGTTCATCAATCCCTGGGAATCGTCTTAACGGGTTAGAACTTGCTATGCGATGGGTCGAAAAAGCAAAGTGGGCAAGAGAGGCAATTGAAGCCATTGAAAAATCGGATATAGAGACAATCTATCCTATTATTGAACCTTTGAAAAATGACTTACAACAAATTTCGGAATTTCCTTATAAGCAAAAATTAGATGAAAATACACGGTTAAATCATGCTGTTGTTTGCTATAAGCAAATAGAAATTGGGAAAACAGCATATCTAAATTTAATTGATTATTTGGAAACTGCAAAGCCGTAATTCCACTATAAAATCTGAATATCCTAAAAAATTAATGAATGCCTTTAAAAACCATGGGTAACAAAGAGAGCCACCTACGTCATACGTAGGATGGCTCTTTTTAATATCTTGCTTTTGATCGAAAAGGTATTACATTGTTTCTTTTTTTAAACTGATTTTTGAAAGATGGTACATTGGTTTTCATCTTCTTTGGTCTACTCGAATAAACAAGATACAAGAGATGTGGAACAGAGGTTAGGAATCCAACAATGAGAGATACAATTATAGCAAAAACGAGAGCAAATGGAAGGAACCAAAACATGATTACAGAGAACAAGTTTCCATAGTATTTCACTCCAAAAAGCCATGCCTTGTAAATCGATAAGAGAATATAACCCCCGATTAAAAGGTAATAGAGTTCATTATTGTCCCGATAAGCCTGGTAACCGATAAGAATCACACCAAGAATGAAAACAATCATGTTTTTAATTAAAAGCGATTTGTGGTCCAATTGCGGTTCCCCCTTGAACAATTTGTATAATTTCATCTTAGCATGGATGAAAATTATAAAGTCGTCTTCAGAAGAATTATTTAGTTAGAAACTCAAGAAGGAAGGAGTCCGCATAAAACCGTTTCTTGTTAGCCGTACATATTTAACTTTAATTCTCAAGACTGGTGTTGGTAGAAGGTAATAATATGAAGAGTCTTCCTTATTAATATTAGTTCGAGCAATGTTCCAAACTTTTGATCTGATTTGTTGTGAGGTTCCCAATTCTAAGATCCCAGCAGGCTTGTATTCACCTTGCTCAAAACGACTTAGCATGTAACCGAATTTTTTCTTTCTGATCCCTGTTACATAAACTTCTTGCTCTTTGTAATTGAGCCATTTAAGCCATTGTTTAGATCGCTTACCTGTTTGATAGGAACTTTCGACTTCCTTGTAAACACAACCCTCCCAGCCCCGCTCCACAACCTGTTTTGCAAGGTTTTCCCCATGGAGCCCTGACAATGAAGCGACCTTAGAAATTACTCCATCATCAATTAAAACCTCATTTAGTATCTCTTTCCGTTTATAAAGTGGAAGACCTCGAAGATCTTGACCATTGTAATATAAAATGTCCCAGGCAATGAAAGTAGTTGGGGAACGCTCTGCAGCGATTTTTATCTTAAACTCATTACGAAGACGAAATCGATCCATCACGCTATCAAAATCAAAGTCAGACAAGTCAGGGTTAAACGAGGCAACCTCGCCATCCAAAATAATGGAGCGTCCTTTATTGATTTTTTTGCAGATCTCCGGAAACTGGTTTGTCATATCGGTTTGATGCCGGCTCCAGAGCCGAGAGTAATTAGTATCACCTATTAAGAGTCCTCGGACACCATCAATCTTGGGTTCTGCTAGATATTTGGAAGATGTTAATGGGGATGGTGTTTTCTCCAGCAACATCGGAGAGATGAAATTAGGTATCACTTTAATTCCCCCTTATTACGATGATAACACTTAACAACGGATTCTGGTCATGGAAATGAAAGGGGATATTAATCGATCGATCAGTCATTGTATAATTTTTTGTTGTATAGGAAATTTTAAGAAAATACCAAACACAGGAGGAAAATTCCATGGCACGAAATAACAATTTATTAGTACCACAAGCGGAAAGAGCTCTTCAACAGATGAAATTCGAGATCGCCCAAGAATTAGGAATTCAATTACCGGCAGACGGGTACTACGGTAATATGGCGACAAGAGATTTGGGATCCATCGGTGGTACCATAACCAGTAGATTAGTTCAAATGGCTGAGCAAAATTTAAGCAACAATACCATTCGTCATTGAGCCTAAATCCTTCATATTGATGGTTATCTTTAGAAATGTTAGTATAAAGGTATAGACTTATTCAATTGCGCACTCTTGGCCATGCGGCGAAAAGAGTATTAAGGTAAAACAATAACGCTTAACACAGCGGACTGTTTTTTGAACTCGCACTTTGTGCGTTCATTTCGGTTTGTGTGTTGGGCGTTTTTTTGTTGCCCTAAATAGGTCTAATCACAACCCAAATTTCAGGAGGATGATAAGAATGGCTCAAATGGAATTGTTAGAAGTATTGGAAAAGATCAATAGTGTTCAAGTGGAAAATACAAACCGATTGGATCAAGAAGATCGTATCTTTTGCGAGAATCAGGAACGGCACTATCGTCAAGCCTTGGGATGTTTCAACTCGTTTCAAAATCATATGCAAAAGATTCACGATAATGCCTTAGATGATGGCGAGTTGGAGTATTGCTTTATCGAACGATACAGCGACCATAGCTTTGTCAATGGACGGATAGAAGAAATTAAAGAAAGACATGTAAGGAAAATATGTTCGCACTTCATAAAAAAATATAACGTGACATTAGAAGCTGATAGCATATTCGCCAAGTACAAAAATCAGGATATTGATTATATCACCATTGTTGATGAAATCTATATCCAATTAGGAGGCTTCAATTTCAAGGAAAAAGCTGTAAATGAAATTAAAGAGGCCATGATTCATGCCACAGCAGAGCGTGAGGGTTGTAAAGTGAAGATAAAAGGGCATCGATTGTCATTCAATTATTCCTCTCTTATTACTGAAAGTAACATATGGGGAATAACAATGGATCGTCAAAAGGCTTTAATTATATTTAATGCGCTGACTCATTTTGATACGGGCAACACTCACGCGCACTGGATGTTGACCAATTATTACTTCCGAAAGGGAGATGAAGACAACGGAAGTTCTTTATTTGAAAAGCATGAAATTGCTTTTACGAAAGTAAAGGCAATCAAATTGTTTAAGAATTGCCGAGTGGATATTGAATTTAGATCCGGAGAAGCAGCTTTGCAATTCGCTAAAGAGTATTGTGGATACTTTGATTCAATACAAACTACATAGTAAATCGAGGAGGGGTGACAGCTATCTGTTATCCCTTGTTTTTTTAAAACTAAGGAGGGGGATTTCATGAAGTATCCTATTTACGATAACATTGTGCCAGTTTCTAAGCGTGCTGAGATCAATGAGAAGGTGTTCTATTTAGTGGAAAACAATTTATGTGCCCAGTACAATATATCTCCTCACGATGTATACAATACATACACCGGCAGCGGTGGATTGCATGGTTTATCGTTCAGTGAATTTGATAACTTTTACAAATATACTGAAGCAAAAAAAGAACTCGAAATGGGCCAGTTTTTTACACCCCACAACCTGTGTAAGTTTATTGCAGATTGCATAAGGGTCGGGAGTCATGATCTTATAGGAGATCTAACTGCCGGTATGGGTAATTTTTTTAATTTCATGCCATCTGAGACGAACTGTTATGGGAACGAGTTCGATATTAAAGCTTTTAAAGTAATGAAGTATTTATATCCAGCAGCGCAGTTAGCTGCTGATGATATTCGATTTTATAATCCCAATGTGACTTTTGATACGATTTTTGGTAACCCCCCGTACAATTTAAAGTGGAAGATAGGGGCCCATGACTATTCGAGCCAGCTATTTTACTGTTATAAGGCATTCGAGCTCTTAAAGCCAGGAGGCATGTTAGTTTTGGTCGTCCCGCTTAGTTTCATGAGTGATGATTTTAAAGACTCTGGGATAATAGCTGAGATGAACTCCCGCTTTAACTTTGTTTATCAAGCAGCTTTGCCGCCTCAATCCTTTAAGTCCGTTGGTGTAGATTTCTTTCAGACCAAGTTGATGGTGTTCCAAAAAAAGAGTAAGTCGATCCCGGACGGGAAACCCTACTCCACTCAGTACGAAACACTTTCAGCACTTGATGAGATAGAGTCATCACGTATCCATAAGACATACATTAAGCCCATTATCATTCAGAAGGATACGGTAAGGCATAAACTGTTTTTTGAGAATCTTCAGAATAATCATAAGGAGAATGAGTTTCAGCAACAGGTAAGAAAATACTTGTTTGATATTAAACGAAATCCTAAAATCAATGAACAGTATGCCAGATGTAGAAATCTGATTGACCAATACTACAACCAGAAGAAGCCTAAGGAAATGAAAGCTGATGAGTGGGAGAATCTACGTTTAACTAAAACAAAGGTGTTAGGTTCCCTTCGAGAGGTCTTAGTAAAACAACATGAGACTGAAAAGGATATGATCCGGTTAGTTAAAACCAATTACGGTTTGCGCTTAAAAGGTTATTCCAAGAAGACTCGACAGTATTTATCGAGGCTTAACGATTCCTCTAAGACTTTTACCGAAATGATGTTGAAAAATGAATATCCTTTTGAAGATCAAACTTACATCAAACTTGTGGAGAAAAAGAAGCGGGAATTTATGAAGCAATCCCAACCATTTGATGAGATGGAGCAAGATCGCGAAATAGCTGAATTTCTTGATAAATTGATCATTAAAAATGTTGAATGGGATTGGGAGATTCGCCCGAACAAAAAACAAAAGGAAGATACGAACAAAATCCTTCAAAAGCGCTACGGATATCTTCAATGGGGACAGGGTTCAGGAAAGACGATTTCCGGTATCTCGAATTTATTATACAGGGCATCCCAGACACGTATCCGGAACACCTTTGTCGTTGGGCCGGCAATTGCCATCTATAATACGTGGGAGGTTATGCTTAATGAGTGTCAGATTGATTTTATTCGAATCTCCTCTTTGAAAGATATTTCTTATATACGACATGGCCAGGTCGTGCTGGTGACAACTGATATGTTGATGAAATATCAAAGGCATATCAAGCAATACATCCGAATGCAGTCACAGAAAGTGCTTTTGATTTTCGATGAGGCTGATATTATAGCTAACCCATCATCGAAGCGTGCGAAAGCTGTGAAAAACTGTTTCCGGAAAGTGAAGTACAAAACATTACTAAGTGGGACCATGACACGTAATTCGATCGTTGAGGGATTTGGTCAGTTAGAGCTTCTTTATAATAATAGTATTAATATGCTAAGCGAATGTGAGTATATCTTTTCACGTAACAAAAAAGAGGATGATCAAATTGAACATCACTTGAATCCAGGATATATGCAGCCCATTCCAGCATACATGAAGGGCTATAAACTATTTTCAGCATCTCATACTCCAAAGAAGATAACTGTCTTTGGCGTTGGCCAAGATAATCAAGATATTTACAATGCTGAACAGTTGCGAATTTTACTTGATAAAACCGTTATAACCCGGACTTTTGAGGAAGTAGTGGGACGAAAAATTTACGAGATCGTTCAAACCACATGTCAATTTCATGATTCCGAAAGGAAATTGTATCTAAAATGCATCGAAGAGTTTCACCAAATGAGATACCTCTTCGAATGGACAGGAAACAATCGGAAGGACAGTATGTTGCAGATTCTGAACCAATTGACTTTGATGCTTAAAGTCTGCAGTATTCCTCATACATTTAAGGAATATGAGGGAAATGCTCTCCCATCAAAGTTTGATACAGTATTCCAGCTTCTAAAAAAATGGAATAAAGATTATGTGGCTATCGGAGTGAGACATAAAAAAGCAGCATTTGCTTATGAAAAAGCTATCCGAGCTATGTTTCCCCATCGACCTGTATTTGTCATTACTGGTGATAGGGTCAAAGTTAGGAAAAGGAAGGAGATGGTCAAGGAGCTGAGAAATCATCCTAATGCTATTCTAATTTCAACACAACAGAGCTTGAGTAGTAGTATGAATATTGGTTTTATCAATAAAGTCATTATCGCCGAACTTAGCTGGAATGATGCTTCAATGAGTCAGTATTATTTTAGGTTTATTCGATTTGATTCTCAGGAGGATAAAGAAGTACATTTTGTTACTTATGAGAATAGTATTGAAAGCAATCTTCTCGGGTTAATCTTGGCAAAGGAACGCCTTAATTTATTTATGAAAAATCAAGAGAAAGATGATGAAGAACTTTACGATATGTACGGAGTGAATTTTAATCTTCTGGAAATGCTGATGACCAAAGATAAAGATGAATATGGAAATGTACATATTCGATGGGGGCAGCAAGTTTTCGTTTCATAAAGGGCATGTATCTTAATCAAAAGAGAAGAATAAGGCTAATGAAAAAGCGAGCACCATTTTGGTGACTCGCTTTTTTTGTTCCTCATACTCTATGTAAAATCAAGTGGAGACCCGGGAATAATAAAACTCATGTCCTCTTCGTATTTCCAACTCAAATTCTTTGGATTGAGGTAGGAGATTCTCCATTTTTTCATTCAGATCAATTCCATTGCAAAACTCTCTTACCTCGTACAAGTCAATTTGCGTAATCACAAAGGTTGGGTTATCACTAATCAAAAATGTGTTGGTGATTTCCCATTGGTCTAATGGTATGCGTGTATACTTCATGTGCCCCTGGCATTTTTTAGTAACATCCTTTACGTTGAAGAATTTCGTCAGGATACTTATCAGATGTTGCTCATCCATGCAATCCTGTTCTGGTACAAGTTCTTCGAATTTAAAGATAATTGCACCTAGGATATCAATAAACTGCGGAAGGTTAATTTCTGTTTGAACGAATACTGAGTATTTCTCGTGATTTCTACTGTAATAATGTGTTATTTTATATGTATTTTCGGATGTATCCAAAACATTGGCCTCCTTAGCTTTCGTCAGAAACTAATTGGTTAGCTGCGACATGAATGAGATAGCCTCTAATTCGAATAATTACTTCATCGTATATGGGGTTATACAGTCTTACTGTAAGAAATAAAATAGGGAGAGTCTTGTAGCGGACTATAAAACTTAAAAAATGATGATGTATCGCTTGCTTGTACATGATCCAGATCTATTGGTTCAAGGCATAGCAGGTTCTCCATCAGCCATTTTTCTTCCAAGCTTTTTATTTCATAAAAAGATGTAAAGTTGTGGATATTGCGAAGCAGCATCTCCTCATTAGCAAGTTCGGTGAATGAATGATCGATTAAGCATAAACCTACACGATATCGACGCCCCAACATCAGTAGGCTACGGAGTTCTTCATCGGATTTGTAAACTAATGGGGTTTCAATCATTAGAAAGACAGGGATACGTTTTTCATCAGCTGATCGCCTAAATGCACACATACTAAATGCTGAAATAAAATGATCAACTAAACGAAATCGGAAGAATGGGTCTATCGATTTTGATGGATGCACGAGTACAATCCCCCCATTAGTCATGGCATCCGAGATTGAGGCGTAGGCCAAAGGATTAGTTGCTATTTGGGTGGTATATAGTGGAGTAAGATTGTGTATCATTGACTCAGATACTTTGTGCTTTATCAGAATGGCCTCTATAGCCTCCATGAGTTCTAGATCTTCTGATAGTATGAATATACCTACTGGTTCACCAGACACCAACTTTTCTATGTCTTGTTCGATTCGCGGTAAAGCTGCAAAAGTGATTAATTCTTGTTTTGAAGGCCCGATCAGGAGCTCATGTTTGAAGCGATCTTCTTCCAACATTACAGTCTGGGTTTCACTGAATATATCGTGGCCCAAAACCACATCGAATTGTTCTTTTATGACCAATCTAAACACTCCTTTTAAATAAAAAATTCACCGGCCCAAACAAGCCATGATGGCTTAATGGACCGGTGCTTCCGGTTTGTATAATATCAACTTTAGTTCGATCTTATCAGAATATTTCTCAAGATTCAAACGAGCTTCTTGAAGAGGCTCAGCCATGGTATAATAGGCTTTAAATTAAAGAAATCCACATTGAATCGGAAGCACCGAAATAACCCGTGATAGGGTTATTTCGGTGCTTTTTTTATAAGGAGGTCAATTTGATTAAACGGTATTATACTATTATGTTTTTAGTTTCTTTTGTTTACATGGGATTGGAGATGCTAGCCTCTCGAATATTTACCCCATATTTCGGCAGTAGTCAGTACATTTGGGGATCAATCATATCTATTTTCCTTGTTGGTTCAACTATTGGCTATTGGGTTGGGGGAAGGGCAGCTGATACCAATAAGAACAGAATGATCCTGACCGTATTTCTTTTGGCCGGAGCGGGAAGCATGGCAATAATCCCATTCTTTGCACCATATGTACTTCCGGTTTTGAACCAGTTACCACAAGGGATTGGAATACTAATTGCATCCATACTTCTCTTACTCCTCCCAAATATATTCTTAAGCGGGATCGTGCCGGTAATATCTAAGATTGTTTTAAATGAGGGTGTAAGCGGAAAAAAAATAGGTCATCTTCATCAGATACCTGCAGTTGGCAGCATTTTTGGAACCCTTTGTACTACCTTTCTGGTGATTCCAAATTTTAATGTCGCATTCGTAATTTGTGTTTACTCCGTGATGATTTTACTCTCAAGTTTCCTCATCGGTAAAAAAGGTGGTATCAACTCCATGGTAATCAGTATTCTAATTTTACCTGTTTGCTTTATTCCTATTTTGGGCATGGCCATCCATAATAAAGATCAAGGTTTGATGTACCATACTGAAAGCATCTATAACCCTATATCAATTGTAAAACTGGAATCTGTCTACGGGAAGAAAGGGAATTACTTGGGGATGCAGTTTAATAAAAACAGCTATCAAGGAATCATGGATATGGATCAACCAGATGAGCCACTACTGAAATATACTAAAAGCATGATTGAAATTGCTGATTACTATATGCCTGACTTCGATCGGGGGGTTGTGATAGGGCATGGTATTGGCACGATCCCCCAATTTTATAAGGATAAAAATCTTATCAGCGTCGAGTTGGATTCCGAAGTTGTAGAGCTGAGCAAACAATTTTTTGGTTATAACGGTGACCATGTGATAGTTGGAGATGGTCGTAAGGTGTTAGGCCAACAGAGAGATGCATCTTTCGATCTTATTTTCCTTGACGCTTATCAAGATTTAACGATCCCTTTTCATTTAACAACAAGAGAGTTTGTGCAAGAGGTACTTAAGAAGTTAACTTCTGATGGAATAGTTATTCTCAACTATGCAGGTAATCAAAGTGATGATTTATTAGGAGGGATAAAAAGCACTTTCGGTACAAGTTTTACCCATATTAGGATGTTCGGAACAAACGATAATAAGGCGGGTTCTCAAAATATTATCCTAGTAGGTAGTAATAAACAATTGGATCCTCATGAATTTAGAACCTGTGTGGAGATTACTGTAAAGGATGGAAAGGTTATAACTGACGCAAACACGCATTACAATCAACTTAATTAATTTTTTATAGACACAGAGCTTGTTTGGGGGAATTTTCTTATTTTATTTACTCCGGTCGTTTTATATCCTAAAAAGCTGGCCTGTAGCAGCGTCTCATTTAATCATATTCTCGATATTTTTTCTTTGTGATACCCTAAGGATAGATAGAGAGCGCATATACAGACAGAGGAGCACGTCATATGATTGGATCGGACCTGGGTCAGGTTTTTAAAGACGGAAATTTACTCCGTTTAGAAATTGTAAAAGCTAGGGGGAAACGACAAGTTATTTTCGGTAAAGTACTGCAATTTGATAGAACACGAGAAATATTATTGGTTTATGAGCTGGATTATAAACGAGTAGAAATACTCAGTTTAAATGAAATAGAGAACGTTAGCATTCCTGTAGAGCGTTAATTATCAGCTTTGCAAAAATAAAAGCGCCTCGGTACGATGGGAGTACGCAACGGGTCATAGCCCTTAAAATCCCATCATCCAGGAGGACGCTCTACTATGAAGTTTAAAGCCCAGGACAAACAAAATCAACTCATTGAAAAAATTACCCCTCAGCATCTCGTCGTCGGAATCGACATTGCACAGCTAACGCATGTCGCTCGTGCGGTAAACTTCCGTGGGATTGCTATTGGCAATCCGCTATCTTTTTCTAATGACGAAGAAGGATTCCAGATCCTTCTTCGCTGGATTCAATCGTTGCAAGCAGCCCATAATCTTAACTGCGCTATCATCGGCATGGAACCGACGGGGCATTACTGGCTAAACGTCTCCAGATGGCTATACGAGAAACAATTCGAAGTTGTTCTTGTTAATCCACATCTCGTGAAAAAGAACAAGGAAAACCGTGACAATACACCATCGAAGAGCGACAAAAAGGATGCTCTGGTCATCGCAGACATGGTTAAAAACGGCTACTATTCGTTCATTCGCAACACGCCTGAAGCGTTTGCGGAACTTCGTGTCTTACTTTCAAACCGAGACTCCATCGTTACAAGACTCGTTAGTGCGAAGAACCAAATCCATCGTTGGGTTGACGTAGTGTTTCCTGAGCTGCGACAAGTCTTTAAGAACCTGATGTGCAGAGGTTCATTGGCCACATTACGTCTTTTCCCGACGCCTGAAGAACTGAGCAAGCTAACGCCTCAGGAAGTGGTAAAGGGCTGGAAATCCATTATGCAACGTCAACCCGGGGACAAAAAAGCTCAAACCCTTATTGCGCTTGCTCATCATTCAGTTGGCTCTAAGCAGGCAACGAAGGCGTACAAGCTCCACCTAACGCAGCTTCTCGCTGAATATGACCTAGCTTGTGAGCAGCTGCAAGTAGTAGAGGCAGAGATTGCAGCAGTTTTAGCCCGTATTCCTTTTGCTAAATCAATGCTTGCTGTCAAAGGGATTAGCGCCATTTCACTCGCTGGTGTTCTTGGTGAGGCCGGAGATTTAAGTGGTTTTTCTCATGGTAATGCACTGCTTCGCCATGCTGGTCTCAATCTTGCAGAAGCAAGCTCAGGTAAATGGACGGGGCAGATGAAGATTAGTAAACGTGGACGATCACGCCTTCGCCGTTTCATTTTCATGATGACCATAAGTTTAGTTGGTAACAACCCAGAGTTCAAAGCGATGCATGCGTACAATGTACAGGTCAGAAAGATGAAGAAAATGAGGTCTCTAATGAAACTTTGTGGTAAATTAGCACGAGTACTCGTTGGAATGGCTCGTAGTAAAGAGGCTTACAATCCGTATAAAACGAAGCCAATTCAACAAGCAGCTTAAGTTTAATTTAGCCGTTTCGTCGTATGAATTTTGGCTTATTCGCAGGATTTCAAAGAAAGCACGGAGTACCGGATGTATTGAACCAAAGGGCACCGACCCGTAACGTTAGCAAGACCGGCCTCCACCCCTTGGACAGGCGTAACGAAGGAATGAGAGGGCACAGACCCGTTGAGACATGGGAGTGAAAACCTCCAGGGCGGCGTGGAGAATGCGTGCAGTATATGGAATTATATGGGGTTTGTAGCTTTCCCCTCTATTTCCTCACGCCTTCATGTTGTCTTGGTCTACTACGAGGGTTGTCTTACGTTCCTTCTGCAATTCTGGACAGGGGTGAAATCCTGCGAATAAGTGAGTATTCATGAGTAAATTGAATCGTACTGAGGGAGTTCAATTAATTGATTGGAGCAAGCAGCAACAAGATGTTTATCTTTGTTAACACATTACTAAGCATACTGGGCAAAGATTTCACTTAAGAATAACCAACAAAAACCAGATTTTTTATAAAGATCGAAACACAATGGCGTCTTGCTACCTAAATTACAGGTGTAAGGCGTTTTATTTGTTTATGATTTATTTCTGGAAAATAAGGAAGTCTGATATAACATTGGTATCGAGTGTTTATCTTACATTGAAATAAAAAATTGTACTAATATATCCTTGCTTAATCAGTGCGAGGGCAAGGGAGGGACGATAATGTCTGAAGATATAAGAAAAGTCTTTGACAGCGATAGTAAGACAAAAAAGCGGGCGGCAAATGGTTCGTTTAGTAGGGTTAAAAGCGGTAGAGGTGGTATGGTAACTGCTTATACCTTAATGACCAAGGAACAGCAACTTGAATACACTCAATGCGGGGATGGAAAAAGTTACAATATATATGAACAGATTATTCCAATTGAACAGTTTAAACATTTACCATTAGATATCCGAAAGCGTTGTTGGTCTGAATGGATAGATAAGTTTTTCATGAAGGATATACTACAAACTTGGTCAGTGAAATCGATTGATGAATTAAATTTGATTCTGGATGAAATTGATATTCCACTTGTAAATGGCCATTGGGTAGAGGATACATCTGTGTTCTTGGAGGAACTCCCTGCAGGCGTTAACATTGAAGAAGATTCATCGATGACTCTTAGTGACTTAATTGCCAGTGATGCAACAGTTCAAAACTTTAATGTGGATGGAGAGATGATGACAAGGGATCTAATACGAATATTAGAACAAGTAATTACCGAGGTTAGAGGAAGTAATCGAAAATTTTATGTAGGCCTATCAATCCAAGAAATGATTTGAGTTAAATTAAAATTGAACAGGAGTTATTGATGAAATCGATAAGTGGATCTTTTTTCAGAAGATTGTTTAATCCGGAAAAGTATACAGGGCCGAAGAAGGAAGAAATAATTCCAACATTCCTTAATCAAAACTTTGAGTTAACTTTACAGATTTATGGAGCGATTATGGGAAGCTGTGTTGGTGATGCATTAGGTGTACCGGTTGAATTCAAAGGCAGAAAAGAGCTGAGAGCGCGGCCCATCAGAGGATTGACTGGGTATGGTACTTGGAATCAGCCGCCAGGAACATGGTCAGACGATAGCTCATTATTCTTATGTACACTAGAATCATTACTCGAAGGTTATTCTCTTCAAAGTATTTCAGATAGGTTCCTTAAGTGGTATAAGGAAGGATACTGGACTGCAAATGGAGTAGTTTTTGATATAGGAACAACAACCAGACTTGCTTTAGATAGATTATCATATATTACGCCAACAGATTCAGGTCTACATGATGAAGATAGTAATAGCAATGGTTCATTAATGAGAATTCTTCCGCTCGCTTTCATATCATATAATAAGGATATCCAAGAAAGAGTAGAACTTGTTGAAGAGGTATCTTCTATTACACATGCCCATCGACGTTCAGTTCTCGCCTGCATTATTCTCATAGAAATCGCCTCGAATCTACTTAAAGGGCATGATCGAATCTCTAGTTATTATTTGATGCAGGAAACTATGAGAACTCATTTTGGACATGAATTTCAAATCACATATTTCCCTTCGGTATATTATGATATACAAGATCGTCCAGAGGATGCAGTTTTATCAACTGGTTATGTAGTGGATACTTTAGAAGCTGCCATTTGGTGCTTTTTAAAACATGATTCATACAAAGATGTGGTACTCGCAGCTGTTAACCTGGGTGGGGATACGGATACGATAGGAACCATAGCTGGAGGGTTAGCTGGAATGGCATTTGGTTACAACGACATCCCGAGAAAGTGGGTACTAAAGATCGCAAGGAAAGACGATATTGAGGATCTTGCAAAGCAGGTATGTGAATATATAGCAACAAGAGATACTAAGGATTTGTAATTATTAGTTTATTACTTATTGTATTACTCACCTTATAAGGGGAACGAAGTCTTGTTCATTATCAGAAAATTACCCGATCTCAATTCCCCATGAATTGAACAGAATACTTAATTCGGAGCTCCATTATGTAATTATTTTTGTTATGGTATTGATCATCTTTATGGTTTCAGAGGAACCCAAAAAATCCTTGACATGATTACCGTACTGGATGAGCCCTCTTTCCAATTTTACATAAATTTCAACTGGTAATGAAATGAACCATCGCTTCTGTTCTAATGCAAAAGGATCTATACCTAAATGTTGATATTCAACTGGAGAAAGAGTTAGATCACCTTGATATACTATCTCAATGTCTCCAATACAAGATAATAAGGTGATATGTGAATCTAAACTGAAATTTATGAAATAGAGAAAATAAGGATATTTTTCAAATAATCCTAAAACCCAATTCCTAACCTCTTTTAATTCGTACAATTCCGCTGGTATGTCTCCATATCCATCGAACATAATAATGACCGTTCCAAATGCAGAGGAGCCCATTTCTTCTAATAGCAAAACGCATTCATCTATAAACTTGTAAGACATATTATCAATTGATGACTTTGCTATGTTCATGAGATAAAGAGTTCCAGATGCAAGTTCAGTTTGGTTCGATATATCAATCATGAATTCATCGTTCATTAGTTTTCTCCAGTATTTTTAGTATTGTAAAAGCATTTATTACGTGAAAAAGACAACCATAATAATATTTATAATGAATAATTGCATTATAAGTGAAAACATCCTATATTGAGAAACAAGTTTAGAAGAGGGTCTCTATTTTTTATTGATTTGTTTGTATAGTTCACACACACTTTTAATACGTGAAAGGGTCGCCAAATAGGCGACCCTTTATAAATATGGCATGAAGTGAATGGAGATACATACGTTACTCAGTCTGTTTCCTCTGCTAACATTTCAAGAAGTACACGATAAATTTTTCTTTGTTTGGCCTCACTTTGCTGCAGCATAAGTGTAACACTTTCCCAGACCCAGTTCTTCTGATAGAGATATTCTTCATTGTCGTTATCCATAAGATTGAAGATGCTTACATCAAGAGCGTCTGCGATTTTAATGAGTGTTTGGATCCTAAAATTCTTCTCTCCTCGTTCAATTTGACCGACATAAGATCCTGTTGATCCTATAGCTTCTGCAAGTTGTTCTTGGGTCCATTGTTTTGCCATTCGATAAAGTCGGATTCTTGAACCTATCAGTTCCATCACATTATTCATCTCTACACCTCGTAGTCAGTGTAGAACATGAAATAGTCACAATTGGAGTTCTTATAACGACTATTTTCATGTTGTTATTGTCGTTTTTGTTTGTGTTAGTTATAATTTTCCATGAGCCTCCATATTTAATATGTAATTCGCAAGTTTACTGAGGAGGCCAAAGTTAACAAGAGAGATGTGTTTCAAGCATTATTCTATTATGTTGCTAGATGGGCCAACTGTCCAAGGAATAAAAGTGAGGAAATGAAAATGAAGGAATTTAAGCAGGGGGATTTTTTGTACAGTAGCTCAAGACTGTATAGGTCAGTTCCAGAAAAGAAACAAAAACGTGGGTTAAACATATTGTTATATTTCATTAGTGCTGCTTATCTTTTGACAACAATAGGTGCTGTTATGTATTATTGCTATATTTTTTTAAAGTTTGCTTTATGATATTTGCCGCATTAATACATACATATTGAAGACTCCCGAGATATGGGGATATTTCAAGGAGAGAACTAAATGAAAAGAGAAATTGAGAGAGCACGCATAGAATTATACGAGCTTGTAGAAGAATTCAACCTCACTGATCCTATTGTACTGTTGAAGTCAAAGGAATTAGATGAGCTATTAAATCAATATGATGAATTGCTATTAAAAGAAAAATCATCATTAAAATAATAGCGACTGTTTAGCTTTCTGTTTATTCGTGAGACCTAATTTAGTTCAATAACTATGGCTGCTTTTCTGGTTGAGCTCATCGAAAAGAGAAGTGAATGATTGCTTTCAAATAAATTGAGAAAAAATAGATGGTTTATTTGCACATAAAAAATCCCATCAATATTTTTATTGTTGGGATTTTTACATGTTTTATTTTATATGCTAAGGGGATTCAAAACAAAAGTATCGTATACTTATATTGGTGCCAATGGAAAAGGTTAACTTATTCCTGTGGTGAAATCGTTTCTAAAATGAACATTACAAATCCCAAACGGTGGGTTTTGTATAATATTGATCTAGTAAAAAGATTGCTTGAGCTCTGTAAATCGCTCTATGACAAAAGTGTATAATACAAGATCTTATGATGCAATACGATTATTATTTGAAACAGATAGAAGAAACGATATAAGCGAGATCTAGTAGTATCTTCAAAGAAAGGGTTGTGTCTTGTTAGATGATTTCATCATCGCTTCTTTTTATAAACTCTAGTATTTCTAATGTAATTTCTGAGATGGCATCCTCTTTAGGTAGATGAATGTATCTACTAATAGAGAGGAT
This sequence comes from Paenibacillus sp. Dod16, assembly GCF_049893405.1. Classification (NCBI taxonomy): domain Bacteria; kingdom Bacillati; phylum Bacillota; class Bacilli; order Caryophanales; family Paenibacillaceae; genus Paenibacillus; species Paenibacillus sp. Dod16. The sequence continues at coordinate 21,378 of NZ_JBNDYG010000024.1, forward strand.
GTCTTTTTTAAATAAATCAATGAGTGCCAAAATTGATTCGTGATCATTATTCTTGGCAGCTTGTAATAATTCTAGGAATTCATGGTCTGTGATAATTTTCTTAACATTTTCTTTTTCCATTTATTCACCGCCTGTTGCGTCATGTTTAATTGATTGGCGACCTCGGATTCGGTTTGTTCGAATAAATACAATTGAGAAATAATAAATTTCCCCTGAGGTGGTAATGCTTCTAATAGTTGTTCTACGATAATCCTGTCCTCACTACTCAAGGTTGAACTAGTAATTGTGAACTGCTCCATTCCATTGAAATAACATTCTCTCCGTTTAATAGTTTTCGCGCGGTATTGAACCCTCCAACCAATACGGTATACTTCTTTCTTAAATCGTTCGTAGACATTTACTTGCTTCTCCATTGATCTATCCTCCCTTCATCCTTTCTAAATATAGGGAAATATATTGGGTGTTTCCACAACCAAAATAGGAACATTTGTTCCCCATTATAACACTTTTCTAATCTTTCGAGTTGTGAAGTTTAACTTATATGTTCCCTACATTATAAAAAATAAGGTGCGGAGGGGATTTCCTATGCAAGTAACAGATTTTGCAACATTAGTTACTAATGTCGGTTTTCCAGTAACACTATGTTTTATCCTCATTCGTTATGTATTACAAACCATTGTAGAGAAATTGGATTCTTTGGATGAATCTCTGAATCAATTAACTGAAGTTATCCATTCCCTTAAAATGAATGAGAGCGAGAAAAAAGATCAGGATTAGAATATATTATATGTAGTTTGAAATTATATATGTATACTTGAATGGCCTGCACTCAGGGGGTATCCCGCTTCACAACCTATTTATTGCTAAGGAGGAAACCATGAAAATAATCGATTATATTTACGGGATCGATGTTTCAAGCAGAAGCAAAAATTTAGGCTGGGTAAAAATTAATGCAATGGGAGAAATCGTAGATGGAGGCATAGGACTTAATAGATTGCCGTACATTCTTGATCAGGATATCAAAAATAAGAGTCTCAGCATTGCAATTGGAATAGAAGCAGTGATGTGGTATCCTTTTCCGGACATAACTGATGGAGTTTACGAAATGAAAGGCAGATTTCCTGAGGAATTAGGAATGTACAGGTGCCACCAAGGAGTAGCAGCAGCAACGACGGTCAAGACAATGTTGCTAGAAAGATCTATTTTTCTTGATAAGGATACACTAAAGACGGATGCGACCAAAAATGTCAAGAAAATGCTAATTGGTGATTCACGAATATTTCTGTACGAGGGATTTGGAGCTGGTGAATACAAACCTAAGGGGAACTATAATCTATTTATGAATAATGCGTCTTTGTCAGTCCCCAATGGCCCCTTACTTAAAGGAGAAGATTCTATTGATGCGTTTGTTATTGCATCAGCAGCTTTATATGGTTTAACTTCCTATATAAACCCCAATTTCCCAAACCAATATACAAAGCATTTGGTTGTAACATATGACAACCAATACAAAACGATTTTTCAGGGACTCCACGAAACAATATATCATGCTGGGTACCATTGTATTTGGGAATCGATAGTGGGACACTCTTTTAAGGAAGACGAACCTAAAGTGTGTAATATTTACGGGTTTAAATGGAAGTGATGACGATTTATAAATAAAGTGTTTTTCTCTTCAATGATCTATTCTAATTCGAAGATAGAGAGGAGCAACACCACGAATGAAAAATCCAAACGACATTACATATCACGCTACGTACGAACCAGATATGAAGAAGATGGTTAAAGCATTACAAATTATTTTTGAAGCTAGGGTTGATGATACGAATCAGGATAATGCGAAAGATACAAATACGAGTTGTATTGAGAATGAATCCTCAATTATTATTAGGAACTCAGAGAACTCAAGAGTATAAAAGAAGATCAATGAGCTGATTATTAGAACCTTGATATATTTTTAATTACTAAGAGATGAATGATCTAGTAAGAGGACCTAGCCAATTAGTACTACATATGATACCTTATGATAGGTAAGGATATCCATATAAGGTGGGGGAACTCATGAAAAAGGCACTAAAGCTACCTCTTTTAATCGCCACATTAGTTTCAGTAATACTGTTTATAAGTCCATTAGCTAAACTAGAGGCTGCATCCAATATTATCCCTAGTAATGCATATGCCTCTGAAGCAATTGCGATATTTTTAGATGGGCAGCTAGTTGTAACGAAAGAAAAAACATACACCCTTGATGGGATCAAGAAGAGTGGTATCTATTTACCAGTAAAACTTTTAGCCAAGCTCAAGAATGTAAAAGTAAATTATACTAAGCCGATTACGGTCAAATCTGATATAGGCACTTTTAAACTGGATCATACAAATTCATATTTGTATGATGATACGACTTATATAACAATTGAAGATTTTTATAAAATGACAGGCTTATCAGGGAAGTATCTTTATGAACCTAATTCCCTTTTTTTATGGAGTGACACGAGTGGGAAATCTAAAACTACACAACTAATTGATCAAATTAATAAAGTTTCAGATGATCTAAAAAATTATATGGGTAAGAAAGTATACATATATAAAGGTGAAAAAGTGGGTCACGTCATTGAAATAGATCCAATAACCGGTGATTCAGTTAGATTTAATATCCTCCTCAATAATGGTAAGGTAATTGAGGAGATTGTTATTGGTGAGATACCCGATTCATTTTGCACTTATTTCCACTATGAGCTCATGAGTTATCTTTATACAGGAAAGTATTTCTGGGCAAATAAAAATCTCTTACCATCCTCAAATCCCTTGTTGAATATTGAAAAAGTATATTTCAAATCAATTAAAATGAAGGGGAAAGATTTAATTATTCAAGCAAAGCGTGCGAGCGGGCATGATGTCACTTTTAAGCTGAGTTTTTACGATGATCCTAGTGAACCAATTAAGAATGGATTTTATTCAACGAATCCGAAGAGTGTTTACACCAACTGGTCTTCTAATGTCTGGACTAAAATAACACAACAAAAAATAAGTATAGGTATGTCTCAGGATCAAGTTTTCTTGTCTTGGGGGGCACCAGACGAAATAAACTCGTACACAAGTGCTAAGATGAAAATTGACCAGTGGGTTTATGGAAGAACGTACATACACTTCCATAATGGAAAACTTAACTCTTGGACTGATTTCTAATAAATCTTTCAGAGAAATATTATAAGGAGACAAAGACATGACAGAAAAAAAGGAAATTCATTTAGACAAACAAATGTTTCCTTTGTCGATTGATGGAAAAATGGTCACTCCACATGAATGCGTAACAATGATAGAAACTGTTCGTACAATGCGCTTAGAAACGTCTAATGAGATAACAACTAACCAGAAAAAACGGGTTAAGTTTCATGAGGATAGAGGCACATCGAAGAGTCTATGAGTGTTGGTTTTGACTATTGTAGCTGGATAGATTGGTCTAACTTGCAAAAGAAATATTTTGGGTTTAGCTCTGGACAAGGGGAACCCTCCTAAGAGCTGAAATATCTCTTATATATCTCACACTATTATGGATAAATCGATTCCTTTTGTCTTTACGACTCGTAGACAGAATGGTATATTTATAAATAACTAAATGATTTCAAAAGAGGAAGCACCTCTATATTGGCTCTAGTAGCCATTATAGAGGTGCTTTTTTTTTATTTCAAGAATTTGGGTGAGAAGTAAGAACCATGTAATTACTTTCTGGAAATATAAATTTAACCATGCATGAGCACCTCACTCATTTTGAATTGCTTTCAGACAATACAAACTAATTTCAGTAGGAGATGAGTAAAAGAAATGAAGATAATTTCAAAGATGAAAACTATCTATCAGCAATTTGGTCTAGTGAACAGAAGAGCATCAGGACATTTGAGGAGAAAACTATTTTCTTTAGCCATGATGTTAATCGTCACTTTAAGTCTTGCTCCAGAAAATGTTAACGCTGCAGAAATGCATCGGTTTGAATATGCATCATCTGAGAATTTGACTCAGCAGGAAATCGACCCAGCCCTTGCTCCAGAAGCTTCATTCTTATTATCACCAAGTAAAGAAGCAAGAAACGGCCTTGGATATTATCGAGATGAAGTTATTCCAGGAGAGAAAAGAAAATACACATTCTATGTGAAGAACCTGCTAGATGAGAAAATTAATCTCAAAATTTATGCTACAGATGCATTACCGGCTCAGAACGGAGGTAGAGGTTTTGGTAGTTATAACACAGGAGTGACGCTTGGAGGCTCGTGGTTTTACCCACAGGGGCCCAAAGACATTACATTGGGACCGAATGAAATGCGGGAATATACCTACACAGTTAAAATCCCCGAAAATCTAGAACCCGGACAGCATATCGGGGTAGTGGGAGTATCGCAGTTTAGAGAGGGTCAAGAAATAAAGACGAATATTGAGAACGCAACTTTAACTCCAGATGTATTAGAAGAACTCGGTATGTGGGTTGTTATGGATTATAAAATTGATAAAGCTAAACATGGCATGTCGATTAACTCTTTGAACCACGATTATGTGGCATCAGGGGAATCGAGATTTACAATCGATCTTGAAAACAAAGGCACCATTCTAGAACAACCAACAGGTTACTTGGAGATTAGGGATAGTGCTAAAAAAGTCGTATTCCGTGAGGATTACGAAGCTGGATCCATTTACTACGGAACGACTGCCAAAATGGTAAGTATTGCCGAAAACCAGCTGCTGCTGCCTGGTAATTATGAAGCTTACTTTGAAGCTAATTTCAATGGTCAGAAAGAATGGAGAATCTTCCAGTTTACTGTAACTCCTAAGGAAAAGGATGAAGCTCAAGCGGCGATGGAGCACAGCCAAAAGCTCGAAGTAACCGATGGCATTCCAGACTGGCTGAAATATGTAATTGTCATTGGTTTGCTTCTGATCCTGCTTCTATTAATTCTTCTATTACTATCTAAACGGAAGAAAGGCGACATTGAGGATCGAATTAAAATGTACTTGGAAAAGGGATTTACTTTTGACAAAGCAAGGAAGAAAGTGCAACTTGACCAAAAGACATTCACTCTTTATGTTGTCAAACTCGGGTATGTACCAGATGGTAGTGAACCTGAGTGGCATAAAACTATTCATACGAGCAAGTATGGAAAACGCATCGAGAGGGTTGAGAATTCCACTGCAAATTTAGAAGATACGTTTAGAAATACTAGTGGTGCTGTGATAATACTTGGAGAAGAGCAAGATGTTGTAACGGAAGGATCTGCATCATCTGAAAACCTGAAGAGGGGTGAGGACGATGTAGGCAAAGGAGCATAATCAACTAAAGAAGTGATACGGTTTCCGTTAGAACAAGTCGGAAAGCAGAATGGAAAATAAACGTAATTTGGAGGTCTGTATACATGGCTGCAGAAAGAGATGTACATAAAAACAGGAGAAAACCTGGTAAGAAACGTTATTTAAGCGCACTGCTGGCTGCTTCGTTATTGATACCGAGCGTATTAATGCCAGGAAAGAATACGGTAGAGGGCGCTGGGCATGCGAATATTGAAGACATTGGATACTATTATGAAGATCATCAATCACGTACTCGTGCATATCTAACTTTGAGTGATGGCAGGAAGATTCTCTTCAGAGACAGGGGAGAATACTCCGGTCCTGCTGATAAAGATAAACTAGACGAAATAGGCTCGGATATTAAAAAGTATAATGCGCAAAGCCCTGATGACAAAGGTGTAGGTATGCGCCTGATGTCTAACGGGGACTTTTACTACCGGAAAGACTCAGGTTACAATCCGGCGAGTTCTTTTGAAAAGATAGCGTCTGGGTGGACAGATTTCGTGTACAATTCCGAGGGTTATAATGCATATACCTTTTATGGTCTGACCGCAGATGGTAGGGTAGAGTCATTAGGGGCTGGAACTTATGGGCAATTAGGTAACGGCATAAAAGCAGATACGACTGTTCCTGTTGAGGTTGTAGATCCTGATCTATTCGATACCCCACTAACAGGGGTCAAGAAAATGATACAAGTAGATAGAAACGTTGTTCTATTTGTTACAGAATCGGATGTATATAAAATCGGTCGCGAGTTTGGTGATACTTCTTACACTAATGCGAAGCCCGTAAAAGTAACATCGATGTTTCCGGGATTCTCCGGTCCAGCTACGTTTGATATGGGCTATATCGATGAAACGTCCTACGGGACAAAGCAAATATCGTATACCTCGGATAACACTCGAATCGGAATGCGTTATTTCGAAGTTAACGGGAGCTTTTATACATTAAGGGATACGTCGGTATACCCGAAAAATACAGATCGTTATACACCCGGAGCTACCACTGAGATCAGTACTAAGACTTTATATCCATTTAACGGTGATCCGACGAATATGAGTAGGGAAGTTTCAAATTTGTCGGATAAGACTGATGGCAGTATCTCTAACACAAGCAATACGTTCATGTACTTGGATGGCAGCGGTAATCTGAAAGCATGGGGTCTTCCTGCTAATAGAATAGGTGCCGATTATGTATATCACACCGACTACACAACGTCTGAATCGACTGTGATGACGAATTTGAAAAAGTATACGGTAAACGCGAATCGTGATGTGTCTCTCGTTGCCGGACTAGGTACTAACGGCAATGTATATGTAATTGGGAGTAACGGTAACACAGCGTACAACGGCATCGTAAACGGTAAAGGGATAACGGGTATTGCGGGTAGAATCGAAACACAGACAAGATTATCTGGACCGGATGGAGCCATTAAGGATATCACTGATCTGGCATTCGATACAAAATCACTTTACCTGTTGAAAAATACAGGTGATGTATATGTATTTTCAAGCAATGCAAAGTACACCAACACATCAGCATCAGGCGTAAAATTTGTTGGCTTGCTTGAAATCGCATTGGACCTTAATGTCCAAAATGTTTATGGAATTGGTTCCGATGGTAACCTGTATAGATTGGATGAAAATGGTAATACAATCAAACAGGATGGGGCAACTGGTATCTATCCTCCGGGGTATACACCTGCACCGACAACGATTGATAAGCCAACTGAATCACGTTCTACAGATAAATTCGAAAACACAGTTGTAACGCTCAACTACCCTGCAGTAGCAAATAAGAAAGAGTACTCGTTGGATAACGGGGCAACTTGGTTAGAGTACACAGCACCAATTACGTTAACAACTGCGGGTCCTGTAAAGGTTCTAGCCAGATCCGGACTCGATTCGTTGTATAGTGAAGTGCTCGAAGTGACGGTAATTAATAATCCAATTGTGATTCCTGTAGGATACCCTAAACTACTGGAGCAAGATGGGGTACTTACGGTTGATACGGGTGCTATCGACATGAATCGGGTCAAATTGCAAGTAGAAGTAGATGGAAATATTCTCGATTACACAGCGCCTATCCAATTATTAGAAGGCGATCATGTAGTATCCGCTATTATTACAAACAAAAACACGAGTGATGAGCTTTCAAAGATTACAGAAAATATCACTGTGGCACCAGCTGCGCCGGGAACGCTAACAGCCCCTGTCGGAAGTGTAGGTGAAGTAGATGTTAATAATCAAAGACCACTGTCTATTAGCTTTAATCCAACTCAAGGTTCACTTCAAATTCAGCATGATGGTGGATCGTGGGTCGACGAACCAGAAATCTTGAATCAATATTCCGGCACCACTGAAGAACCTTCTTCCACAGAACGTAAATATACGCTTCTCGTTGATAATGTGGTGGATTCCGTATACAAAGCTCGTGTGACTGATGGCACTAATTATAGTTTTGAAACGATTCTGGTTGTAACGGCTCAAGTCTATGATCCGTCATTATCTCGGGATATTGATGATAAACTATTAATCGATTTCAGCAATTTACCGACAGGAAATTGGATGAAAGAATACTCTTTGGACAACGGGGCTTCTTATCAAGAGTACACAGGCCCAATCGACATCGGTGCTTCGTTACCTATCAAAATCCGAGTAACAGATAGTGGAAGTGGTAATGTACTGATTGATAAAGAGTATATAACTCCTCCGTTAAATGGTGGTGCAAATCCAAACCCTAATCCAGGAGTTGACCCAACTTGGGGTGCTGAGGTTACTGGCGCAGAGCAAGAGGCGATTCTAAACGTTATTGGAGGAGCGCTATCATCTAAGTTTAATGGTTTGATGCTGGATAACATCGAGATTCAAACTGTAAATCAGTATCAAACGATTAATTCGGTTACAAACACCTTGATTGAGGATAGCAGAGGTACCGCAGATGGTTGGACGTACTCGCTGTCTATCACTGACTTTGTAAGTGATCCGGTACTGGATACAGGTTTGGGCACTCAAGATCTTGTTGTAAAAATCCCGGCATCTTCCCTGAATGTAGATGTCAAATCGGCAAAAGTGCTGGCTGGTTCCCCGGATCAAACAGCGAAGACGGGGAGTTACGTACTTGATAGCACGAAACAGGTACTAGCGCAAGCGGAACCATTTAAGGGCATGGGATACTATGATATCCCAATGGATTATATGTTCCGGGTTCCTAGTACGGTAGATGTTGTTTCTACAAGTAATGGAAGTGCACATCAAGTTGGAGATAAAGTCGGTTTGAGAGTAGGCGTGTACAGATCCTTATTTACATTCTCTTTGGCATCGGGGATCTAAGCTGCGGATTGTGGGAGCCGGCAAAGCAGGTTGGTTCCCATCCGAATTTATCTAACAACAAAATGAAACAATGGAGGGGCAATACATGATCAAAGGGTTCAAAAAACAATTGCTCGGTATCATAGGTTTGTCGGTGCTGCTGCTATCTCTGGGCACTTCTGCTTATGCGGATGTGACCGAGCAAAAAGTGGAAGTTGTCGGTTCTGGATTGCGTGTGTTTCAGACCGCGTTAAAATTCGACGATATCAGGCTAGATGTTAAAAAGAGTCAAGCATCTAAGGCCGAAACCACTATGACTGTTATTGATGGCAGGGGTTCAGATGCTGGTTGGACAGTTAGTATGAGTTCAACCGATTTCGAGATAGAGAAGTCAGTGAACGGAACTTTGGAAAAATTCTACATTCCCGCTTCTGCAGTTGAGATTACTACAGATTACAAAGGGCCTGTTACTGGGGCAACGATTAACTTTGGATCAGGCCAAGGAACACTTTCGTCCAAATTAATCGTTTCCAATGCCCCACAATCCATTATCCAAGCAAAGCCATCTTTCGGAGGGGGAACACATCAATTTAATGTTCGATATGATTTGAAGTTACCCCAAACGATAAGTAAACAAGATGGCACAAAGATCGGTGTGCTACAAGGATCGTATAAAGCTCTGTTTAAGTATCAAGCTACATCTGGTATTTAACTCGAACACACTTTGATATACCATTATTAGAAACAGTTTTCTTGATATTCACCAAAAATCGCTGCCGTCTTCCTTTATAGGAGGATAGCAGCGATTATTGTAACTGTAATGCTTTTATAGGAAGAATATTGAATTAAATGATACATAAACAGATCCGCGGTTCATTAAGAGGAGAAGTCAGTACGTATCAAACTAAGTAAAAAGAGGTTATTCATAACTGTCTAGGAAGTGACCAGAATCTCCAGAAATTTTATTTATGTTTTCCTCGTAATATACAATATATCGTGAAGCTCTCTGAGTATCGGTAGAACCCATCAAAACAACCAAATCATCAAGTTTCATACCTTCCGATATTTTTCTTAAAACGAATGTATCTCTAAACGACCGACTTTTCAAGGAACTGAGATTGAGCTCATTTGCGAGGTCATTTATTTTCTTCTGAATAGTTCTTGATGAACTCTTTTTATTAAAAAGATTTGAATCAGGTTTATCTATAATTTTAATTGATTTCATATATTTAACAATTACATCCATGCTTTTTTTTGGTATATGAATCTTACGAGCTTTAAATCTTACATTATTCCCCTCAAAATTTATAACACATGATCTTACATCGATATCTTTAACAAGTATTTTACCTATTTCAGAAAGACTACATCCAGTATCAGCTAAAATACAAATTATTGCTCGATATAAGTAAACTATCGTTTCGAGAGTTTTTATCTATTTTTGAAAATATACTTAATATATTTGAATTTGATAGAAAAACTGGATCTTCCAAAGATAACGTATTGCTACGTCTAGATAGTCTAATAAGTATAGGGGATAGTTCATTTTCAAAAGCGAAGGTATGAACTGCATTTAGAATATATACATTTTTAATGTTGGTTTTGTGAGTGAACTCTTTAGAGCCTAAAGACTTTCGATACGTTAAAAAACCTTCATACAAATCGTAATTTAATTCATAGAGTAAAAGTGAAGTTTGCTCTGTAATTTGTAGATATTCAAGAAATCTATTAAGGAATGATCTGTATGTCGAAGATGATGGATTTTCTTTGTATTCGTTATCCTTAGCAAGATTTGAAATAAAACTTTTTATTGCTGATTCTATTGAAGCGAATTTTTGTAAATATTGTATCTTTTTTTAAAAATCCTCAAAAGAAATTTTAAGCCCCTTGCAGAGTTCATCATAATTTTCAAATTCATTCAAAATTCATATTCCCTCCATTTAAAAGACCATGAAAAAAAAGAATCTTATGATATTAGCGATTTTTACACTCAAATAAAAGAACACAAGTCCATCATAATGCAATAATTTGTTTTCAAGAAACAAACATCCTCATTAATGAGAACTACAGTTATGAATTCTTATATTCAAACAAACATTCCAAAAAGTGGTTGTGCAAAAATAAACAGATCCATCCTTATATAGAGAAATAAATAAGGAAGGAGTTGAAGTACTGTATGCAAGTAACAGATGTAATTTCACTTATAACGAATGTTGGATTTCCGGTTACTCTTTGTTTTATTTTGATTCGTTATGTCTTACAGACCATAGGAGAAAAGATGGACAAATTAGATAACTCACTTAACGAACTGACTAAAGCCATTCAATCATTTGAAAGTAACAGAGACAAGAATACAGACTTAATTTCATGAATTTTGTTTTGAGGTTGTTATTAGAGCTTTGAATCTCTCTTTTATAAGTACAAGGTGAGGGCAACTGATACCTTGATAAAGAGAAAAGGAGGCAGGAGAGAGTGATGTTGATGACACTCTCGGATAATAAAGTTTTAAAGGAACAAATTACTAGGTATCAAAAATCAAATTAAACTTTGGAGGAATGTTAAATGACTTGTACAACAACTGATTTGCCTGTAATCACACACCCACTGCTTACCACAGCCCCACCCCATATTACCGGTGTAAAATCTGGCTCTACGCGTTTTATGATTTCGGACAATCCTGAAACCATCGGCAAACCGACTGATGCCAACTGGCCAGTGAAGTTTACAAATGGATTTGCTACATTGTGGCACGATTATGTCGCAAATAAGAATACACTAACTTACCGAATCTTTGTTTGGCATCTCAATACTACCGGAAAAACACTAAAATACGGGGTAACGATTGGTAACGGTTCTAACTCGACCTCGACTCCTGGTACAATCCAAATTTCGAACTTGAAACATTCCATTGTAACAACAGGTTCCTACGTATCGCATGGGATTTGTTCAGCTCAAGCGTTGCTTGCTAACACATTGGATAGTGCTTCCCCAGTTGATACAAGTATAACAGCGGGTAATGTTGGTCTTGTAAAAGAATGGCCAGTGGAAAGTGGCAAGCTGATCGGTGGAATAATTGAGTTCACACTTAAAAATACATCCTCTTCGACAGCTCCGATGGCCTTCAGAGTGAGGTCCTCGGTTGCTGATACTACAACTGCAAACCTAAGAACGAACTCAACTCCGGTTATTGATAGGCTGGGCACGCATCCTCGTGGTTCTTGGGATTTTGCCGACATTCAGAGTAATATCAGTTTCCAAACGGGTGCTTTGAACTCTTATCAGTACTACAGCTTTTCTAATGGTACAAATGATAACTTGATGACACAAACCAGCAGTTATGATGGTGGGGTTAATGGGCAAGCATACGGTGACAACAAAGGTCACTATGGTGTTAAGAACAAAGTGAATATTACTTTCAAAAATACATCAACAACAGAAAGTCGTAAAATTAAGGTTTTTGTTACTTCACGAGTAAAACCTTTTGGAGGGGCTATCCAATGGCATAACAATGCTGCTGTTCGTGTCCCCGCACTAAAAGTTGGGACCTCTACTCAAGATATGGTCCAGGTTGTGACATTTACACTAGCACCTAACGCGTCGGCGACCTACGCTCTTACTACATCGACTGCTGGTTCACTCTCTACTCCTGGAGTTATTGCGATTCAGACTCTAGCACCCTAAATGATTAAAAAAGAGAGCCTCTATTTTCGTGATAGAGGCTCTCTTTTTATTTATTTATTATTATAAGTAAGACCTGGGATTACCGTATATTCGTTAACATCAAACAGTTTGGCTTTTTTCATTGATTTAATTTTGCCTTGAGTGATTTCAATGTCCCATTCTTCTCCAAAGAGCTTTTCTTCTTCAATGATTACTCTTACTCTGACCTTAAGCGTTTCCTTGGTTTGCTGAGCATCGACAATCTCATAATCAATAATGGATGGATACATACCGCCGATAGGGATCATGTCAAATCCTTCAACGGAAATTGATTTGATTAACTTATCATCACGAGTATCAAAACCTACGATATAAAGCGCAATAAGGTTTTTGACTTGTGACCAGCTACTGCTTGACATATCAAGGTTTTGATTCCAGACATCTTCCTGTACGTCTGAATTACTACTCTTTATTGAAACTGTTTGATTCTTTTGGTCCCAACTTACATTAGCACCCAGAGCCTTCGAGATGAAGCTTATTGGCACCATTACTCGATTGTTGCTCATCTGCGGGGCAACATCCGATTTAATCTGTTCGCCATTTACGACGATCTTGATTGCTCCCTTTGCAAAGGCCATCCCTACCGCAGCTGTTAAAGCGATGACTATTGCAAATAACGAAATGAATAACTTCTTTTTCATTTAATATCCCTCCACGTTAAATGTCGTACATAATAAAGACGTAAAAAATTGGATATAGTTTCAATTTTATAACCAAAAAAAATTAATTTCAATCAGTTATTGTAAATACTTTTGAAAGCAATTCCTTTTTTGGGTGAACGATGGCGTTACTTAATCTTGAAAAGCAGCAGCAGAGGATACAGGCCGGCAACGCGATTAAAGACAATATCATTGACGCTTTTCATGAGATATTGGATAGGTTTCTTAGTCTCTCGGGCTATCTTCGAGTCTTGTGCGGTCTAATTCTGTGAGATCGAGATTCTCAAGGTTGAATCCAATCCTTTTTATTTAGATCCTCACGGTCGGTAATTTAGATCCATAATGAATGCATTCTCTATATCGATCATGGACCACAGTAAACATAAAATAAACTGTCGCCAGTAGAGTACCGACGACAGTTTAAGCCTAGATAATTTCTTGAGTCTACAATGGTGGGGATTATAGGTTATTCAGAAATTGTCTCAATTTCAACCTCACTATCCCCTACTTGTTGGATATTAAATGTACCTATTTGTTTACCATTAATATCGTATAAAGGAATTGTTCGAACGCTATTCAAAGAAATGCTTTGTTGTTTAGACAATGCTTCTTTAGGGCTTTTGGGCGGTTCGGTTTCCAGGTCTTCTGCACGTATATACCCGTGAGTGCCATCAACACCAATTGCTTGAATTAAATCTGGTGCTGCGTTTGATTCCACGTTTTCTGCAGATCCATACGTCTCGCCTTTCTCGTTTACCGGGAATGTGGGAGTATGTTCTTGAGTGAGTGTACTGGCAATAGCAGAACCAAATTGCAAGCCCCCTAAAGTCACACCAAGAACAAAGGTGACACCAAGTAATACTGTTTTCTTTGTAAACTTCATTACGTTCACCATCCAATCTTAATAATTTCGAATTGCAGGAGTTGTATTTATTGAGAACTCATCGTATCCGTTACCATTATATGCTCTGGTCGAACCATTAGCTGTGTAGTTACCATTTCCACAGTTTCCACCCACAGGAATTCTCATACTCACAGTACCTGAGCCTGATGTTTCATTATAGTACCAATCATTCGAGGCACACAAACTACCATTGTAGTAGAGTTTAGTCTTTGCACCCATATAGCCAGTTGGAACACCGGTACCTGCAGGATTAGCAACATGTGCATAACCTCCAACTTGAGAGTCGCCATTATTATGTTGAATTTCGCCTTGATTTTGATAACGGTAACCGAGGATAGGGCCATATGCTTTCGCAGTGCTAAATGCTTGTGCCGCATATACAACAGACGAAATTGTTCCAATAGCCATACCCACAATGAAAACACACACAACAGTCCTTATTCGCAACTTTTTACTCAAAATTTTGTTCTCCTTCCTCCTGGTTTGCAATTTAGATATTCCAGACAACTTCAAATCGCTCATCCTTTCTGTTTAAATATGTATTTCATAGAATATAATACCATAATTGGAATGTTGAAGGAACCTATATTTTGTAATATGTTACAGTTCAAAGATTCTGAACAATCCAATAGAACGCTTTGCTTCGTGAGCGGCTCTAATACTAGAAGCATTCTAATTTTGAAAAGGTTTTTTATAAGCCAAAAGACGTAGCAGGATTAGTCGTTCGCAGTGACCATGTCCTCCATGGGAGTGCTCTTTATCGCATCTCAATATGGAAGGACAATATACTTGACTCATGGATGATTTGGGATATTTCAAAAAGCATAATGAAAAGTATTAAAATATTTAAGATACTTTTAGCAAAGAATGCACAGATCAGTTCCTTTAGCCATGGTAACAACTATAAAACTCGTGGTTGGATGATACTATAATTCTTTTGAGCAGATATAATTTACTGAAAGAAACTTAACTGTATATATATATAACGTAGAATTATGATGTTGGTTATGGATTAATTTGAAAAAATTTGAATTAATGTGATATCAATAGGTGTAGATTTCCAAATTCTTAATACCAAGAATTTATTTGTTATTAACTCCTTGAATATAAATTTCAAAAAATACAATAGAACGTCGAAAAACTCGTGTATTAGTTGCAACACGAGTAGTTCCTTTTGGTTGGGCTATTCAATGACACAACAATCCACGAAAAGCTCATATGGTATTAGCCGAGAAAGATCCGGGTTAATTTTTCCTCATTAAACCCAAGAACTACTTCCTTATCGGCTCCGTTTTGTATTACCGTATAGGGAACACCTTTGATCTGACTTTTCAATTCCAGATCTGTCATTGAGGAAACATCAACCTCCTCGAATTGAAGTTGATTATTTCTCATCCATTCCTTAATACGCATACAGTAGACACAACCCTGTCGTGTATAAACTGTTACTTTCATCTCCATGAATTTGCACTCCTTTTGGTTTTTTAGAAAAAGGGGACACTCGGATTTGAACCGAGGATGAAGGTTTTGCAGACCTTTGCCTTAACCTCTTGGCGATATCCCCTAACTTGTATAACAAAGAGTGTCTAGTCACCATAATCACAACCTGTATTCAAAAAAATCTGGATGGTTGTTGAATTATTTTCTTCTCTCACTTTAATAGTTAGTAAATTAAAGGCGAGGGAAGGAGAAGATAATGATGGATTTCCACCAATTGGTTAGTTTGTTAAATCATGAGGTTTTGGATAGCAGTGATGAGAAAAACAATGGCCTCGATATGATTCATGTACATCATTTTTGGAACCGTGGAATTTTTGGATCGGGTGTGGTTATTGCAGTCTTGGATACTGGAATTGACATGAGTCATGAAGATCTGAAGGAGAACGTGATAGGAGGACGAAACTTCACCCAGGATTACCAATATGACCCCATGCAATTTCAAGACGAACATGGGCACGGCACTCATGTAGCGGGCATCATTGCTGCGCGTAATGATATGATTGATATTGGTGTGTCTCCAAAGGCTAAACTATTGATTCTTAAGACTTTGGCGAATAACGGGAATGGACTTATCAACAATGTAATCGAAGCTATATATTATGCCATCCTTTGGAGAGGGCCCAACGGTGAAAGAGTTAACATTATAACCATGTCGTTAGGAACTAAAGTGAATAATCCATTGCTACATGATGCTATCCGTTATGCGTTAGCGCATAATATTTCGGTTGTTGCAGCTTCCGGAAATGATGGTGATGGACAAGTTACTCAAAAATATAGATACCCTGGTGCGTATCAGGAAGTCATCCAAGTAGGTGCTGTGAATAGCACAAAAAACTTAGCCAGGTTTTCTAATTCAAATGAACAACTGGATCTTGTAGCCCCAGGGGAACATATTTATTCCACCTATTTGAATAATAGCTATAAGTCTCTAAGTGGCACTTCGATGGCAGCTCCTTTTGTTGCTGGTGCTCTTGCCCTTATTATTGAGGAAAGCAAAATGTTATTTAATAGAGATTTTTCTGAACAAGAGGTATACGCACAATTGATAAAAAGTACAAAGTATCTCTTTGGCCAGCCGGCCATCGAAGGAAATGGCTTACTCAATCTTTCAAGATTCCTAGTAATCGGTTAGATTGCTGAAATTCTATATTTTTCTTTGCTGTTGAGAAAGCTAAGCGTATTTCAATTACTGGGCTGATTAGGATTTAAAAAGATGAAAAAAGAGAAAAGGCTAAAGTCTCTGAATCCCGGAGATTTTAGTCTTTTTTATATACGGACCATCTGTTTCTCTAATATCGACATCATAAGGTATGATGAAGCAAATATAGATCTTACGACAAGATGATGAATGATTGAGGAATATTAAGGGGGAGACAAGGAAATGGTAGCAGGTATTGAAATGGTAAGTTCGATGCTCTGGACCATGGCGGGGTTACTTTTAGTTTTGATCCCCATAAAATTTTATATAGAAAGGGAACAATGGTGTGAATTTTTCGCTGTATACTTTAGCGGCGAGAATGGTGAATTTCGGAAGGTTGCTATAGCCGGAATCAGTGGTGCAATTGTTATTGTTGTTGTCGGTTTGTCATTTCTCTACCAAATAACCAATTGATTAAGGAGGTTTTTTAGATGAACAAAGAAAAGAAAATCAGATCTATTGGGGAAAAGGTAAGTGCACGATATAAATCGTTCTTTAACCAAAAGTTAGAGCGAGTGCATTCTGCTTGGATTCCGTACATTCAAGCAGATGGTGAGATGCTTCCCATATATGATCCAGGTACCATAAGTGGTCAAAAAGAAGCTACCAGCAAGTACAAAGCCCTCAAACTAGCTGAAAAAACTAGGGATGAACTTGTTTCCCGTTCGAGTAAAATATGAGCAGTTTATTCTGATCAGAAATCAGGGAATATATTGTATCCTCACTAAAGAGGTGGGATAATTCAGATTGATGAGAAAAAAGTATTGCGTAGCAAAAGGACATTAAACCTTTGACTTGATTCACGAAAAATGACTGCGGTTGAAGTGCCAAATACAGTGTCTGACAAGTTGATTGTGTGGACGCGTATGGGATAGGGATTCTTTAATCGGATCTGAAGGTAAGAATTGAAATTGAATGGAGTGCAGTGAATTCTATGGCTGAACCAAGCAAACAAAGAGAAGAGGGGAGCGGGATAGACAAATTGTCTATACTTGAAGATTCCCCGCTTTTCAATCTATCTTTATCTTCAAAAGAGCTTTTTCATAGCAACATGATCGTCTGGCTGTTTCAACAATATCCGATCCTGGGAGCTGAAATTTTATCTCATTGGATCGGGGATGATGAATCGAACTATTCGCTCGAAAGAATTACGAGAGAAGAGAAAAACAGAGATATCGTTGCATATTTCCGCAGTGATACAGGAATTGAAAGAACTCTAATTATTGAAAACAAAGTAAAAAGCCATCCCAATCGATCTCAGTTGGAGAGGTATTCGGACAATGCTGCCAAGAATGATTATTTTCTGCTTCTTAGTTTATCCATTCCAAAATATATTAAAGGTGCTTCATTTCAATTGAACAACGGGGTCACTTGGTCGTTCTTAAGTTATGAAGAGCTGGCTAATCAACTAGAAACCCTAGTTGAGAAAATAAAGAAACTCAATTTTTACCATGCGCAAATATTAGGTGACTATGTTCAATTTATTCGGCAGCTACATCACATAAGTTACTTGGCTACTGTCGATATCGTAAATGATACATATAATTGGTATAGCACAAAACATCCACTGGTCTCCCAGCTGCGTAAACTTCGTATTCATGACTTATATTTGAAGCACATCCATGCCTATTTGGCTGATGAATTGGAAGTTACAATGAAGTCAAGAGTCCCTAGCTTACCTCATACCAGTGAGACTGATTGGAAAGTTACCCCGGCTGGCCATTTCTTTACAAATTCAGGATTCACAAAGGGTACGGGACTTTCGGAAATAAAATATGCTGTTGGGTTATTACGCGGAAACGTGATCATAATTGGTGTGCAATTTCAAGGAGATCAATTTAGACTTTTTATTGAATGTGAGTCGGGGGCAAATGAAATTGCAGAAAAGCTTAATGCGGCCGGTGACTGGTTCAGGTTTAATATAGGCGGGATTACTAACAACCTAGAATACCCTTCAAAGGGAACGCTATTTAATAAGTACGGAAACACGTTTCGATATCGTTACGTGAAAATAAACTCCAACACATCTATAAAACAAATAGTAGATACGGCGGTAGAGTACATAGTTCACGCATATAATAATCAATCGGAAATTCAAGTAAAACTGGGATTGGATCCTATGTAATTGAGTTTCTTCGATGAAGAGTATCAAGGTTGCCACGATAAATGAAACCACCTATTTCATACCACATGACATTTGTTCGATTAATTATCCCCCTATGCTTTCGTACAGTAAAAAGGATGGCAACAGCCATCCTTTTTTTGTTTTCCTCATATCGACTGAACCATGTATACATGATTGGAATACCCTGGTGAAAATTATATAATCTATATAAAATTATTGTAGTAGAACAGCTCATAAAGAGTAAATCAGTTGTAGTATCCGGCAGGGAGGTACAGATTATGGATATAGGTTTCTACAATAATGAGGTTATAAATATAAAGTCCCTTCTCCTCAGTACAGAAGATAAGGATAACGCTATTGACAGGTATAGGAAAATTGCAGAAAAAGGGCATATCACCTGCCCTTTTTGTATGGAGAAGTTATACCTGCGAGCTGGTGATGTTCGTGATATCCATCTAGCTCACCGTAGAGGTCGTACATGCCAAATTGCTAAAGCTTATGATACATACCAAGCTCAAGTTACCAGAGAAAATAAGAGACACTCAGTAATTAAAGAAATAATCTACACCGATCTTAAAGGGCAGGAGCGGTTTAAAACCGATTTAAGAGTCAAGTATGGGTATGAAGAAAAAGGCCATGAATCCTGGAAACACTACCCGGATATCTACCTTAACAAGAATGGAAGAGAGTTTGCGATCTGTCTCATTACAAATATTCATGAGATTGGTGATACTAAGATTGTAAATTTAATTAATAAGCGAAATAAATATTTCGTAGATAAAGGGCTTGAGACCATTTGGTTTATAGAGGAGCGGGAACTGGCGTATGATTATGATCACAGAGTATTGTTCTTATGGGAAGCCGAGTATGGCCTTGCGATAAAGACTAAGGAAGACCGCGAGTGGGATAAGCTTGTAAAAGATTTAATCGAGGAATTCCCTAATGTCAGTGTTACGGATCTTTTTGGTTATCGTTCGTACGGTTCATTAGATATTGATGTTAGAAGTTTGTATTATGTCCACTCGGAAGGGAATAACATCACAATATCTACCCATCGAATCATTTTGGATCGAAAAAAGTCACCTTACCGTGCATATGCACTAACAAAGGGATATAAACAGAATATATCATACGCACTAATAGTTGAAGACGAAATCCTCCTCTGCGATCAAGAAATCGAGGAAAAGGCCCGCTTGGAATTTGCGAATGAAGTAGCATTCAGGGTTGACGAACTTATGAATTACACTCTGGATGAATCCGAGTTGATTGTCACAGTTGGAGAGTCAATCGAATATAGAACTGAGGAAACCAGTAAGACGACTGATTTAAAGGAAGACCATGATAGGAGATTTTCTATTGACGAGGATACCTTATCAGAAGTCCTCGTCGTCGATATTGATTTTACTGATTATCTTTTAAAGGTTAAGAGGCGAACCATAACAGTTGCAGAAGCAAGGCAATTGAATCACTATGTAAGATTGAATAAGGGTGAGCTAATTCATTATGGTTTTACCATTCAGGCACTTTCTAAAATTATAGATGAATCGATCGGAAGAATAGATGATCCTGCAATTCGCACTTGGCTTGTTGATATTCAATACTTATAAATTTCACAGGTAGTCGTTTTTACAGAAAAATTATGGGATCATGGAGGATCTATGTACAAGAGAATTCAAAGAGTAACCTTTAATTCAGCAACCTTTGCAGAGCCTATTGAGAACATTCTCTTGAACCAAAATAGACATTTTCTTAAGTCGGTCGAGTATTCGCTGTGGAAAAAATACCTTAGCGTTTTTCCTGAAGCTATGGGAATTGATGATATATATGACTATATTCAATTACACCTTGGTTTCCAGAGTGATGAAGAACCACTTGAATTTGATATCCATCCACAAGTTGTTGTGGAATTATTGGATAGCATTCTGACTTCTAAGATGGAAGAAATGATGCTTGTAACAGACTTAAAGGAGCCTTCAGATATTAAACCACTTATTCCATCAGTTACTTTCAATGAGTATCTTGAATTAGATCAACAGACAGATATTCTTAGCGTTCTCGGAGTTGTTTTCGAAACGCATCTTGAAAGTTACCCAGAACTTGAGAGAAAACCATTATATTTTATTTTATACCGGTTGCGAAATAATCTATTGTACACCTTTGATGATCGAATATTTACTACGGATCATATTGGAAAGACTTTAGATAAACTCAAAAAAAAGTTCGATGCTCTTTTATTAGATTGTGTACTTTATAATCACGGAGGCGTTCTCTCAGTTAAGATTATTCAGAGTATCTATAAAAAGTGTGAAACGCTAATAATCCATTATTTTGCTTCCGAACAGAGAGTGGGGAAGCCTCTGGAAGAGGGACGTAGAATATATGATTATGTGACTGAACTTATTAAAAACTCTAGAGAATTTGAACATTTAACCGCAAGATATATCGAGATATTTGAGAATCTATTTAAAAATGAACTGAGCGAATCTGATTTGAGGGGTTGGATTAGCCTTTATTTGAGCGATTTTTACCACATTGCTTTACAATTTGCCTCCACCTACCTACGAAAAAAATAGCCTTTCAGGACGTTATTTTGAAGCTGTTCGATTGGCAATAGTTGAAGCAATTCTGGAACAAGGCGATCCAGAACTAATCATAAAGACTGAATATGACGCATTACAACCTGAGCAGTTCAAACAACTATTTGACTGGATGTACGAAGAGAACCTGAAAATTGTAAATTATACAGTATGTCTGCATGTAAAGGATCTTAAAGCTGACAGCCGTTTTTCTCGACTAGACTTGAAGGATATAGAATTTATGTCGGATGCACTTTTTGAAGGATGGCAACATGGCCTTCCATTTCAAAAAAATTTTGAAAGGCCGCATCTTGTGAGGAGTTCAGAAGATCAACAGAAAGAATACATCTGGGTACTCGTACATAATATTCTGGCTGGTATCAATGACATTCAGAGCACCTATCAACTAGCAGAGGAAAAACTCACGAGCTGTCTAAGTCTATTGTATTTCTTTTCGGCGCGAGACGATGATCATAACTTTATAATAGAAGATCAATACCTGGCTTATAATCATGATAGAAAGAAAATGCATCATGCATATGCAAGTAAAAAAGGAAATATATCTGCCAAATCCATTGATGAGCTAGATCCTGAATTAGTGGATCTTTTAGTTCGCTTTCATGACACTGAACTGAAGTGGAAGGCCGATATATTACAAGCTGCTAAAAACTTCGAGCATTATTTCCGATCAATGGGTATATCAGAACAGATGAAATATCTTAAGGCTGTAATCACAAGTCTTTTTGGAAACACGCAGGACCAAAGATCGTTAGCAGCAGCTTGTTCTGTTTTCGTTTCGGGAACAAATTATAGAGGTTCTGATGTTACATTTATAGATACGAGAGCTTGGCTATTTGATGACTTCATGGAGTTCTTTATGCTTTGTGAAACCTCGGGAAAGTTTGCATTAAAAGAACGTATTATGGAACGTTTCAAAGTGTTCTGCAAGAATGTTTTTGTGACTACGTTGGTTAATTTTGATATTCTGGATAGCAACGTTCATGCAACGATTAAAGACATAGTGGATTGGCTGTACTTCGTTTATCCTAACCATCGTCCAATCAGGGAAGAGGTGCGTGACCAATGAATACTCATTCACCTACCTACGACATAATTCCCTCTCTTGATGATCTGAATGGAGAACGTTGCTATATTTATCAGTCATCTGGTTCAAAACTATTAGCACACGGAAGCTTTGTTTTCCGACAAGGATCGTCTTTTAGAAAGAATATTGAGCAGTATGCGATGGTGGCTTCAAGTCATCTGCAAAAAGACACAAATGAGTGCCGGCTAGCGCTTAAACAAATCACAAAAGAACTTAAAGACGGAATCTATAAAGTCATTGTATTAACCCAATATGATGATAATAAGTATGCATTACTAGAGATTGAGGGTATCAACTGGGAAAACAAGCGGGGGTACTTAGAAACAAAAGTCCCAATTCCAACATTAAGTATTCAACCAATAACTAAAGATGAATATATAGAAATTTCAAAAACGACTTATGAGTTTGACTGGTCGAAACTAAACGTTCCACCAGGTTGTTCAGGGACTAAACAGTCGGATGCCTTTGAGGATCTTATAAATGAATTAATTCTTCATTCTAAGGATATCGTAAATTATGCTCGGATAGGTACCGGTGTTGATCGTGCAAGAGATGGTCAATTTGAGATAAATATGGCTTCTTGGCTTCCTAAGGTTAACGCATCGACGAGATGGATCCTTCAATGTAAGTACTCGGTAGATAAGAACACGTCCTTGGCTATTGATGAAATATACAGTGAAATGATAAAGGTCCTTATGCATAAACCTGATTATTATTTACTCGTAACAAACCGGAAAATAACAAGTGATTTTCTTGACTGGTTTAACAGTGATCTTATGTTAGAGACGAATTACTTTATTCCATATAAAAAAATACTGATTCAAAGAGAAGAACTAGAAGAGCTACTCGTGCAGCCAGAGTATATACATTTGAGGAAAAAGTTCTTCGGATGAGTTATCGTTTTTGTATCTCGGCAGTTAAAGGCAGCACTAGATACTCTCATTCTACTAAGATTAGAATAGGTGAATATATTTAGAATCTTATAGTGTAGGCTCTTTTTGGTGTCTTATACTCCCCAGTTAAGGTGAACATTATGGATCGGAATTTTCGTAATTTGTGTTCAGTAATCTCTTAAATCTTTCCGATATAAAGAGTAATTGGAGAGGGGGATAAACATATACATACCGAACGTTTGAAGTCCAAGGAAGGATTCTTATTGTTACTACTAAGTGCAATTCTACTAGTAATCAGTGGTTGCTCATCGAAGGAAGATCTTGTAGCCAGCAATATTACCATTAACATTTCGGTAAAAGAAGAGTTCGATGTTGATAATCGACTCAAATTTAGTGGAACTACTAATTTACCGAATGACATGGAGCTTATTTTATCCGTGTCTGGGGAAGAGGGATACTCTTCTCAGACTAAGGTTTATATCACTAATGGTCTATTTGAAAGTGAATGGTTCACCAATAAGGGGGAGGGGCTATCACCTGGCAGCTATAATCTTCGTCTCTCATCCCCCACAGCAAATGTGCAACCCGAATCGGTCCAAGATTTGATTGGAGAACAAGGAGCAAATTTGACTGGTGAGTACGTTGTTTCCAATGACACCTGGGGAAATATGATCGAATATACATATGCATTTCATGCAGGTAGTTTCACAAGTAGTTCAACAGATGAAGATGAAGAGATTTGGGAAACAGTTGATGAATTTTTGGCTTCGGGGCAATACGCTCTCGTAAGGGATTTCATTGATCAGATTCCCAACCCAAGCTATGATCTTCAGATGATGCATCACTTGGCCATGTACCATATTTATGGTCAGGGAGGAGAGACGGAGAAGTCATTTGAGTCTTTGTACAGCATACCGAGCAGCTATAGTGGTCGAAATGAGGACTTGATAGCCTATGAGAAAAGTTTGTACACAGATATCATAGACAGTAAAGACAGTAAAGAAGACAGTGACTTTAATATTTATGGAGAATACCAACCAGTAGAGAGTATGACACCTGAGGAAATACAAGCCGAATTAGAAGCAATCTTGAAAGAATCAATACCCGACAATTAACAAATATACCCAATGATACAATGTTTTGATGATTAGGAACATCAGAAGTTAAAGATCTTTTTGCTTCTGGTAATTCGACATCTCGATCTGATTATCAAGTAAAATGGAGACTAAACCTAAATCGAAGGAACCTACAAAATTAAAGTGGTTGTAAATGATGGTGTGGCCGTCCGAATGGACGGCCTTTTAATATACAGCTGAATAGTCATTAAAGGATAAGGCGGCATTGAAGTAAGGAGGGAAATCGTTGACATTCAAGTAAGAATGATCGTAGTTTTATATCTCGAAACAATTCTTCGTCTTTTCTCTTGGATTTTTCTTCTCAGTCTTGGGCTTCTCCTAAGGACTGAGCTCTTTTTTCAGCAACTTAATCGACCCCACCGAATCATGGGGAGCACTAACAATCTGATCAACTCTTTGTCTACACCCTTAGCTGACTCTCCGACAAGTGCATCTGAAACTCTAACGAAATAAACCCAACATACCGCTAGTTAGGAGCAGTATGCCGGTTCCGACAAGCATTAGGCGTCGTCGCGAGTTCCTCGCAGACTGAGGGGGACGATTTCACTGAACCACCATCCAGCTGCTGGAGTTTGCAGCCTAATTTCCAAATTGCTGTAATTTTGAACAGTTCCTTTTTTGGGGATAATAACGGCAGGAATGTCGGTTAAGCTATTGCGATAAAGGCGGGCAGCTGTATTCAGCACACCTTTATTAAAAAAGGCATCGCGATCAGGACTATCAAATCCATCGACCTGGAATCGTAGAATTGTATTCGGGTTATATCTTTTTGTATCTTTATTGAATACCGTTCCACCTTTGAAATACAGGACGTAACTGTTTTTCTGGTCTTTAACCATCAGGTTCTTGATCGAAGGTCGGTTATTGAACCATTTGAGCGTATTGATCGGCTTGATTAACCCAAGGTTAGGGTCATTCGGATCAGTAAGGTCGATGGCAATAAGTGCGTCGAGCTTGCCTTGATACAGTCCGTCTTTTGACGTGATGGTCATACGTTCTTCTTTCCACATTTCTTCGACCGAGGCCTTTCTAGCATGTCTCAGATCGGCTTCCGTGGTTACCCACATTTCCGGCATCACGGTGAAGATGTTTGTTCCATGCCATGCGATTTCAGCACTGCCGACCGCATACTTATCGACGTGGAGGTCAGTGCCGTTTTTCTTGGAAAGAATTCGTTCGATCACAACGATCGCCTGTGCACGCGTGGTCATCCCTTTCGGAGCGATCTGCCCTATACCGACGCCTTTAATAAGACCGGCTTTCGTAGCGAGATACATCCATTTGTCATCTTCTTTTGTCGTTTCTCCGATCGCACGAGCTACAACGCGGGCCATTTCTTCACGTGTCATGACTTTCGTCCAAGCGGCTTCGTTATCGTTGAAATCGGCGGATGCGTAAAGGCCTGCTTTGCTTGCAGCTTCAACGTACTCCGTGTACCATTTACTGCTTGCTGGCGTGGTCTCAAGTTCCAGGGCCGAGACGACCATCTTCACGAATTCCGCGCGTGTGACACTGGCGTCTGGCTTAAATGTACCGTTCGTGTATCCATCGACATAGCCTTTGGAAACGGCTTTGGTAATGGCGCTAGCGCCCCAGTGGGTCGATTTCACATCGAAAAATTGAGTTGTAGCGGCTTGAGCGTTAGGTGTCTTGATGCACATCATACTCACCATAAGTGCTGATGCCAGTGCGATTCCTGCAATTTTGATGAATTGTTTTTTCATGGTACTCTCTCCTTTTGATTAGGCGCTCTTAATTTGGGAGAACGCTCCTTTATATTTATCGTCATCATGGGCTTAGCAATTTGCTTTTCTATATACTAAAAGGTAAATAACCATACCTTGCCACGCCTTATTCGTTCTCAAATCATTCTTCTACGCGTCCCATGGCTTCGAAACGACGTGATCGTGATATTGAATTCTGTTCTTAGTGGGACAGATACGCGTTAACGTATCGATCAGAAGAATGGGTTATTAAATTTCAGGCACTGAAATCCATAAACTGAGGTAATCATTGTATACGGATCCTGCAGAGGGTTGGAATATCAAAACTGAAGTGAAAGCTTGAAGACCACTTGGGATTTCATCCAAAGTGGTCTTCATTTAGTTTAGAATTCTGTTTTTTACTTTTTTTCGTTTTTATCAGGAACTTGTTTGATAGCGGAACCTTAGATGGAAAGAACGACAAGATTACCGTTACTTTTCAAAAGAAATTCTACACCTTGGACCCCAAAAATCAAATCGTTTGGAATAACCGCACATACTACCCTACCAGAAAACTTGTGACTGGTATCGGTCTAAAACTATTGACCAAAAGCAACGAGCAGGCTGCAGATGATTGGAAGGAGTTTCAAATCATCGAATAGCGATCGGACGTATTCAAGTTACTCTAAAACAATAGAGAATCGCTAGGTAAACGGAGAAGACTAACGAAAGCCCACCTCACGAGGTGGGTTTTCGTTTAGTTTTCGACTGATCAAACAAAATAGTATGTTCGGGTGTTTGGGACGGTTTGGGCTACGAAATTCGGATATTCGATCTTGGGAATTTGAGGCGTATGGTCCTGAACAGTGAGCATCAGATATCCGGATTCGTAGTTGATCAATGAGTAAAGGACACATTCTCGTTAGTGATGTGTCCTTTACTTATGTTATCAGCATCCATAATGAAACAAAATTAAATTGAAACTATTCATATCTTAAATTCGGATTAACTATCCTCTATTAACAGCATTTAAACGATATTTCGATAAATTTTGTGTGAATCCCGGTTATGTTATTACGTTTCAGAGAAGTTCTTGGAAATAGACTACAAACGAAACGTTAGAAAAATCATAACTAAGTTCATAATAGATGCGTTATTTATTGGAGAGGGATGATTACACCGACTAGGTTGATAAAACTTAATACCTCAATCTACTAATATATTACTTGTTTTACAAATATAAACTATTGTGTTAAGGTTGTTTTGTAAACACTTCCAATTGTTAGGGGGTTGTGAGATAGTACGATACATTTACTAAAGTTTCATAAATAACGATTGAGGAGGATTTTTCAATGAAAAAAATGCTTGTAACAATGTTGGTAGTTATATTGACATCTGTAGGTTTACATACTGGTAGTGTCTCTAATGTAGAGGCTGCTGAAAACGATTGGGTAAATGGATTTCCGCCATATTCTGAAATTGTGAATACAGACTCAATTCTAAGTGAACTTACTGAGGAAGAATATCACGAGGCAGTAAGAAATGCTATTCCTATAGAATCATTGATGGTAGAACCCACAGAAACTCAACCAGAAGGAAATATTAAACCTATGGCTAATATGTCTTGGGCTTTTGATAATTTGCAACCACCCGGTCCATCTGGTGGGGCCCACTTCTCAGGTGAATTCACTTCTTCAGCAACTAAATTCAAGATTACTGTTGTTCAGTGGGCTACTAATAGTAACAAAGCCCCCTCTGTGAATTATACACTCGTCAACAGAGATTACTTTGGAACGCCAGCCCTCATCTATGGGAGATTTACACATACGAACGAAACAAAAGAGATATGGAACGTACCTCCTGGTACATACCAAGTAATGGTAACAAATTTGAACGATTTTCCAATTTCAGGGAATGGATATATTGATGCTATCTTTTAAGTATTTCCTCAACAACAAATAACATCTTAGAAGGGGTGAGTGATCATGAATAAGAAGTTTTTAAGAAGAACTATAATCATTGCATCATGTTGTTTTGTATTAATGAGCGCTTTTTTTATAATCAGAGAACTTATAGATAATAAGCAAGTTATAGACTCGACTATTAATGACACCACTCCACCAAAAAAAGCATTACCAGATTGGCAAATTGAATACGACAGAAAAGCTCGAACAGAACCGGTGGAAAGTGTAGCAACTGAACATGGAGAATTTTATTATGCACCTTTTCCAAAACAATTTCCACGAGAGGAAGTTGTTAGAGGAGATATTGGTGAGGAAGTGACCGAAGATACAAAACAGTTGATAATAAGAGGATATTATTACGAAAAAAAATAAAAATAATATCATCGTATACGGATTTCTCCGGTCTAACCTTCAAAGATGAAGGCTAGAAAGTGAAAAGCTTTCCAAGAAGCAAGCGGGACTGACCCTATTGCGTGAACAAAAACACCTTCAAGAGATGTCCATGTTTTTAGAAATGGAGACAACCTTGGAGGTGTTTTTGCGCACCTATATATCAAACTCTGAGGATGCCGATAAAGGATGAAAAAAGGAAGAGGAGCAAGATCAACTCACTTACTGGGTTCTAGACCTTAGGGATTAACTATTCGCTCTAATAACAGAATTTCAACTGTCGGCCTTGTTTACCGAATGACGTCGATCCTCTTGTGCAATATGAGTATAGATCATAGTCGTGTTCATATCGGAATGACCGAGCTGCTCCTTTAACTTGGCAAGATCATTATTCTCCTGATGAAACTTCGTCGCAAATGTATGACGCAGTTTGTGGATCGTCAAAGCAGGCCGGCCGAACGAATCAACGTACCGCTCAAGCATTTTCTGCGCGGCCCGAACGGTCAGGCGGCTAACGGTTCCGCTCGGTCCAGTGGGGAGGGAGAGGAACACGGCCGTCTGGTTGTCACCGACGCGGTAACGGTTTTTTCGTATCGCCACATAGGACTGGAGATCCTGAAGTGCAATATCGCTAATCGTTACGCTGTCCTTTTTATTGCCTTTTCGAGTCACAGAGACTTTTGCTTTCAACCAGTCGATATCGTCAAGATCAAGCGAGAGGGCTTCTGATATGCGGAGTCCGGACCCTAGAATAAGGCTGACCAAAGCCAAATCCCGTTCCTTGTTTTTTATATGGGAGTTAAAGATACGCTTGTTGGGCTCACATACGCCCTGGAAGCCTTCAGCTACAAACACTCGAAAATCAAAAATTTCATCATCTCGCAGAATTTTATCCTCGATACGAGCCGCCTTTTTCTCCACTGTGAGTTTTTCCTTGTCGGCCTCGACCTTAATCATGACATTCCGCTTCAGGTAAGGAAATCCTTGATCATCTTCCGAAATCTGCGACAGGAAATGGAATAACGATTTGAGAGAGGCGAATTTACGTGCAATCGTATCCTTTGAATTTCCATGTTCAATCGAAAGGAAATCAGCGTATCGTTCGACGTCTGCTGCTCGAAGGCTCTCCAGCACATCAAGCGGGAGATCCCCGCGCTCCCCTTGGTAGAAGCCCTCGGAGATGAGCCAATTGAAGAATGAGATATAATCAAGACTGTAATTCAGCAGCGTATTTGGCGACTTCTTGCGCTTGCTGCGCTCTATGTATTCCTGGGCGTACCACGGGAGTTCGATCATTTTGCTGTCGGTTTTTTTGAATAGGCGTTTACGTTCGTCGATGTGCATTGTGACCTCCACAAGTTCAAAGTTAATAACGCATACATTGGTAAATTTCGAATTGCGTAAGGGATTGGCCTCGTAAAGCTAAAGGAAATTGTATAATGAAATTCGCGCCAATTTTTTCAATAAAGAAGATTCTCTCAGTTCGAATGACGTCATCCACATAGCACTCACTTGCATTAACTAGATCCAGAAATCTAAGTCCGTCTCTAAGTAATCCTTTAACGGAAATAGGGACGGTTTTCCATTCGTCATTATCGTTTTTAAATGTTACATGATAGCGATGCTTAGGTTCGTATTGCATATATCCTCCAAAAAAGGTGGCTTATAGGAAAATTGCGTATAAACCGATGACTATGTAATCTTTAACGGCATTAAATAGTGTTATGCTATGCTGCTACTACATATATATTGTACCAAACATAAGTTCCATTTACTATGATTTCGTCTAACTTGAGTTATACGTAATTAAGATTAATTGACAAATACAACTTCCACATCGGAAATTGTTAATTGACAAT
This sequence comes from Paenibacillus sp. Dod16, assembly GCF_049893405.1. NCBI lineage: Bacteria > Bacillati > Bacillota > Bacilli > Caryophanales > Paenibacillaceae > Paenibacillus > Paenibacillus sp. Dod16. Next base: position 51,755 of record NZ_JBNDYG010000024.1, read on the forward strand.
GTTGCTTTAGAACATTTCGTATAGCTCTTTCACCCTTTTCGGTTAATATCTAATGGTATAAATTATTACCCCAAAGATAATAGCCACAATAATAAAGAGCCCTGCAGCCCCTAGAGTCATTAACATATCGCTTAATAATCCACGTTGTTTTAATCCATTAAGCTTTTCCTTTGCTTTTCTTTCAGACACATCTTGTTGGATTTGATCTAGATTCTCAGGGCCCATAACCATTAGTAATCCCCCTGTGCTTGTTTTTTCTATTTTACCACAATTAATAAAAATAATGATTAATTTGTAAATTTTAATGGTTTTTAAGTGGTTACTTAGATGTCCGGTTGAATTGGAATATCTTAGGGCAAGACCTATATATCAATCGTATAACTTTTCCGGCCAAAAGAGGATTCATGTATCAAGCCATTGAATGTACCATTCATAATGACGACGGGGTTTTGAGTTAAATGACGAACATACAACGACGTGACGAATGGACATGATAGGGTTGACGACGGATGATGACGGGAAGAGAGGTGAGTCATGGATATTAAGCGAACATATTCTCTTGTAGATATAGCCGAGCGATTGGGAAGGCCACGGACAACGCTTGCGGATTGGTCACGTCAATTCCGGGAGTTGTCATAGCCTCTATTACCGCCATTTACAGGGGGAGATTTGTGTCATTCTTCATTCCGCTCACCATGAGGGTTAATTTGTGTTACTACTTCAAACGTTTCATTAATGGTGCCGGCGCTCCACCGCAGCTTCCAGATCCTCGGTACCAGGAGTCGTATAGATCATCGTCCCAGCTGCGCAACGTCCTGGTATATCCAGGGGTAACGTCGCTGCAGCAACGAAATAGGTCTATCCTTCATCAATGTTTTTAAATCCAGCTGCTTTCAGAATATCTAAGTATTCCTGAGTGGCATCCTTTTCTTGAATTTTTTTTGTTTCAGCAAAGACGAATAATGCTTTGGCAACAGAATGGCCATCATAATCATTCTCCATCGCCACGCCAATTTTTTCTGCATTATAGCTAACCTGTCTAAGATCGCCAATAATCAATCCAGCATTCCAATCGGGGATACAAATAAACCATTGGCCAAAAGACGCTTGACCAAAATAAAGAGAAATACCTGATCCCCTTGCACTGATATCTAGCGAATAATGATTACCATACTCTTTATAGTTTTTGATCTTCCCTTGCCAGGTTGTTTTTCCATTTGAACAATTGAACTCCATTCTTCATTCACTCCCGAATTTTATTTGATTTGAATTTATGTCCAGCTGATCGACTCCACCACAGCCGCCACATCCGCTCTTTCATTTTAAAGTCTCACGGCCACTCTTGTTATTGCCAGGCTCCATGATACAGCGGACTAAAGGATACTTTTTACGTTTCCATGCCTCTATCTTGTAGAAAGTAGCCCCAATACTTGTACATTTATAAGCCAACCATTGCAACGGATTTGCCCGTCGAATCTCTATTGAAATATTCATATTTTTTGCCAGTTCATGAAGCCGTTCTTCCTTGTAATGATCAGTATAAAATAATACACTAACCCCCTTTTTCAAAGCTAGTCGTCGAATTTTTGCCGCTCTTATGGCAATCATATTCCAATCCGTGAGGGATCCAATATGAAATTCAAACGTATTAAACAACCGATTGTACCATATACCGTGTCCGTATCTTTTGTTGGAAATGGTTACTTCGACAATAGGATAAATAATAGCAGCTATTAAAAAAAAAAGAGAAATTGATGTACCGAGAATATTAGCTCGAAAAGCAAAAAAACTCCCGATAATAGCCATAGTGAATGATAATGAAAATACAAACTCGGTTATCTGCAATCTTATTTTCAATTGCGTTCTTCTCCCTCGGTGATTTGTTTAGTGTTTTAATTTCTCCAACAAGCACACAGGTCGCGGCCGACAGCTGGCCAAAATAAACCTTCCTCTCATATTACTTATTCATTTTTCTTTTCACCTCATACAACTCTCCAGACAAATAGGCTATTAACCCTGCTGAAACGTACAAGGCAATCCAATCGCCGTCTGCTCCAATAATTTTCGGAAGAAATTCAGAAGCACCTATAATAAGAAAGACAACGAATAGCATAATGACAATTTTCAAAATGAACAACTCCTTTTAAGAGGGATAAGAATATATTTCCCGGTGTAACGCTACAGTAGAATTCTCAGCCGATGAATTCGGCTCGCTTCTTCCATTATATCTCATCTTATCATCTCCTACATAGAAGACGGCGAATGACGCATGGTCAATTTCACCGATAAAAGGAAAAACGGACTATACAAGCCAAATTCAGTCCGTTTCTTCTGCTATCCCCGTTCAAGTTCAAGCTGCTGTTCAACAGCTGAAGGACGGTCATTTCGCCGAGATCGATGTTGATGAACTCGATCAACGGAACCTCATTTGTTGTCATATTGGACTTGAGCATGAGCTTGGATTCCAGTCGACCGTGACTTGCCCTGGGCCTGTGTGTGGAGAAGAAGTTCTCATATACCGGTGTTCAGGTTGTACTCCATGCTCGCGGATTGTAACGTCCGATCGACCAGCCTTCAGTTTCCTTGAACGTCGAGGGTCCATATCGGTGGACGGCAGCACCGTTACCGGAGAGCTAATCGTAGTGTTCACAGCTGGCCCAATCCCCAATCAGCGCATTATTGAAACTCTCTTCTTCTCTGCCTGTCCTAAGCGTGAAAAGGGCTGTTTCCGAACGAATAAATTAAAAATAAAAAAAGGAGCAAATGTCAACGCATTGCTCCCTCTCATCTATTTTCTATCGTTGTCCTTGTTAATTAAAGGACTTTTGTCCCGCTCTTCAATCTTTCCCGGATCAAAGATTTCTTCTTGGTTTAACATGTGTGGTGGGAATTTTTCATCTGTCATGTGTACCGGTGTAATTTTTGACGTAGAATTATCCTTGAGGAAGACGTTCCCAGTATCGTCTTTTCCAAATGTGTAAGACCATTTAGTCAGTGGTTTATTTTCTCCAACGGTAAATTCTTCAACTGTTCTTCCTTCTACCCTTAATGCTGATCCGACTATAAAAGAAACATTCATCACAGAAGAAATACCTTCAATTTGGTAAACAGTTGGTCCAAGTTCTTTCAGTCTACCAATTATTTCACGCTCAACCACATCAGTGGCAGTTCGAACGTTATAACCCTTATCCAGTGCATTCTTAAATATCTTCGATAACGGAGTCAACGTTTCCTTAAACTTTGACTGGTTCGTAATTATAACTCCGCTTCCTATTACTTCATTTTCAAAACATAAGTCCGGAACAAGATTATAAACACGCTTTGTTCCATCTGATAATGCATCGATACGGAACATTTTATTTGTCCCACTAGCAACATCTAAATAAACTCCTATAATGGCCGATTGAACATTATGTGGCTGTCGATCAAAAAAATCAATAATAGACTGATACAACACTCCATGAGGATCATCAACGTTTTGAAGCGTAATCTGATTTATTTTGGGCTCAAGTATGTTTTTTAAATTGCCTAGGGTGAAAACCGCCCCAGCCATATAAAGAGCTAGACTGTTATCTACAAAGACAAACTTCTGAGCAATATCAAACTGTTCACCAGTATTCGTTTTTGTTAAACGAAAATCACCAATTACACAGCCATAATTCCCGACCTTAACACCTGCAATTAGAGTCATGACTCTTTTACCCCTTTATATTTTTTGAAATGATTTTACATGAAGTGCTTACTCAGGCGGCTAATCTGTCTGAATTCCATCCAATTCCTTATAAACTCTACGCCATTCTTTTTTCAGTCAATCAGGAGGCAAACCAATTAGTTGCGCTATGGATTCAAGAGAACATCATTCATGTCTTTTTCGATTTTCTCAAATTACCTTATGTCAGTTAAGGTCATACCCATCATGTAGGCTACTTCCTTCTGTGTGTACTTCTGTACCCTTCTTGCTTTAACGATCTGTTCATGTAAGTATCTTTTAGCCATCACTAATGCTCACTCCTTTGTTTAGCTGACGGGTTTACTCACATGCTACACCATCCCCATCACGATCTAATGCGTATCTGTAGCCAGCTTCGTTTTTATATAAAGGAGCAACATTCGCAACCCTTGCTTCAGAGCAGTTGTTGTAATAAACATGATCAGAGTCTTTCTGGTTATTTATCCCCGCAGCCATTATAAACAGCCAAGGTATTAAAGCAGAAATTCCCCATAAATATGTCCTTGTTTTAAACTTTGAAACTCTCTTCATGTCTTCTGCATTAAGCCACTTAAACCCACTAATTATGAACATTAACATATTCAGAGTTATTATAGCTGATATCGCATACTCAAGAACAGAAAGTTCTTCGTTCAAGTATAGAGCCTCCTAAAAATATTGATTTTCAAAACGCCCTCATTATTAACGGAAGCAAACGTTCTTACCTAGAGGTTAATTATGTTGAAAATGTTAAATGGAAATGGGTTGTATAGAGTTCAAGATTTATTATGACTGATCGTGAGGCGACCGATCTTGGACTCACTTGGTTGGATGGTGGGTTGTTTTAGATGACAGGCACGACGTAAGGAATACTCAAATTCAAGGTGTGCCCGCTTCCCATAGGGAAAACGGGCACGCTGATTAATCATTAATCATAATAATACATTCGGTCCAGTAGATTATCTAATTCTTTCTTCAGATACTTCCGCATTTCTACGCGCCAATATTCACGGTTGCTGAATTTCGAATGAAACAGTTGAATATTTTCATGGAAACCTTTATCCCACGAATTAAAATAATATTTGCTCTCCATCTCCGTACGAAACGCATCGTAACTCAGCGCTATAGCGATCCTAGAGATAATTTGAGATTTTTGCTGAATGTAAATCTCCACAAGCCGTTCCGGCGCTTCGTTTATAGCCTTTTTTCCGGTCTCAGTCTGTTTCAAGTTTTCAAAGGAGATGTCAAAATGCATGCTCCAATCTTGAAAAAATGCGATTATCCACTTTTGAAGCATGTTCCGGATGTGCAACCTAAAATCAGCATACACGTTAGCCTGGGTTACATGCCCTACCCCGATTCGGTGTTTAAAGAGGAAAGTTTGTACCGACCTACCATGGTACACCTTATTAGGATCTGCATATTTCAAGTATTGCGTCAATCCTTCCTTCTCATTGAGATCAACCATATGTTTGGAGAATTCATCCAGTACGTGGACCATATATCCGTCCATGTTACTCTCCATGGCAGGATGAAGCGGGTTTGTTCCTTGTAACCACATTCGGCCGGCCAAAGGGGGCATATATGCATCATATACTTCACGGGAGAGGCTCAAGAGAGTCTCAAAAAGTCTCTCCTTCCCCATGTTTTTCTCGGCAAAGAAATCCGTCAAGCTATTGAGAGTGTGCAAATCAAGAGACACGAAATCAATCAGATCTGAACTGCCGAGTTCCTGTGAGAGTTCATCCTCTTCCCGCTTCAGCTCATCCAGATATGCTTGATACGCAGCCTGGGCGTAGGAATCCGTACTCTCTCCCTTCATGAAATTCGTGTCCCCGATTGCTATCATCCGGTCTTTCTTCATCTTCTCATACAATACAAGGTCAGATCGAGTACGTAAGATCTTTTTCGGCATGTTCTCAAGAGTTTTCTTATTCGAAGCCAGGAGCTCCTTACAAATATCGTAGATGGTTGGACGCTCATCTGCACCACATAGAAACAAAAAGGCATCAAAACGTTGAGTCAACACATGGTTCAAGGCATTTTCAATATCGTCTTTTTCCTCTCCAATTTGAGTGAGTCCAGGCGTATCCAAAATGTTAATCTTCAGAAGTTTTCCGGGATACTTAGATTCTGGATACACGCGTTTAAAAGCTTCATGGAAATCATCTGAAGGCGCAACCGCGTAAGCGAGCTCCTCTACAACCAAAGAATAAGGACTAGAAGGATCGTATGTTTGTTTAATCAGATTCTCAACCTGATCAGCATTTACAAAACTATCTAACACAATGTGATCCTCATCCAGCAACTGCTGGTTACAGATTTCAAGGATATCGGTTTTTATGGATGCATATAATTGTTCAAACCATTGGTAGAGCAATTTAATACCCGCCTCGCACCGTATATCTAGCCGTTCGTTGATGACTTTATCATAAAAGTCGCGCTTCTTTGGTTTGGGATGAAGCGACTTCCCTTCCTTTTCGCGTTCCCTGACTTCTTCACGAAGCCCATCCGTGACCATTAAATACAGATTCTGAAGCTTTTCCCGAAGGGAATTAAGAGTCGGAAATCCGGTTACTATGTCTGTATTTTTCATTTGAACGTAACTGTAATAATGATACGCCCTGTTTTTCGGATCTAGGATGTTTCTAAGGACTGTTTCATCCACTTCAGTATCCTCAAGGTCATCTCGGTAGGAATAAATGAATTCGATAAGCGTCTCGGTCAACTCGGCCTTAATAGGCAGAGGATCGAATGGTTTCGTCTTTATACGAATCAACACCTTATCTTGCATCAGTTTCCCATTCAGCATGAGTTTGGTGTTGATTAAGCTCGTTTGTTTGATGCCCACATTCCGTGCCAGTAGTCTGTTACTTGAATTCGGCAATACAGCAGTCAGAGTGGACGACTTCCCAGATCCGGATGGACCGGTGGCCACAATGGTTGGCGCAGCGTCTTGGTTACGAAAAAAGCCGCGTAGGTTCGTAACGGAGTCCAGATTAATGTGCTTTGGGTGGATCATATCTTCATCCTCCTAAAATGATGTGATGATCCCAAAATCGCATTGCTGATCCTACACACGGCATAATCATAAGAAGTAGAAAAAAGAGGCATGGTCAAGATAGACCATGCCTCTTTTGTAAGAGAACCCGGGCCATCAAAGTCTGTACGAAGCAGACTTACAGAACGAGATTCGCGTTTTCGAGGTTCGCGATGTTCTGGTGCAGTGCATGATGCGCTTTGAAATTACTTCCATCATACTAAGACTAACCAGGGTTTACCAGGAGTGATTACAGCCAAAAACTGAAAGAAATTAAGTAATAGTGCTCCGAATTCTTGATCTATCTTAATATTACTTACTACTACGCACTTTTTCACAGGTTTTTAGGACTCCAAGCGAAAATTTTCTATTGAAATCTTTTCATATGCAGCTTCCACTGCTTGTCTTTCTGAATAAAAATTAATAATAATTGAAAAAATATGTAAAATAATTACTTTTGAAATTTAAATTGGAATGATATCTTTATTAAGAAATCATTCCCATTTTAAGGAGCTGGTCGTGTGATTAGGAAAAATCTTGTGCTCAAATGTTTGTTAGTCTCAACGATTCTTCTGGCATCTATGAGTGGTATTGCGAGTGCCTCGGATAGCATTTCTACCACTGGACTATCCATCAATCCAAACTCTGTTGCTGCAGCAGCAGTTGAAAAAAAGTATGTAACTGGTGTTACGAGAAAATTTGCCAAAGATGCAACTATCCCTGCAACTACCTTACATGAATTTTATGATTCAAGAGGTAAATGGGCTGGAGTGCTGACTAGGTATGATATTACGGAGTCAGGTGACTTCTATATTGCTTATTATCAAGGGTATGTATACTTAGAAAACTGAGTAACTTGATGAGCCGTTATTTGTACTTAACGGCTCATTTTTATCTCTCACACTCTTAAGAAATTATGGCATTGAACTTCTCTGCGAGAGTCCAGCGTATTCCGTGAAAATAAAATACGATAATGAAAATAGTGAACCTACCGCGAATACGACAGCACTTATAATTTCAAAGTGACTGATAAAGTCTTCATTTCATCATCCAACAACTTGGTATTCAATGAGTTTCTTTTTATTTAGAATCCATGCATAGTTTTCACAATCACTCTCTTCCCTTTCTAAATCCTCTTCGCTTATATGGGGTCTAAGCTGCTCCGAGTAATCTTCAAACGTACCAGGATCATCCCCCATTTCTTTACACCAAGGAAGATGATCGCTCTCCCATAACATACGGATATGTTCATCTATTGATCGCTTTTTCTTTTTCGAACTATTCATCCTAATACACTCTCTTATTCATTTTGTTTCATCGCATCTACATCCGTACAGTTGCTTATAATCTTCGACAATACATTTTTTCTTCTTCGCGGCGATATTCTTTAGCCTGTCTATCTTCATAATTACTATCATGTTTCTAAGTAACGAAATCAAAAGTTGTTCCCGTTATATTCCTGGATATTATGATGTAAGTGCAAACGGCCATCCATTTTAAATAGGTCGTAGCATACCTGCCCTAACAGAATTGAATAACCATTATATTTTTCTTCAATCTCACTTAATATATGTGTTTATTGGCCCTTTCTAGGTTTAATATCAATCCAGCTAAATAATAGGCACACTACAATTACAAAGGGCAGCAGCCACCAATCGCTCATTTCTTTTTTCAGCATCAGGCTCTTAATCAGCCAACCTGAGACAACGCTGCCTGAAATTACGATTAATTCATGCCATTGGATTTTTTTCATCCATCTTCACCTCTCACAACCCCGTATTCATTGAAGTACATCGACATCTTCTACCAGGAGCAAAGGAAAAGTATAATCCGTAATCTGGGAGTTTAGGAATGATTGAGCAGCGTCCACATGAGTGGGGTCAATCTCTAAATACCAACGAACATGATAGGCAGTTTCATTATCATTCCAAGGAAACCGTCTATAGATATCCTGGATACGTACCGGTGGGTTTAAGACCGTCATAAGCTCCTCTCGTAACTGCCCGTAGGTAACTTTTTTTAAATCATTTTTTAGGGCGCACTCGTAACCTTTGTTTTTTAGAAAATCCATTAATGATTTAATGATTTCTTTCGGCATCTCTTTATTTTTAGTGAATTGTGTATATTCCAGCAATTCATATCTCCTCATAGAAACGTTCCTTTCTATGAACACTTTTATTCATTGAAGATTATTAGCTAAGTCATCATCTAATGCTTCATTTTCCGATTTACAGCTACAGCAAAGGTACCCGTATAGAGTCGTTTTCTTGCTGTCTTGGATCACATTATTTTTACAGCATTCATCCAATCGACTTCCGCACTCAAAACATAATTCGGCCTTATTTTCAGAACGATTATCCAGTGTTCTATCGATTCCAATTATAAGTTTCGGGTCAACTTTAATGGGCATTAGCTTGTCCTCCCCTTCACAACCACGTATTCAATATGTTTCCTACTAATCAAGACCTACCCATCTTGACGCAAAAGCCTTCTGAGGATTTTTTCTTCGATCTCTTCGCCCTCATCCCAGATCCGTTCACGCTCTGCTAGTATTCCCTTCTTAAACAAATGAAGTAGTTCATCGTTGGGTCTAACATGATCTACTTGAGTGACGGTACCACTAAACTTAACCGTATAACAGTCAGTACCATCGGTCGATTTTGAATGTTCTACATTAGCGGGAGTTTGAATATTTTCCATTAATCAAATACACCGTCCTATTCATTTTGTATCTTTTGATAGCCAATCAGTCACAGCTTGCATACCTTGGCAAAATAAATAGAACGATATTACAAACAAACCAAACGCTAAAGGAGCCGCAATAAATAACTTCCACACACTTACCATTTATGAGCACTTCCTATTCATTATGTTGCTAAAGAAATAATGAACCTACGCCCCAAGTTATCCCTCCAAGTGGTAAGTAAGTAAGCAAACAACAAACAATGGATGTGGTACACAAGCGATGTGCTCTTACGAGTTGGCCTACTTCTTTATATCCTTTTGATGTTATATAACCCATTGATCCAAAAAAAAGTAGAACAACAGCCCCTAACACTTGCGCCTCTTTAATCAATTCCATATAAGTTGCGCCTCCTATACATAATTAGTTCCTCTATTTATGTATACTCCCTTATTCAATATGTGGTTTAATGGTAGACCGGCTTTCCGATTCGAAGTCTCTGTTCAATCCGATTGTGCCGAGCTATAATTATAAATTGGAATAGAACACCTGCTACCGTGTTGCCCACCAACAAGGTTATAGCAGCCGTTCTACTACCGTTCATATCTGGAATTACTATTCCTTTGGTTGCCATCATAATAAGCAACGCAAACATTATTTGAAAGAATTTGTAGTGATACGTAGATAAGAATTTGAGGACTCTTAATTCAGTTTGCTTCTCCAAAAAGACTCACCCCCAAGTTCACTGTATAATCTTTAATAGGTATTATCGCCTACCTTTTTCTTGCGTTGACGTTTTCTCATGTTTCCCTCCATAGCGGATGAATTACAAATCGTTACTTTTATTTTCTTTTATTGATATTCTCTTATTTCCTTCAATTGATTTCATAGCAGCCAATTTACATTTAGCAACAGCTTCCTCAACTGTCTCCCCGATTGCGTGTATATCTTGCTTAAAAGAGCTCCAATTGGGGCCATCAATATTGACCCAAGCATCATACCGATTTACATATTGTTCGCCACGATCCTCAACATAGATTTGTTCTCCGTCTAATGTCTCTGTGCACGGAATCATTACTGCCATTGCTCACTCTTCCTTTCTTACACTCTGCCTCTTCCAACTTTCGTGCTTCTGTCGCAAGTTTTAAAGCTTTTGTTCTAAGTCTTCCTGCATTAACATAATCGACTTTTAAAGCAGCTGCCTTTTATCTAGTCTCCCAAAGTCCTGCTCTATTATACAAATCTGCCGCTTTTTTCTTCCTCTTGTCACATACTCACCCTATTCATCTTGATATATGACCTTTTTCAAAGCCATGTTGTCTATGTATTTTACAAAACCAGCGATCGTAACCGATTTACCTTGTTGGATGCATTCTTGAACATAGAACTTAAAACCTTCGCCTATGTCAGATAACCAGTCTTGGCCAAAACCACCATCATATGCCGACTGTTCATATGCCTCTAACTTTTCGAGTAATTTTTCTGCGATCATGCCTTTCCCTCCTTATGGATAAAATCAGCCTTAATCTTTAGTTACCTCAAAAGCATAGATGCATAATAAGCGTAAAAATACTCGTTCTGATGCTCTATAAATTCTTCTGACGTTCTTTCTACTTAAGGAATACCGACAGGACTAAACCTAACACCGATCCAGTCAAGAGCATGATTGTCCAATGCTAATTTAATCTTTTCAAACTTGCACTGCTGATACCCTCCTTTTCAATATGTAGCTGTATAAGCTTTTACTAGATCTTTCGCCATTGTGCCCACCGTCTCATCATCATGAATCTCATTAGACGTAATTTCAATCAGTAGATATAGTAATAAATCTCTTGGATCGTATTCGGGATGAGTCTTATTTTTTTGCAGTTTTTCCTCAAAATGTTGAAGGTAGCTTCCAGATTCAATTTCACTTTTTTTGATAATGATTTTATCCTCCACCACTTCGTGTATTGGAGTTACTTTACTGAATGCTTCTCAATACGTCCTCACCCTTCCGCTTGTGTACTCTTTCACTTCAAGTATCAGTCTATCAATTGCAATTTTTTTCATTCTTACATTTACATCCTCACAGAGATCCAATGGGCAATCATGGCAGCCAATGGAAGGGAAATATAAAAACCGATATGCAAAAGTGAAATCTTCTCCTTCTTTTTAATATGCAAGATTAATCCAACAACTGCCGCAAATAACATGAGTAGTACATAAAAAACAACTATATTTTGTGACATGAATTTATCATTCTCCCAGTGAGATTTGATATTCATTATGATTCTTCGTTCTACGGCCTTACCATCACTTCGTTTTACAGATCTGTTAGAGAAAAAGGAATTCCTGTTCTAATACAATCCTTGATAAAAAACGGTAGTCCTTATTACCCTCTTTCTCTTCCAAAGCAGTATCTTTCAAGTTCACGTATTCTCATAAGAATATAATCAGTACTACTATTATTATTTATAGGTATTTCTTTATTCTGCTCTTGAAGATTTTTTATAATTTTGTTGAATATTTCATAGTCTTTGATTATGTCATCTAAGAACTCATTGACCTGATCTTCTTTATATCCTAACCATGATCTATCAAATTCTTTATTATGTATATCAAGTGCAGTGTATTTGGGTTTTAGTTTGGTTGTTTCACTCATCCTCAATTCAACCCTTTCTATGTTATTTTTTAGATTATTGTTGAATTTCTTTGGAGTCTCGTTAATGTTTTTTTTACTTTGTAGAAAGTGTTTCTGTAGATCCAAAGAAAATATAATAATCGGTATCCTCTGGAATACCGTACTTCGATAATCCTTCCAGCCTAACTTTCACTAATTTATCTTCATTTGTTTCCGACACCATAACACTATCAACTTCAAGAACTTTGACCTCTACGCAACTATCTACTGAAACCTTAGCTTTATTGAAGTTAATGTCAGCGTATAAATATTTGATCTCTTCGTTTGGGAGCATACGAGCATATGTAGGTAGATTTTCATTCTTCCAAGCTTGAACAGCCTCTTTGTGATTCGGAATTTCTTTAGAGTCATGGTTAAGCATGGAAAAGAGAAAGCATAGGAAAGATATTGCACAAACTAATCCAATGACATGTTTAAGTTCTGCTAGTACATATTCGGATAGAAATAATGAAAGCCAAAATAAAAAAAGGAGGATCGACAACCCTCCAAACAACCAGATATACAACGTTGAAGGTTCGGAAGGATATAAAGCGATGAGTTCTTCTTTTGACATTTTATTCACCCTCTCAACTAAATTACTTAGGCATTGAAATACGGACGTTAATAACTTGCATATCATACTTCCCTAAATCACCGAATTCACATAAATTATAGATCATCTGTATCTCTTTCGAGAAATTAAAACCAGTTTATTTTTATTGAATTGATACGCCATCGACAATCATCTTTTTATGAAGTGAGACACAATGGTATGGTACGGATTGAAGTCTAGCCACTTTAAGGATCAATATTAACTTAAACCAAAACAAAAATAGCCGCCCTTTCGGACGGCCCTCTTATAATACCTGGATTCCAGGTATTAATATCTTTCCCCGAACTCATACACTAGACGACAAAATGATCCATTCTCTAACGCCAACTAATACAATTTTATGTATAATTTTGAGTTAAGTCTGTACTATCATTTCTACTGTAAATAAAAAGTTGAGAATATATTCGCAAATTATAACAAAATCATCCATTGATTAGGGAGCGTATGTTTGGTTATAATACAAACAAACGTTCCCTTTTAGAGGTGGATTAGATATGGGTATCGGACTTAAGTTAAACGAAACTAAATTAGTGAAGGATTATATTTTACTTCCTCTCCTACTCGATGTACTGGAGAAGGATCGTTCTTTGCTTTCACGATCAGATTTAAAAACTGTGGATCTTACCAATGTAATGATCGACCGTTTGCAAAAAGCTGCATTAACGGACTTAACAAAAGCTCGCATAAAGATGCGCGAGACTGGTTTAAAAGTTTACGAAAATAAAAAAACAAGTATTGGGGTAGAAGTTGAATTTGTCTGCAGAGGGTATCGCCATAAGATTTCGATGCTATGGGGGCTCATCGAGGCTGAAATTGAGCAAAGATCTTACAATTATCTTGGGTTTAATATTGAGGACAAGGGGTGGCCAGTTTGAAATCATCTAACCGAGTAATAATGTTAGGGGATTGTCAGTCCTTTTATGCTTCTGTAGAGAAAGCAGATCATCCCGAGTACAAAGACCGCCCTTTGGTCGTTGCAGGTGACCCTGAGCGCCGCTCTGGAATTGTTCTTGCTGCTTGCCCACTTGCAAAAGGTAAAGGCATAACCACTGCTGAAAGGCTGGGTGAAGCGCTCGCTAAATGTCCAGATCTCGTTGTTATTAAACCCAGGATGCAAAAGTACATTGATGTCTCTATGCAGATAACAGAGATTTATAAGACCTTTACTGATTTAGTTGAGCCGTATAGCATAGACGAACAATTTCTTGATGTTACAGGGAGCATGCATTTATTTGCCGAGTCTTCTGAAGAGTTGGCCAATATGATCCAATCACAAGTTCAAGAGGCAACAGGAGTATATACTCGGTTCGGGATAGCCGAAACGAAAATACTAGCTAAGACCGCTTGCGATAATTATGCCAAGAAGAATCCATCCGGCATATACACTTTGACCAAAGAAATGCTCCCTGAGACGCTCTGGAAACGACCCGTCAGCGACATGTTCATGGCTGGGAGTAAGATGACTCGCCATTTTACTGTTATGGGACTTCCTACGATCGGCAGCGTTGCTCAGACGCCACTTGGAAAGTTAAAACAGATGATGCGCAGAAAGTTCGGGAAAAATTCTGACATCAAGGCGGAAATGTATTGGCGGATCGCTAATGGAATTGATGATAGTCCGGTTCGTCCAGGAACACATCAGGTTGCTCCTAAGTCGGTTGGACACATGATAACACTACCTCGTGATTATGCAAAACTGGAGGAAATTAAGGTCGTTCTGCTTGGTATCTATATAAAAACATGTGTGCATAAAGGGTCTAATCTTTTAATTCTTTGGAGGAATAATATTTTTCAAGTTGTTTGATATAGAGCACAAATAAAAAATGAGCATAATTCTATCTATTTA
>NZ_JBNDYG010000025.1:0-128807 GCF_049893405.1 Paenibacillus sp. Dod16
ACGCCCATTTGATTTGCGTATTCGGTCTGAGATAGAAGATCAGAGTCATACCCTTGAATTAATGCCAATTTGCTATGTCATACCCTTGAATTAATGCCAATTTGCTATCCTTAGTAAATTTAGTCATAAAACAACTGCACCTCCAACTGTTAGATGTGTCTAACAATTGGGGTGCAGTTCATTACACGCCGGCTTCTTTCGTAATGAGGATTTCTTCTGTTGTCTTCACGTCGGCAAACCATCTCAGGGTAGCGTTCACATGATCTATGATCTGCTGCGCGGTTAACACCGAATTGTTCCAGGTGCTGTGTGCATCGGATACCAGCGTGACATCATAGCCCAAACTGGACGCTCTCCTGCACGTGGTGTCTACGCATAACTCACTCTGCATACCTGCAAGAATCACATGTTCTATGCCTTGCTGCTTCAGTTTCTCTTCAAGTGAGGTGTTATAGAATGAATCCGGTCTGGTCTTCTGAATGATCGTATCCGACATCGCAGGCGCAATCTCACGGTTAATCTTCCACGCCTCCGACCCTGCCATCAAACCTTCGTCATTATGTTGTATGTAGAGGATAGGAATGCCGCCGCTTCTGGCTTTTGCGATCAGCTGCTTGAGATTGTGGAGCAATCGATCCCCTTCAAACACCGGATCATTCACTTGAAACATCTCATTCTGTACATCAATGACCAAAAGCGCACTCTTCTTCAACTACAACACCCTCCTGTACGATTCATGTACTCATCGATTTCATTATAGAACGAACGTTCTTATGATGTATATAAAAATTTAGATCTCTCATTAAAAAATGAACTCATTTCGCACAAAAAAGGAATCCCTCTCTTAGGACTCCCCTGCGTCTTCTTTGGCTCCCTTCGTAAAGCCGATAACTAGCAGCCAAGGCAACCTTCAGCTACTCCTCCTCGACGATAACCCTCGGGTGTGCCGACTTTTTCTTTCCATTATGCTGATGAAGCTTCCTCATCGTCTTGTAAAGCTGCTGTAACTCCTGTTCATCCAGAACGTCGAACATAGAGGTTTGGAAATCCGACAGCAGCGGAATAATTTCTTCCAGCAGGGCCTGTCCCTTATCCGTTAGCGAGATATACTTTACCTTCCAATCCTGCTTGCGGACAATCAGATCCAGCTTCTCCAGCCGTTTTACCATATGGGAGACACCGCCGCCGCTAATGGAAAGATATTCGGCCAGCTCCTGCTGTGATAAAGGTTGGTGCGCGAAGACCTGGATCAAAACGTCGAATTGGGCAACCGTGATGCAGAACGGCTGTAAGAACTCATTCGAGAGGTGATTGCCGATCTGTTGAAAACGGGTGATCCGAATCCAGGACAGCATAGCTAATCGGTTCTCCTGATGAAATCCCAATTGTTTCATTGACTCCATTCACCTCCCTACCCTAATCACAGTCAATTTATCACTCAAGTGATAGGCTGTCAAATCAACGCCCGCAGGCAAGGCGATAACCAGTTATGAATATTTGATATAACAATTAACATCTTTATCCGTTTGTTATATATACCAATTTATTCTCTCCAATTTATTGGCGTTGGAAGCGTCTAATCTTGAAATATATCCATGGACACGATACTATGGACATAGAATCTTTAAACTATATGCACCCGAGCAGTGTATTCCTTTTGTGCATTCAAACATAACAACTGTAACTTTTTATTAAATGTATCATTAGACTTTGACATAAACGCCACAAAATGATATATCAAATTCAGGGAGTGGATCCGCTATGGAACAAATTCCACTATATCAACATATCGTAAATGCTTTAACGGCCAAGATTGAATCCGGAGAGCTCCAGGCTGGAGATCAGCTTCCAACCGAAGCCGAGATTTCGAAGGAATACAACGTCAGCCGGATCACCTCGAAGAGGGCGCTGACCGAGCTGGAGAATGCCAAGCTGATCTACCGGATCCAAGGTAAGGGAAGCTTCGTGAGCACAGACAAAGCCCCTCAAAGGCACCTGAGCAAGACGAATAAGGAGATCCTGCTGATTCTGCCATTCGCTCATAACCCGGGACTTGGTGATTACGAAAAAGGCATCAACGAATATCTCGCAACGACCGACTACACTTTGAACATTCAGTCCAATACGATTGTCGGACAGCGGAAGCTGCTGGAAGCCGCGCTTCAAAGCGCCAATTCGGGGCTGATTCTCTACCCGATAAGCAGCATCTCGGATCTTGGCATTCTGTATCAGTATCACCTGGCACAGTACCCGCTGGTGACGATGGATAAATGCATTGAAGGGATTCCGTTCCGTTCGGTTGTCTCCGACAACTTCGGCGGCGGGTATCAGGCCTCCAAACATCTGATCGAGAATAATCATAAGAAGATCGCCTTTATCTCCTCCTTGAAGGTAGAGAACTCTTCCTCGATCCGGGAGCGGTATTTCGGCTATTTGAAAGCTTTGTATGATTACAAACTGATCGATTACAGCGTCAATGACTTGACCGACCGGTACTTAACCCATGACAACGACAACGGCAGAGAATACTATATTCAGTTTATTCAAGCCGTTGTGACGCAAGGAATTACGGGTATTGTTGCCGAGAATGACCTCATCGCGATCGAGATCATTCAGATTGCCAAAGAGCTGGGCCTGTCGGTACCGGATGATTTCTCCATCGTGGGCTTTGACAACATTCATCTCGCGGGCTTCGTTGAACCCAAGCTGACCACCATATCCCAGGATTTCGGACAGATGGGGTATCAGGCTGCACAGAGCCTTATCACCCTGATCGAGAATCCCCAGGATCACCCGCATGAGAATACCGTGGTTCCCGTTCGTCTCATTGAACGACAGACCGTGAAGAAGCTGTAACACGCCTATTTCTAAAAACCAAAGGAGACTTTTACATGCTGAACTATATCGATACAAGGCAAGGCACCAACAACCAATATACCTATTCCAACGGGAATGCGCTCCCTTATATGGGTGTACCTTTCGGTATGAACCATTATGTCGTCCAGACCAAAAACGAAGGAAGCTGGTTCTTCAACCCTAATGACCGCGTCTTCCAAGGCATTCGCCTGACACACCAGCCAAGTCCATGGATGGGCGATTTCGCCCACTTCCTGATGACTCCGATTGCGGACGACAAAATCAGAGGGTCCGTCTTCACCTGTCAAAGCTCCTACCGGCCTGAAGAAGCGACATTCAAACCCCACTATCTCAGAGTGAAGCAGCAGCGTTATAACATCACCACGGAGCTGGTTCCCAGCACCTACGGTGCGGCAATGCGTATGAAGTACAATTCCGGGCAGCAGGCAGGCTTTGTCCTGAATGTTAATAACATAAGCGAGTTCCGACTGGATGCAGCCCAGCGCAAATTAACTGGCTATGTCAGCAACTTCGCAGGCTGTCACGATGACGGGTTCCGTATGTACGTAGCCATGAGCTTTAGCAAGGACATAGATCTTGCTACAACAGGTTATTACAACGAAGAAGGCAAGTTCTTCCCTGCGGTTGCTTTTGGCAGAGTCGACCAGCATGTCGTCATTCGTTTCAAAAACTGTGAAAGAGACGTGCTGGATGTTAAACTGGCGACGTCGTTTATTAGCCTGGAGCAAGCAGAGCTTAACCTTGAGCGTGAGCTTGACATATCCCTGGATGAGCAGAAGGAACTGGCTGCACAAGCCTGGAATCATTACCTGAACAAAATCCGGGTCACTCACTCGAACGAAGAATATATGCGCACCTTCTATACTTGCCTGTACCGCATGTTCCTGTTCCCACAGAAGTTTTATGAGCTGGATGCCAACATGGAGCCGGTACATTACGACACTACGGCCCGATCCGTCAAAAAGGGCATTCTCTATACCAATAACGGCTTCTGGGATACTTACAAAACCGTATATCCGCTCTATTCCATCATCGCGCCCAAGGAATATGAGGAAATGCTGGAAGGTTTCCTGAATTCCTACCGCGAGACCGGCTTCCTGCCAAAATGGCTGTCCCCGGATGAGCGCGGGCTGATGCCAGGCACGCTTATTGACGCCGTCATTGCGGATGCGGCGGCTAAGGGACTGGCTCAGCACCTGCTGCCGGAACTGCTGGAAGCCATGCTGACCGCAGCCACCACGCAGAGCGGACAGAATTGTTATGGACGGCAAGGAACGCTGGATTACATCAAGTACGGTTATGTTCCAAGCAGCTATCACGAGAGCGTGAACCACACGCTGGATTACGCATACAGCGACTACTGCATCAGCCGCGTGGCCGATGTCTTGGGCCGATCGGATGTTGCAAACCAATACAGACAAAGCGCGCTCAACTACAGAAATATTTTCGATGCAGAAACCGGGTTTATGCGGGCCAAGGATCAGGACGGCCAATTCCGTCCGGATTTCAACGATACGAGCTGGGGGCTTGATTATGCCGAGGGAAGCGCCTGGCAGACCAGCTTTGCCGTATTCCAGGATTTCCAAGGCTTGATCGAGGCGTATGGTTCGGAGAAACGTTTTTTCGATAAAATCACCGAATTGTGCAACAAAGCACCGGACTTCGACGTACGGGGCTACGGCTTTGAAATTCATGAGATGAGTGAGATGGCTGCCATCGACTATGGCCAGCTGGCGATATCCAATCAGCCAAGCTTCCATATTCCTTATCTGTTCAACTATGTCGGGCAGCCCGCATCATCCCAGGTCGTCCTCAAACAGCTGATGTCGAACCTGTTCAACAGCGGCTTTGACGGTTTCCCGGGGGACGAGGATAACGGCAGCATGTCCGGATGGTATGTGTTTAGCTCCATGGGCTTCTATCCGGTATGTCCGGGCAGTAATGAATATGTGCTCGGCATCCCGTTATTCGACAGCGTGAGTATTGAGCTGCCAAACGGCAAACAGATGTTGATTCATACCGACAACAACAATCCGCAGTCCAACTTCGTGGCCAGCGTTCAATTGGAAGGACAGGATTACACCAAACTGTACATTACGCATGAGGATATTCTGGCAGGCAAGTCCCTCGATTTCCGTCTCGGGCTGGCTCCAAGCTACCGTGCTTACAGCTCTGATGAGCTCCCGTTCTCGATATCGAAGAAGTAACGATCACAGCTTAGTTCATATATGTAAGGGGTATCCCCATCAGGACAGCGGCCTGGGGATGCCCCTTTTTGTTATCCCGTTTTTCAGCAATTGGTTATATAACTTCAACGGCGCAGGGTATTCTTCCTGATATTCAAATAACAGGAATTTTCAAGATCACCTCGGGTAACAATACACTTGATTCACACTATGATCTATTGCTAAAAAATTGCGGGGTGACTTTCATTGTGGTCAGTAATTGTATCCTATATTCCGAAGTGGACGATTTGGGTTCAAGCTTTACTACTCGTACTGGTACCCTTCCTCATGCTGGCGTTAACCCATTGGTTTCGGAAATCTATTAATTCGAGTTACTCCCTCAAACCGAACAAGCCCTCTCCCCCTGAGAGAGAGGATAGCGTTTCGCCTCAGGCTCTCTTAACGGGGCTTTACGATGCAGATTTAACATCCGTCCGTAAAGCAATCGGTAACAACGGGGACGTAGAAATCAGAGAATTTACGATCCGGGGAACGGGAACGCGGGCAGCCATCGTTTTTGTCGACGGATTGATAAACAATGATCTTATGGACACCCACCTTATAAGGCCCCTCATGTTGGTGGGAATTCCAGAAGCGGAGCAGGAACAGTTCAATCGTTCAAGCGATACGATCAAAGCCTATATCAGCAGCCAGATGCTCCCTGTAAGCGAAATTAAACATACCGCTAGATTACTGGAACTCGTACAGTCTGTTCTTGCGGGAACAACCGGATTATTGGTAGATGGAATGCAAGGCGCCTTCCTGGTTGGTTCTGCCAAGGGGAAGAGCCGAAATCTGGAGGAACCTCTATCCGAAGCACTTCTTCGAGGCCCGCGTGTCGGGTTTACCGAGAGATTGGCAGACAATACAGGATTACTGCGGCTTCACGGAAAAAACGAAAGCCTTCTGCTCACCCGATTTGAGGTTGGGAACCGCGTGAAAAAGGATCTGATCATTGCCTATATGAAGGATATTGCCGACCCGAAGCTAGTCGAGGAGGTCGTTACGCGAATTCAGAAACTCGAAATTGATGACCCTCTCGAGTCAGGATACATCGAGCAATTGATTGAGGAAAATGTCATGAGTCCTTTTCAGCAAGTGCAGAACACGGAAAGACCCGATAGGGTGATCGGGGCTTTACTGGAAGGGCGAGTAGCTATCCTGCTTGACGGCACGCCGTATGCTCTTATCGTCCCTGTCACGTTCAGCATGCTGCTGCAGTCGCCGGAGGATTACTACGAGAGATGGATCTCGGGATCCTTTGTCCGCTTATTGCGTTTTCTCTCCGCCCTGCTGGCACTTCTGGCTCCGGCACTCTACATTTCGTTTATTTCATTTCATCCCGGGCTGATTCCAACCAAGCTGGCGCTAACGATCATTGAAACCAGGCAAGGCGTGCCCTTTCCCTCAATCATCGAAGCGCTCATCATGGAAATCGCCATTGAAATATTGCGGGAGGCCGGGATCCGGCTCCCGAAACCCATCGGGCCTGCGATGGGCATCGTAGGCGGTCTGATTATTGGCGATGCTGCCGTACAAGCTGGTATTGTCAGTCCGTTTCTCGTTATTGTCGTAGCCGTAACCGCCATCTCTTCCTTCACGATCCCGGTCTACAGTGCCGGCATTACACTGCGCGTTCTTCGGTTTACCGCGATGTTCTTTGCGGCAGTGCTTGGACTATATGGCGTCGTGATGTTCTTCCTTCTTCTCTGCAGTCATTTGGTCATACTGAAGAGCTTCGGCGTACCTTATGCAAGTCCAATGGTGCCTTACGGCATCAGTGACTTGAAGGACTTCCTCATTCGGTTTCCGCTGAAAGTGATGAAGAAACGACCTCGAATGTTAAAACCGAACGACCCTGACCGCAGAAATTAATCATCCTAAGCACGAAATGAGGCGAGGACCATGAGCAGCTCAAATAACACCCATGACCAGATCACCACGTCTCAAGCTGCCGTCATGATCATTAACTACATGCTGGGTGCCGGTATTCTGACACTTCCCAGAACGACGGTAGAGGCTGCCAAAACGCCGGATGTGTGGATCTCGATTCTCATCTCCGGTTTGATCATCCTGTTGGCAGGAATGATCGTTGTGTCGTTATGCCGAAGATTTCAAGGGAAAACATGGTTTCAATTTGTACCTGAGATCACCGGGAAATGGCTGGCTTTTGTTCTAGGCCTGCTGTTTATTGGTTATTTCATTATCATCGCCGCTTTTGAGATCCGGATTATGGCGGAGGTAACGGGGTTATATCTGCTGGAAGGCACACCCGTCTGGGCCATCGTGATGACCTTTATGTGGATCGGCCTGTATTTGACCACCGGGGGGATCAACAGCATCGCCAGAATCTGCGAGATCATTCTACCGATTACGCTGGTTTTTTTCCTCATAGCTATCCTGTTGAGCAGCAATATTTTTGATATCAAAAACTTAAGGCCGGTACTCGGCTCAGGGTTTATGCCCGTGATTCGGGGGTTAAAGCCATCTTTGCTATCTTTTACGGGTTACGAAATCATGTTTGTTGCCATGGCGTTTATGAAGTCTCCCAAAAAAGGCACCAAAGCCATGCTCGTTGGCATTACGGTTCCCCTGGTTATCTATTTAATCACCGTCATTATGGTTATTGGCGGGCTGTCCATAAACGGAGTTGAAACAAGAACATGGCCGACACTGGACTTAATGCGGAGTTTTGAAATGCAGGGACTGATATTCGAACGTTTTGAGTCCCTGCTGCTTGTCATCTGGATCATGCAAATATTCTCGACCTTTGCGATAACGCATTACGCAGCCTCGTTAGGATGGTCCCAGCTGCTTAAGACGAAAATACGGCCCTTTCTCTTTATCCTGCTTCCTGTCATCTTCCTCATCGCGATGATTCCGAAGGACGTATCGGAAACATTCAAGCTGGGAGATGTGGTAGGCAATGCCTCTATCTACTTATTTGGCGCTTTACCATTACTCTTGCTTCTGATCAGCATCGCCCGTAAGAAAGGTGTGAAGCCGAAATGAACAGGTATTTACGATTTACGTCACTATGGACGGCCAGCATCCTGCTGTTTCTGACTACCGGCTGCTGGAGCAGCAACGAGATCGAGGATGTCAGCGTCTATGTTGGATTGGGACTCGATACAGCGAATGAATCCAGTTTCGAACGAGATATCAATAAACAAGGAGCAACCTATCCGAAGAAGAAAGTACTGACGGCAACGGTTCAGATCGTACCCCCAATTGCGGGAAAGAACGAGAAGCAAGGAGGTTCCAGTTCTTCATCGCCAAGCAAGGCCTACCTGAACGAACAGTTGACGGGCGACTCCATCATTCAAATCTTTCGCCAATTTGCATTACGTAGAGACCGGCCGCTTATCGGCCATCATCTGAAGGTCATCGTGGTTTCTAGCGAATTAGCCAAAAGGTACAGCCTGGAACAGGTATTTGACTTTATTCTCCGCGATAATGATATCCGCCCCAGCTGCCTAGTGGTGGTCAGCCACCGAAGCGCGCTTGAAGCGTTAAGCTCTACTGAACCCGGGGAGATCCCTGCTTTTTACTTGATGGGACTCGTGGATAACCGTTATCGTTCCAACAAAATCATCCCGCCCGTGACACTCATTAAGCTTGACAGCGCCATGCAATCCGGGGAAAGCTTCCTGTTACAAAATGTCGTTACCGCTCAAAGCGAGCATAAATTCTCAGGAGCCGCCATTTTCAAAGGCAAGACCAAGAAATGGATCGGGGAATTAAGCCAATATGACCTGGAAGGCTTGTCTTGGATTACGGCAGACGTGATGGGAGGCGCGCTGAAGACGTATGCGCCGAAGACCGGCCATACCGTAACCTTTGAACCCAAGAAATCCCACAGCACCATCATACCAAAGGTTCAGGGAGACGACATTTCATTTCATATCAAGGTTAATGCAGAAGGCAGACTAATCGAGGATTGGAGCTTTCCGGAAATTCCCTCATCGGGTGGATACATCTCAGAGATGGAGCAGCAGTTTGAAGAAGAGGCCCGTAAACAGATCGAACAGGTCCTGAACAAAATGCAGCATGTCTATCATGTGGACGTTGGGGGTTTTGGCAATGAAATCCGCATCAAACATCCGAAAGTGTGGAAGAAGGTGCAGGAGAATTGGGATGAAACCTTCAGTCATATCCCCATTACGTATGAAGTAAACATGCGAATCACGGACTTCGGTTCCTCAACAGATTAAACGAGCGCTGACAATGACGGTCAGCGCTCTTTAAGTTCTCGCTGTTGATTACACCAGAAACATCGCTACGACTGTAGTAGCGGCCAGACCCAGCAGCACCGGCTTCAAATTTCGCCTTGCCAGCTCGAATGGGCTGACTCCGCAGATGGCTGCAGCCGGAATCAACGCCCACGGAATGAGCGTGCCGCCGCCTACCCAGATGGCGGCAACCTGCCCAAGCGCTGTCAGTGTAGCCGCACCTGAGCCGATAGCCGTAGCGAACAGCTGCGCGATCGATCCGGCTAACGAGATACCGGAGAAACCCGAACCGTCCAGACCCGTAATGGCACCGGTGATCGTCAACGTTACCGAACCTACCGCGCCGTTCAGCGGCACCGCATTCGCGAGGGCAACCCCCAGGTCGTTCACGATGCCATGGGATGCTTCCGGGAGCACTTTACCGAATAAATCGGTAAATGCCGCATCCCCCAAATAGAAGAACGCCGCGATAGGAATGACAGGACCGAATACCTTGAATCCAAACATGAATCCCTCGATCAAATAAGAGGTGACCTTCTCCAATCCCCGGTTACGATGAGCGACCAGGGCAATGACACTGAGGATCAGGATGGCTGTGCCGCCGACCAAGGCCGTTGCATCTCCGCCCTGCAGCTTTAGGATGAACATGACGACAACATCTGCTGCGAACAACAGCAGAATGACGATAGCCAACCATTTTTTCATAGCCGGGGATATGGCCGCAACAGCCTCATCCTCTTCGGTATGCGTGGTGAGCGTGTCTCCCGTGTTTTTAATGGTTACCAGTCCATCTCTCCAGCTGCCGTTCCGCTGATCTCTGCGCATCATCCAGAATGCCGCCACGGTTGTTACAAGTCCCATCACGATCACGAGCGGCACACTGGCAGCCATGACACTGGATACAGGCAATCCAGCCGCATCCGCGGTTAATTTGGGCGCCCCCTGGATAATATAGTCTCCCGATAACGCAATGCCGTGCCCGAACAGATTCATTGCCACCGCCGCACCGAGAGCCGGCAAACCCACACGGATAGCCACAGGGAGCAAGACCGCACCAATTAACGCAACTGCTGGTGACGGCCAGAAGAAAAAGGACGTTACCATCATAATGATTCCGATGCCCCAGTAAGCCATCGCGGGAGTACGCAGAAAGCGGGTTAACGGAGCCACCATCGTCTCGTTGAGCCCCGTCTTGATCAAGACCCTGCTCATCGCCACGATGATGGATATAATCATGATGGTGCCCATCAGCTCTTTGGTCGCATAGATGAATGAATCAAACACACCGGAGACCGAGCCGCTCAGCGTTTCCGTTGCCAGAAGGCCAAGCGCAAATATTCCGGTAATACAAACAAGCGCCGTATCGCGCCGCCGAATCAACAGCGTCATGATCAGGACGATAAACGCCAGATACACCCAGTGAATCGCGGTTAAATGAATCCCCATATGAATCACGCCCTTTCCCAGGCAGCAGGTTTGATGTGACTACATCTTATGCATGGGCCTGGGCAAAGGTTAATTTGGGATCGTACAATTGGTTACCTTCCGTTCAGAAACATGAACCTCTGGATTTCCAACGCCCTCTCCAATTCGGTATAGTAAGTACATAATGTAGTTTAGGAGTTCAAAGGAGCTGGAACCGTGTATACCATCCTGATTGTGGAAGACGATGAACGAATCGCGGATAAATTAAGATCGGCTATTTCCAAATATGATTTCAACGTACGGATCACCGAAGACTTCAGCCGCGTGATGGACATTTTTGCGGATACGAAGCCGGATCTTGTTCTGCTGGATGTCAATCTGCCGAAATTCGACGGATTCTATTGGTGCAGGCAAATCCGTACCCAATCGCACTGCCCGATCATCTTCATCTCGGCCCGAGACAGCGGCATGGATCAGATTATGGCCTTGGAAAACGGGGCGGACGATTATATTACGAAGCCGTTTGACATGGAGCTTGTTCTGGCGAAAATCCGCAGCCACCTGCGCCGTGCGGTCGGTGCCTATGCCTCCGGCCAGGAGGATGAGCATACCATCGAAAGCGCCGGTCTTATCATCTATCCCGAGCGATTCGTTGTGACCTATGGAGACGAATCAGCCGAGCTTACCCAAAAGGAAGCAGCCCTGCTGACGATGCTGATGGAAAAAGAGGGCCGTGTGGTCAGCCGCGAGCGGCTGCTGGACCTGATGTGGGAGGATCAGCACTTCATTGATGACAATACGTTAAATGTTTATATTACAAGGGTTCGTCGCAAGCTTCGTGAGCTGGGCGCCGGAGATCTTATCGAAACCGTCCGGGGAGCAGGCTACCGGTTCATGACGGGCAGGGAGACCCCATGAAACTTTTCATGCGGGAGCATCTCCCGCTCATACTGTTTTTTACCGTTCAAATGCTGCTTGTCCCCCTGCTGTACTGGCTTACCGGTGAAGGCAGGCCCTTTACTGTCGTACTATACGGTGTGCTGTTAAGCAGTGTCGTGCTGCTTCTCTATCTTGCTTACCGGTATCTTTCCCATCGCACGATGTATCGGGAGCTTTCTTCTGAGAAGCTTTCGGAGAAGGAATTCTTAAGCCCTCCCCTGGGCGAAGCGCCACTGCCGGAAGCGATACACGAGCGGATCGGCCATTATGAGCGCTTATACCGCCAACAGCTGCATCGGCATCAAAGCCAAACCGACCAGCATCTCGCTTTCGTCAACCGCTGGGTACATCAGATGAAGACCCCGCTGTCGGTTATTCAGCTGACGCTCGATGAAGTCGAAGAGGCACCCGCCGAGCATATTCGGGAAGAGCTTGATCGTATTCGCAAAGGCCTTGAAATGGTGCTGTACACCGCGCGCCTGGACCGGTTCGAGCAGGATTTTGCTGTAGAAGCCATCGGGCTTCGTGCTGCGGTAAGCGAATCCGTGGTCGAGAACCGCAAGCTGTTCATTCGTAAGGGGGTTACGCCGGTGTTCCAAATCGATGATCGGATCTCCGTCTATACGGATGCCAAATGGTTTCGTTTTATGCTGGGTCAGATATTGACGAACGCCGTGAACTACTCGGGCAGCCCCGGCAAGAAGATTCAATTAACCGCAGAAGCAGCGGGGAAACACATCAAACTCCATATCCGCGATGAGGGAATCGGCATAGCACCGGAGGACATCAACCGGGTGTTCCATCCCTACTTTACCGGAGAGCGCGGTCGGCAATATCATGAATCCACCGGCATGGGCCTGTATCTTGTCCGTGAAATCACCCATAAGCTGGAGCACTCCGTTGAGTTGGAATCCAAGTTGGGCGAGGGAACCACCGTTACTTTGACAATGCGCAGAGCCGAAAACCAAGACACATCTGGAACTTAGGTGTGTCTTCTTTGTATCGGGGGAATAGACCACAAACCTCGCGCCGGTAATCTTAAGATACGAACAGAATATACGAACATAACCTTATGGTAGTTGTAAGCTCCCTTTCACCTAAATCCATAGCAGGGCCAGGTCAGTATACGATAGAGTTAGGCTACACTAATAAGGTATACAGAAAGGAGCTTCTGGGTTTATGGATATTCTTGAAGTAAAAGCATTAAACAAAGTATATGCGGGCAAAGTGGCGACACAAGCTCTTACCGATATTCATCTCACTATCAAAGAAGGAGAATTCGTCGGCATCATGGGCCCTTCAGGCAGCGGCAAAACCACCCTGCTGAACATGGTATCCACCATCGATCGTCCAAGCTCGGGCGAGGTCAAGATCGGGGGCAAAAATCCTTACACCATGAAAAAAAGCGAGCTTGCCCACTTCCGCCGCAGACAGCTCGGCTTTGTGTTTCAAGATTTCAACCTGCTCGATACGTTAACCGTTGCCGAGAACATCGTGCTTCCGCTTACGCTGGACCGCCGTCCGCTCAAGGACATGGAGTCGCTGCTGCAGCAAACCGCTTCACGGCTTGGCATCCGCGAAATTCTGAATAAACGCGTGTACGAGATTTCGGGAGGTCAACGACAGCGCACCGCGATTGCCAGGGCTATCATCAGCGCGCCGCTGTTACTGCTTGCGGATGAGCCTACAGGCGCACTCGATTCCAACTCCTCACGGATCGTGATGGAGTCATTAGCCGAGATTAACGAGCGGGATCGTACCACATTAATGCTGGTTACGCATGATCCTCTCGCTGCAAGCTATTGCAACCGCATCGTTTTTATTAAAGACGGCAAGTTGGCCGCCGAAATTCACCGCGGAGAGAACCGGCAGGCCTTTTTCCAAAAAATCATCGATACGCTATCGTTCTGGGGAGGGAATACAAGTGAGCTTTCCTCAATTCGCGTTTAACAACGTCCGGCGTAACGCACGTCAATATTTCGCTTACCTGCTCAGCAGCTCGTTCATGGTCATGATCTTTTTTACGTATGCGGTATTCATCTATCATCCGGCCATTGAGAATTCGCCTATGGGCACGATGACGCGTACGGGAATGACAATCGCCACGGTCATCGTCTACGTGTTTGCGTTCTTATTCGTGCTGTATTCGATCAGCGTCTTTCTGAAGTCGCGGAACCGGGAGTTCGGCATTCTGACCATCCTCGGAGCTGAAGCCAAACAGATCAATTGGCTGATCTTCCTGGAGAACATTCTGATTGGCGCCATTGCCATCCTAACGGGCATCGCCAGCGGAATGCTGTTATCCAAAGTATTCCTGCTCATCAGCACCAAAGTCATCGATATGGACGAGCTGCCGTTCTATTGGCCGGTTAAAGCGATGCTGCTTACCGCCGGTGCGTTCGCTGCGCTGTTTCTCGTCATTTCGCTCTTCACCTTGTTATTTATCCGGAAGAATCAAGTCCTGGAGCTTCTCAAAGGCACCAGCAAACCGAAAACCGAACCGAGAGCCAATCTGTTCCTGGCCCTCTTGGGCGTGGTGCTGCTTACCATCGGCTTCACCGTCCTTCGCGTCAAAGAGTTAGATCCTGTGGCACTGATCATTGCCGCGGTAACCGGCATTATGGGCACGTATTTCTTCTACTCCCAGCTATCCGTGTGGATTGTCCGTATGCTGCAGCGAAATCGCAGGGCCACCTGGAAAGGAACAAACCTGCTATGGATTTCCGAAATGAGTTACAAGATTAAGGATAATGCCCGCATGCTGTTTCTGGTCACGGTTGTGGTTGCACTGGCTTCCATGAGCACCGGTTTCGTACTGGCTATGCAGCAATCGATCAAATCGGTGTATGTAGATAACCCGTATGCGCTTAGTTACAGCTACAGCTATATCGCCGACGAGACTAAAGTGCAGGATGAGTTGGCCCTGATTGAAAATCATCTGCAGACAGAAGGGCTGGAGTATAAACGGGCGGAGGTCGAAACCATCTATTATCGCTTGTCAGCGAATGGAGAGGACTCCTTACACATCATCCCGCAATCCCAATACGACCGTTTGGCTGCTTTGATAAATACCAAGCCGGCCGGGACATTCGGCGAGAATGAAGCCTTACTGGCGGAAACGCCGAATGCAGCGAAGAAGAGTCAAGGGAAGCTAACGGAAGCGGATATCGAATTATCCGGTCAACCCTACTCTTTCATCTTGAAGAACCGCACAGACCGGATTGCGGCTTTGGTATACAGCGGCAGATTGCTTGTCGTTACGGACACCATGTTTGAAGAACTAAGGGGCGGGAACAAAGCAGATGAAATCAGTGTGAGTTATACGTATCCGTTTATTCTTCCCGATTCGCAAGGGCTCCCTCAGAAGGATGATCCTGAAACCAAGCTCGGCCTTGAGTTGTCGGAATGGAACAGAAGTACAATCAGTGAAGGATTTATCGATTCCAGGGCGGAGAACTATT
Source organism: Paenibacillus sp. Dod16 (assembly GCF_049893405.1). Classification (NCBI taxonomy): domain Bacteria; kingdom Bacillati; phylum Bacillota; class Bacilli; order Caryophanales; family Paenibacillaceae; genus Paenibacillus; species Paenibacillus sp. Dod16. The sequence goes on from NZ_JBNDYG010000025.1 coordinate 15,160, forward strand.
ACGTCAATAAACAAGGATTTTCATTATTCAGCTTTATCGGGGTGTTTGTCGCCTTAATCTTCTCGATCTCATCCGCCAGCTTCCTGTATTTCAAGCTGCATACGGAGCTTTCAGCTGACCAGGCGATGTACCGGTCCCTGTCCAAGATCGGACTCAGCGCCCGTGAGATGAACATCTCCGCGACGATTCAGATTGCTGTGCTGTTCTTTATCCCCATTCTGGTTGCAGCCCTGCAGTCCTTAGTCGTGCTCGGCCCGGTTCTTGCATACCTGGATTCTCCTTTCGTAAGTGGTCCTGTATTGGCGGCTTCATCGGCATTCTTGGCCGCTCAAATGATTTATTTCCTGATCGCCAGAGCCCGTTATATCAAGTCTGTAAATAGGATGATGGTGTAACTAATGGCTCCTGTAAAAAATGAGACCGTGATGAAACGCCAGCCTGCCACTGGAAAGGGGCGATTGCACTTTTTAGACCAGTTCAGGGGTTTTGCACTGCTTGGCCTCCCGTTTGTTAACGTATTGGCGCTTTGGCTCATCGCCACGCCGGAAACTTCAGCGGATTTTTGGCTGCAGCGCGTGCTTACCTTTTTCGTGGAGGCCCGATTCTACACGATCTTCACGTTCCTGTTCGGGCTGGGGTTCTACATGTTCCTATCCCGAAGCGCTGTTGCGGGAGGAAAGCCAAGGCTTCGGCTGTATATCCGCCGGTTAGCGATCTTGGTCCTACTCGGGTTCATACATCAGCATTATCAATCGGGGGAGGCATTATTCTATTATGCGGTTGTTGGCCTGCTTGCGGTTCCTCTCTATTGGGCTCCGCGGAGGGTTAATCTTCTCATCGGATTGGCGGGGTTTGTTATAGCGGCCGTTATGGGCGTCAAACTCCTCACCATCCCTTTCCTGATCGTATTAGGTTTAGCTGCAGGCCAATATCGATTACTTGATGCGATCAACAAGGGATTAAGATTACGCTCGTTGCGCATGATTTGGGTACTGTCTCTGTTAGGAACGATTTTCGCCATCGGCGCCATGTGGTGGGTAGCGCCTTCCGAACCTATGCCATCGTTTCTATTCGAGGTAGAAGGCGAATCGCCGTCACCAACCATGGAAGCAGCCTTAACTCTGACACACATCGGGGTAGCAACGGGTCCTATCGTGTCTGCATTTTATCTGAGCTCGCTCTTATTGCTGGGGTGCACCCGTTTAGGCGCAAAGATACTGTATCCGTTACAGGCATACGGCCGGATGGCGCTTACCAACTACATCGGACAAACCGTCTTTCTGGTAGGTATTCAGCGCCTAATACTGAACACCACACCGACGACTTATGTCGTATCTACACTCGTTTCCCTTGGGATTGTGGTCTGTCAGATCATAGCCAGCAATCTGTGGATGCGTTGGTTCCAATACGGACCCCTCGAATGGTTGTGGAGATGCGGCACCTATTGGACGATCGTGCCGATTCGCAAAAAAGCAGGAAACCTATAGGTCTCCTGCTTTTTATGTTTTTCGCCCTATTACCATGTAAACGCCAAATATCAGTGTCCATATAAACACCGGACCTGAGGTGATCGGATAGATGATAACCCCGAGTTTCGGAAGCAGCAGTGCTGCAGGTATGCCAATCGCTCCCCACAACCCTGCTGCTATGCCTATCCATGCCATGACCGGTTTCACAGTTTCTTCAGAGAGCAGCGCAATGCTAAGCAGGCTTATTCCGATCCAGGCCAGCATCGTGGCAAAATCCCCGGCCATAATGCCGAAAGCAAATAACCCGACACCCAAGGCGGCCGTCCCCGGGTCTTGCACCGAACCCCACTCCTTGGCCAGCACCGGGAGAACGGTTAATTCCATCGCGAGCACGAGCACCCATATCGTAATCGCTGCAATGAACAAGCGGGCAGCCATCCTCGCAGCCGGGCGTCTACCGGCCATGGTCTCCCCGAGAGACAGTCCTCCAAGCCATAATAATATCGCCGCCAGCATCAGGCTGTGATCCCATTGCCAATAAATCAGCATGTCCGGAATCATCGAAATAACATGATGACCCGTCCAGGGATCCGTAGCCGGCGGGTGCATAAGTGTAGCTGTAACAAACAGCGCTCCGCCCAATAAAATACTGATGCCTGCATAACGGCTAACTCGGGTATTTGCCTTCCATTTGCTCATGAGGGATTCCCACCTTCTGCTTCGTCGTCTATCTATCCTTATACTTCCCGTTCCGTATTGAAACTAGAAGTTTTGAGATTGTTCGGCGACTTTTCCCGTTACGGGGAGCCTTGATGGGTTCTTAGAAGCCCTGATCTCCATCAAGCATATGCACGCAGCCGATCATCAATTAGACCCAGCAGCCATTCTCTTTCTCCAGGGACATCCTCTCTCAGCCTGGCTGCCGCTACGGGCAGCATCCACCGGTCGATATCCTCCAGCTTCGCACAGGATAAGCGGCAGTACTCGTTCAGATATACTTTATTCCACAGCATGCGGGCCATCCGGAGCGGAAGCAGCAGGATGCCCGGTTGATCGTCCGGGTTAAACGGCGATTGGAACATCAGCGATGTCCTGGCGACGTCGCATAGCGGGTTACCTACATGGGCATTGTTCCAGTCGATCGCCCGGCATCCGTTCTCGGTGACAATCACATTGTCCGGGTGAAAGTCGCCATGGCAGATCGAATCGCCTTCCGGAAATGAATCCAGTACCTTGCATATAGCCTGGGCCTTTCCTTGCAGGATGCCGCTTGCATCAAGAATTGCATGCTCCAGCCTTTCTTTTTGCGACGGCAGCAAGGTTGTTGTGCAGCCATGCATCGCATGCTGGAGCCGTGCCATCTCACGGGCGCACTTCAATAGCTGAAGCGGTGACGATTGAACCTGATGCAGCATCGACGGTCCTGTAACCCGTTCGTACACCAGCCCTGTTCGTCCCTCGATATCCACCATGTCAAAGACGGCAGGAGCAGGCACGCCCGCTTCGGCAACGATGCGGCCCATCTCCGCCTCATACGTCACCCATTCCGGCCGATACCCTTCATAATACAGCTTTAATGCCTGAGACTCTCCCCATTCATACACCTCTGCGCTCCTGCCTTTTCCAATCTGCGAACCCTTCTTCAAAGCAATCCTCCGCTTTCTCTACTTCAGCTGGATTTTGATTTCGAACGCATCACCAACCGCTGGATCCAGCCTGGCTTCTGAATCCGGCAGTTATGAAATGCGGATATCTTCCATTCCCCGTTCACCTTGATCAGCACGTTGGTATTAATGGAAAAGCGGCCGGTGGGCGGCTTCTTATGATATCTAAGCTGCACCGCTCCCGTAGCCTGGGCTATCGCAAGCTCCGGGGTCAGGAAACGCAGCTGGGTCGAGGTTGGTCCCGCAACCAGCTTGGAGTCTCGCAGCACCCCATCCCACAGCTTCTGATGAACTTCATCGATCTCTTGGCGGCCTTTCAAGTGCTGTCCGCTGAACGTGACGTAATCCGCATCATCCGTAAAGCATTCCGCATAAGCCCGGCCATTCCCTTCTCCCCACGCCTTGGACAGCGAATCGAATAACGCTTGGATCGCCTGGCGATCCTCGTACGTTCCGTTCATCAGCCTCATCTCCTTTCCTTTCTTACTCTTTAAGCGGGATCACGAATCTTCTTTGAACATATTGTACGATAATTCGGCCGAACTGAATTCCCGCCCCGGGATGAAAACGGACTCGGTCTTGGGACCGAGTTGTTCCTTCAGATCCGGCGAACTGCGTTATTTACGTAAGCAGGAGCGCGAGATATGATATCGTTATCCATGAGAGACCGAATCGTAAAGGAGGTTGCAGCCGGCATGATGAAGATCAGCGCTTTTGCCAAGGTCAGCGGCATTTCCATCAAAACATTGCGATATTATGATGAGCTGGGCCTATTGAAGCCGGCCCATATTGATGAACAAAGCGGATACCGTTACTATTCCGAGGAGCAGCTTCTGACCGTCAAGCGGATTGCCGCTTACAAGGAGCAGGGGTTTACCTTGGAACAGCTCAAGCCTTTTTTGGAAGAGGATATAGGAAGCGATATCGTAAAAAACAAACTTGCGGATAAAATGACGGAGCTTCAGCATGCGATGCGGACCCTCCAGCTGCAGCTGGATGAGGTCAACAGCAGGATAACACGCTTGGAACGATCCGAAGCAGGGAATCCAAGTGGTCCCATTATCCGGGAAGTCCCATCGCAGCGTGCCGCTTTCATTCGTGACCAAGTCCCCCGCAGCCAGCTATGTCTCTTGCTGGATGAGATTACGAAATACGCTGTCTCTAATGGAGAAGAGGAGGCCAGGCAGCTAACCATTCTTTGGCATGACCACGGCAGCGGGAATGCCGACATTGCCGACATCGAAGTCGCAGTTCCTATAACTAGGGACATACCTGCTAATGGGCGCATTCGCGTGGACTTTCTGCCGCAGCTGAAATCTGCCGCATCTCTTGTACATCGTTGTGATCCGTACACCTACACCTGCCCCGTCGTACCCGAGCTCAGGGCATGGATTTCGTCACAAGGCCTCGTTCAGGCGGAATCGGAGCCGATCCGCGAGATCTATCTCACCTCGGATAAAGATATCTACGGCAAGAAGCGCCCTGCGGAATTGCTTATCCCCTTGCAAGGTAACGGGGAGTAACTCTTCCTTCCCGTGATAGGCTGTCGAAACGAACCTCGACCCCGTCTCCACTCGTACTTGCAGAAGCAGTAACCCCGGATGTCCTTTTTGTTCATGAAAAACGCTAGAATAATTCTTGACTCTCCCCTTAACAGGAGAGTGTACAGTAGCTTTAAATCGAACAAGAGGAGTGGGATTTCATGAAACGATTGGAAAACAAAATCGCATTAGTTACAGGCGCAAGCCGAGGCATCGGCAAAGGAATCGCGCTTCGGTTAGCGGAAGAAGGGGCTCTGGTCATTGTCCATTACGGAACCCGCCGGGATGCGGCGGATCAGGTTGTCCAGACCATACAAGATCAGGGTGGGCGAGCTATCGCTTTAGGTGCCAAACTTGAATCGGTAGACGGCGTAAAAGGGCTGATTCATTCGCTGAAGGAGGAACTTCTTCGCGTAACGGGGGACAACCGTTTCGATATTCTGGTGAATAACGCAGGCATCGGAACCTCCAAGACCTTTGAAGAGACGACCGAGGAAAGCTTCGATGAGCTGCTTGCCGTAAATGTAAAAGCACCGTTCTTCTTGGTGCAGCAGGCCCTGCCGCTCCTGCGTGACGACGGGCGCATCGTCAACATTTCCTCCGGCGTTACGCGGATCGCCTACCCGCATATTATGGCTTACAACATCACCAAGGGAGCCGTCAATACGTTCACCTTGCATCTCGCCAAGCTGCTCGGTCCACGCGGGATCACGGTGAATGCGGTTCTCCCTGGCATCGTGGATACGGATGTGAATGCTGCATGGCTGCATACGCCGGAAGGGCAGCAGCATGCCGCTGAGATGTCCGCGCTTGGCCGAATCGGTCAGCCGTCGGATATTGCGGATGTCGTAGCGTTTCTCGCATCAAGCGACGGGCGCTGGGTCACGGGGCAGATGGTCGATGCAACCGGCGGTTCTCATCTGTAACGATATCAGGCAGCAGATCCCCCGAGGTTTATCCTTTCTGATATGTTAAAAAGAAGCGATCCTTGTTGGGCATTAACGCCAGCAAGGATCGCTCTTATGTTTTATCTGCTGTTAATCTGATTCGCCAATCTGCTCAAGATCGCTTTTTTCCTATATCTGCTGTTCAATCGGATTCAGCTATCCGCGCAACCGACTTCCGCTCCGGATCCCAGCGCCATGATGGAGCCTTGCCCCGCACATGCAGGCCTCCTACCCATTTATCGATCGTTCCGGAGCAGGCATAGTCGGTCTTCCCGGCTAATACCCCATGCCCCACACTCGTCACTTGCAGCACCCGGTCTTGGAAATGCGGGACGACCTGCTTGAAGTCCGGAAACGGTGCTGTACCATCGATAACCAGCAACGAATTCGGGCCCTCCGTCATCTTCGCCAGGTAATACCAGAACTCCAGATCTCCCATTCCGAGTGTATGGAGCTTATCACCTACCTTTCGGAACAACTCATACGGCTTATGGATTCCGCCCGCTACAGCCTCTAACGTCGTCTTCTCGATGATCCCGAGTCCATGGTTCACAGAGGGCAGCCGTGCCAGATGGGCTTCGAACGCATCTCTCGCATAAGGCAGTGCCGAGGAATCCACCTCCAGCATGCGCTGATGTCTTTCCGGCCCATCCGAGGTATAGCATTCCCACAACATGCTGCCCAGCCTAAGCTCTTCTTCTCCAATTGCATGCCATGTGCCCGATAAAGTCTCGAGCTGCTCCGTGCTAAGCTGCCCCAGCCCCCGAAAAAGCTCGACGCCCGGGTAGGCGCCAATGCACAGCAAACTCAGCTTCGTATTTCCCAGTGATTGTTCCTTAAACCAATGCAGCAAGTAGGCCAGCATGGTCTGGTCAAACAGATCATGCTCAAACCAGAGCACGATTTCATCATATTTTCGAAAATCCTGTAGCTTCCTCTCCTGCAACTCGCAGGTCTCGATATATTCCTTCTCCGGAATCCCGAGCGTTTGCTCCAAATACCGAGCTCTTGTTCTCCGATGATCCGGCTCGTCCATCTTCGTGAAGACCGGACCAAACGAATATAGCTCCCTCCACGCCAGGATATCTCCTTGAATGTTCCCTTGCTTCAGCTTATCCCCTACCGAATCCCCGTTAACGATATGCAGCATACGTTTTCCTCCCTCATACAGATCGGTGAACACCGATACAAAGTCGGCTACGTGCAGCGTGTTCTTCAGCTTCCGCCGGGCATCAAAGAGTCTCTCCTTCAAAGCCGGCAAGGATATATCCAAATATTGTGAGATCTCCCGCAGGCTGTAGCCTTGAAAATAATAGAGCTGGACCGCAATCCGCATGCTGGGCGGCAAATCCGCGATCGTGGCATGCAGCTGGCGAATCATCTCTCTCTTTTCCACGACAAACTCCAAGCTCCGCTGGTCGCCAGCCGGCAATTCCATCTCATGCAGCGGTAACGTCTGCAATTGCTTGCGGCGCCGGTCTCTGTAGCACTGCCGCTCCACGATCACTTTGAACCATCCGGGAAAGCGCCGAGGATCCTGCAGCTTGTGCAGATTCGCAAAGGCCTCCGTAAAGGCCTCCTGCACGGCATCTTCCGCCAAATAAGGATCCTGCAATTTATCGTAGGCTACGGCCAGCGCCATGCCGGTAAAATGCCGGACCAAGCTTCCCTGGGCCTCCGCACTGCCCCGCCGGGCTTCCTCAATCCACTGGAACACGTTCACTAAAACCTCCCTTCATGGTGTCTCTATCCCTTAAGTGCCGATCTGAACGAAAAAGGTTACCTCTCTTCAAGAATTCTGCACCGGATGGATGATATATCGAAAATTCTCCATCGCCTTCGCCGGCGCCTCCCGGGCCCGATTCAGACCACCCGATTCCTCTTGACATTCACTTAACACCTGTGTGATGATACTCTTCAAATCATCTTGTTCTCTCTTTACATCCGAAAAGAGCTGCGCAGATGAATTTAAGAACAACATACCACACGGCTATGAGAAGAAATAGTAGCTTATCTCTTGAGGTCCAAGCGAACCGGCGAATGGTGCGAGGCCCGGTACCCCGGAATGAGTGAATGGATCTTCTCGCTTCAACCCGAACCTTTCGGCTGTGCCGGAGCAGTAGGCCTTGACGGCTCTCCACCGTTACTTTGGGAGATATGGCAGGAATAATAATGGTGTTTTCCCCATTTCCACGTCATGCTAAAGAGCGACAGTATAGTCGAATTCGGGTGGTACCGCGGAGTTACACTTCGTCCCATAGAGGGATGAGGTGTTTTTGTGTTGTTCGCAAACCATTAGGAGGTGTTTTTTATGCAACGATTATTGTCAGGCATCAAGCCGAGCGGGGATTTGAATATTGGCGGATATGGAGGTGCGCTCCGTCAATATGTGAAGCTGCAGCATGAGTATGAGTCCTATTTCTTCGTGCCGGATCTGCATGCGATAACGGTCTATCAGGATCCCATGGAGCTGCACCAGCGCACGCGGGACATTGCCGCTCTGTACATTGCGTCAGGCATTGACCCCGATAAAGCGACGATCTTTCTGCAATCCCAGGTCCCCGCGCATGTAGAGCTCGGGTGGTTGCTGGAGACGCAGGCGCATTTTGGTGAATTAAAGCGGATGACCCAATTCAAGGAGAAATCGGAAGGTCAAGAAACGGTCAGCTCGGCGCTCTTCACGTATCCCGTCCTGATGGCTGCCGATGTGCTGCTCTATCAGGCAACGCATGTGCCTGTCGGCGACGACCAGAAGCAGCATTTGGAACTGACCCGCGATGTGGCCGAACGCTTCAACAACCGGTATGGCCGCACGTTTACGGTGCCTGAACCGATCATTCAGGATATTGGCTCCCGCATCATGGGTCTTGACGACCCGTCCAAGAAGATGAGCAAGAGTAATCCGAACAAAAACAGCTGTGTCCACATGATGGATACGCCGGAGGATATCCGCAAAAAGTTCTCGAAGGCCGTTACCGACTCAGACGGCGAGGTCCGGCATGACTGGGAGCAGAAGCCGGCGGTCAGCAATCTGATCGAGATTTATTCGGTATTCTCCGAGGAAGCCATCTCCGTCATCGAGAAACGGTATGAAGGCCAAGGATACGGCACGTTCAAGAAAGAATTGGCCGAAGTGGTCATCGAGAAACTTCAACCGATCCAGGAGAGGTTCCATCAAATCGTGAATTCCTCCGAGCTAGATCGCATTTTGATGGACGGAGCGAAGCGGGCTTCCGAAACCGCAGGCCCAACACTGCTTGCCGCCAAGAAAGCGATGGGATTGGTCACGTTCTGAAAGAACCGAGAGGGCGTCCCTTAATATCTGCATCCTGCTTCAGGAATCAGGTTAAGGGGCGCCCTGCTTATTTTTTATACATAGCTCTGCGTATCTCTATTTCTTCCAAACTTGTAGGTTGCAATCAGCGATAAGGCCAAGGCAAAAGCCAGTAGAATCGCCACATTCAACATAATGTCGGTCAACGCGCTTCCTTGCTGAAGCTTGCCGAACGTATCGAGCAGCCAATACTGCGGCAGGAAATCGGCGATTCGCTGAATCGCTTCGGGCATCACGGTAAGCGGGAATACACACCCCGCCAGCAGCGAAGTCGGCATGATCACCATCGTCTGGATTCCGTTCGCCATCATGGTGCTGTCCGAGAACGCGACAATGACCTGCGATAAACTGACCGCGACCAGAGCGAACAGCGACAGAATCAAGAACATCTGCCAGAGCGGAAGGCCAGGCTCGATATGAAAGAACCGGGTCATGACAAACAAGGTGGCCGCAATCTGGATCATCATCAGAACGATGTTCACGATGGCATTCGAGAAGACGTAACTGCGGGCCGTAATAGGCGACGATAAGAGTCTATAGTACGTACGGTTCTCTCGATCCCGGATCGTTAATGCCGATAGATTCACGGCGGAGAATAACATGAACACAACCAAGTAACCAATCGTCCGGTTGGTCATATCATGATTGACCGATTGATCCGCAACCGTAGTCGTGGACAATTGAAACGTTGAACTCCGATAACCGCTGTATAATTCGTTAAATGCGGAGGCATCGCCACCCGCCATAACCCCCATGGAGGAGATATTCCGGATGTACGCGTTCAGATACGATTTGACATACCCCGTAACCTGAGCTCCCTTAATCGACTCGATCCGGACCGGCTCGGGTGCCCCCCGAATTACGCTCTGCGCAAACCCCTCGGGGAAAATCAGCACCGCATCCAGTTCACCCGACACAACCAAGTCATCCGCTTCCGATTCCCTAATGACTGATGCCTCGGTATGCTCCAAATGAGCAACAAAATCGATCGTATCTTGCGTGACCTTCTGTTCGATATCGTGATTCACGATGCCAATGTTAACCGAAGTCTCTCCAGAACCCTTGTAGATTAAGGTGGATAGCAGAATGCCGACAATAGGAAGCGCGATAACGAGCAGCAGATTTTTATAATCCTTCAACGAGGTCAATATCGTCTTTCGAATGAGCCAGAGCATATCCTTCATCATTACAGCCCTTCCCTTCTTCGCATCGAAATCATGGCTACCGCCAATAGCAGGACGGAAAATCCCACGTTCAGCATCATCGCATGCACGGCTGCAGTCCCATCGCCTGAATAGATAATTTGCAGCAGAGCTTCATTAGACCAATGCAGGGGAGAATACATTGCGGCCTCCCTCATGAATCCCGTTGTGCTTGCAACCGGCGTATATCCTCCGCCAAAGAACGCAGCCAGTTGAATAATGACCATGATGACAGCTCCGGCTGCATTTCCCTTCAGCACGTAGCTGATGCCGAGCCCGAGGCTGAGCGCAAACAGGATCTCGGTGAACAACACCAGGAATACCATGATGGGGCTCTCCCCCCAATAGGCATTGAACATATATTTGCTGATCAGCACAACGATGATGACAAATACGGCATTGATTGCGAGCGTGCCCATTATTTTTCCGGCAAAAATCTCGGCTTTCGTCACCGGTGAGGCCAATAGGCGCTGCGCGGTGTTTCGCTTTCGCTCACTATCGATGAGTCCGCCTGCCGTCAAGGCGCTGTACAGGATGATCATCGTGGTGACCGCAATCGAAAAATAATCAAGCGAACCCGGCTGCCTCGCTCCCTGAATGGAAGACTCCAGCACATAGCTCCCTCCATCATCAACAAGCAGCTTGCTCTCATATCCCGGATCGATCTTCGCGGCTTCGGCTGACAGCCGGTACCGGTCGGTAAATGCGGACAGCATCCCCTGTACAATCCCGTTCTCCATACTGTTGCGGCTGTTTCCATCATAACGGATACCTTGGCCGTCCATTTCCACGTAACCGGTGTACCGGTTGTTTTTCACTTCCTGCCCTCCGTCCATGCCTTCCTTGACTTGCTCAAAGACCATGCCCGATGAGCGCTCCGCCTCCTGCATGAAAACCTGCCATTGCTCCGTAAGCGCTGGTTCTGCACCGTCGTTCTGGTATAACACCCGGATGTCTCCAATCGTGGTACTGCCGTTAAAAGCATTCGAAAGCGCTGTCCCTAGGATCAAAATGAGCAGCACCGGGGTTGCCAGCATAAACACCAGCATCCGCGGCTCCCGGACGATCTTCATCTCCTTCAGCGCGATTCTCAGTACGTTCATGTATTTCCACCTCCCTCTTCCATGGTCCGCTAATCCCGAAGGCTTCGGCCGGTCAACGTCAGGAACACCGTTTCCAAATTCGGCTCGGACGCTTGAACGGAACGAATTTCAATGCCTTGCGCCATGAATACCTGAATGATTTTATTCAGGTTATTGACCCCTGCGTCGGAGCTGATGTGCACGGTATTCTCCTTCACTTCAACCGATTTGACGCCCGCGATCTCTTTCAGCTTGCTCGCTTCAAGATGGGCGGCCGTTTGCACTTCGATCCCGATATCCTTCTGGTCCGTAATAATGGCCTTCAGCTGTGCCTTTGTGCCCTCCGCTATGATCTTGCCGTGGTCGATAATGGCAATCCGGGTGCAGAGCTCCTCCACTTCCTCCATATAATGGCTCGTGTACAGGATCGTGCTGCCCATCTCATTCAGCTTCCTGACCGAGTTCAGAATATAGTTCCTCGATTGGGGATCGATGCCGACGGTCGGCTCATCCATGATGATCAGCTTCGGTCTGTGGGCAATCGCGCAAGCGATATTCAGTCGTCTCTTCATGCCTCCGGAGAAGCTCTTCGGGTACATCTTATGTTTGTCACTAAGTCCGACGAAGGCAAGCGCCTCTTCGGCCCTGCTCCTAAGCTCCGATCCTCTCATTCCATACAATCCGGCAAAAAAATGAACATTCTCATAGGCGGTCAAATCCTCATATATCGCGACCTCTTGCGGAACCATGCCGATCTGCTGCTTCGCGAACTTTCTGTGCTTCATCAGATTCTTGCCCAGGACATGAACCTCTCCCTTGGTCATGGGCATGAGCGACGATATGATATTAATGGTTGTGCTCTTGCCTGCTCCGTTCGCGCCCAGGAAGCCGAAGATCTCGCCTTCCCGTATGTTCAACGACAACTGATCTACCGCTATGAAATCCCCAAACTTCTTCGTAAGACCTTTGATCTCCAGCACGTTCATACGTTTTTCGCCTCCATATTCCATCCACGCTTCAACCGGTGGACTTGATCTGCATTTATCGTACGAAAAAAGGATGCCCTTGCGATAGTGCACAAGTTCATCCTTATCCATGAGAATCTTCATGTTGTTGACGATCCAAATCTTCACCCTTGTGGGGAATGTCATTTTGACCCGATATCTCTAATCCGCCAAATGCACTTACCGGTTTTAGCTATAAGGTATTAAAGTGGTCACCGAGAAGCCGTCGGAGCCATCCACGATCACGGTACCATTCACGACCGCGGCGCGCTCCTCCATGCCTATGATCCCAAGACCCTTGATGACCTTCTGCATGCCCTTGCCGTTGTCGCTGACCTTGGCCTTGATCATGGTGCCCAGAACTTCGATATGTAACGAGACTGCCGTTGCATTCGCATACTTCATCGTATTGGTTAACGCTTCCTGGGTGTTATCCTGAATGATTTTCCACTGAAGCGGTGTAATCACATCCATATTGCCCTCATGCGTTAATACGGTCTTGATCGGGTGCTGGGTGGAGAACTCCTCTAGGAATAAACGCATTCGGTTGATGCCGAGCTGCTCCGTAGGAGGCTTTACGTTCTTCAAAACCAGCCTGATGCTCTCAATGCCTTCTTTGGAGATGGATATGGCATTCTGCAGCAGCTCGGCGGACTTGTCCGGATTCGTTGTCATCAAGCGCTTGGCCGCCTCCATCTGAATCAATGCTCCCGTCATGGAATGCCCGATCTTGTCATGAATTTCCTGGGACAGCCGATTTCGCTCTTCCAGCTTGAACATATATTCAAACTGCCGGCTGTACTCATTATTTTCGCTCAGCCGCTGGGTCAACCGATCCAGTTCACGATGCATCTGCTCGTTCTGCTCCTGATAGGATGTGACTCGGCTTATAAAAGCTCTCAGCATGGTGAGATAAATATAGGATAGAACGGATATAAAGAAATAGGTCAAGCCAAGCTCGTAAGGCACTATAAACGCTGGAACCAGCAGGAGAATCAGGATCATCCAGCTCCTGCGAAGATATAAAGACAACAGCTCATACAGATTCGCGGGAAGCAGCATGAAGAACAGCGGATGAATGTAGAATGAGGACGCCACGACAACAAGAATAGCCAGTACCATGAAGTATGGCTGTGTATTGCGACTCTTGAAAATATAGACGGATACATTCACGGACAGGTAGAGAAGCATGACCAGTATATACCATGACGTTATCGCAAGATCAGAGGCATACGACTGGCTGATCACATACAGGAACAGCATGCTTTTGAAACCGATGACCCACAGTTCGGCATAATTTCGGCGTTCGCTCACTTATTCACTTCCCCCGTCAGATAAAAAATCGCAATCTGGGTTCGATGCTCAAGACCTGTCTTGCTGAGAACTGAAGTGATGTGATTGGCAATCGTGCCTTCGGAAATAAACAGCTTCTTCGAAATTTCCTTGTTGGCCAGCCCTTTGGCGATGAGCGCCATAATGTCCAGTTCCCTTTCGGTGAATAGACTCCGGTCGAACTTGTCTGCCTTATCTTCCTTTTCAGGCTTTCCGGGAGAGAGCCCGGATTTGATTTTATCCAGCACGACGTCCTGCAGCACATGATGGCCGTGGTACACCGTTTTGATTGCATCGCGAATCCGTTCCGGGTCGTTATTCTTTAGCAGATAACCCTTGGCGCCGTTCAGGATCGCATCGGTAATATATTCATCGTCGTCGAAGGTCGTTAAGATCAGCGTCTTGGTCTTGGTACGCTCCGTGAGCTGCTTCGCGGCCTCAACACCGTTCAGATTCGGCATCCGGACGTCCATCAGCGCCACATCCACTTCATGCGCTTCGCAATAGGCCACCGCTTCCTGGCCGTCTTCAACGGTCGCCACGACGTCGAACTCATCAAACGTAGTCAGAATGATTTTCATACCTTCCCTGATAAACGAATTATCGTCCGCTATGATCACTTTAATCTTCAACTTACGCTCACACTCCCTTATTCAGGATTATACAGGCCGTCATCTTGAAGAACGATAGTATTTTTATTCACCTAATACAAGGGGGACCGTCACGGTGCCAACGCACTGCTGCCATGTTCCCGGCTAACATGGACCAAGCTGCTTGAGCGTAGCAAAAAAAGCAGTGCGGGTAAACCCACACTGCCCATTCGCCAGCCTATTCTATTAGTGCGTGTTCAAAAAGTCGGATTTTCAGCACCGAGAAGGTTGGATGAAGTTAGGGACTGAGGAGCGGAGCGTACGTTTTGGGTACGTGAGCACCGGAAGGCCCGACTGAATTCAAGATTCGATGCCGAGTTCCTTCTTGACTCCCTTCGTGTTAGATATAGGATTTATAAGTTATCAACGGAGTTGATGAAATTCTATATCGCAAGAAAACCTACTTCCGAATCGCGGTCGCTCAGCTCTGAATTTGCCTCGATTGGTTTTCTTATCAAAAGACTACATTTTGAACAACCTCTATTAAGAAGCGGTCATCGACTTTCTTTTGTCGGAAAGGCTCCCCTTCTTCAGCACCGAGGCAAGCAGCAGAACAAGGAAACCTCCGGCGATAGACCATAGTACGGCAGCATTCGCAGAAGATGCGGAAACGCCGTCAAAATACATTACATCTCTTAGAGCCGAAGCAGCAAAGCGGAGCGGCGTCCACGAGTACAGCCAATCCTGTGTTGACTGCGGCAGAAACTCCGGCGCCATATTAAGAAGCGGCATCGAGAAGAACATCAGGAGCACCAAGATGCCCATAGCCGGGATTCCCATCCAGTTGAGCAGGGTCGACTGAAGGAGGAAAAAAGCAGAACCTGCCAGCCACAGCATCAGCCAAACGCGGCCCCCGTTGGTAAACTCCATGCCATACCAGGAGGATGCCATCCATACCAGGAAACCGGAAGCCAGACCCGCCAGCAGCAAACCGGCAGCGCCTTGCAGCACAATCGAGGTTCCCCTGCCGCTGCCGTCAGCTACGGCTTTCTGCAGCGCCTGGAACATGAACACGCTAATGATCAGACATCCAATCCATAAAATCTGCACCAGCATGCCCGGCGCATTGCCGCTTGCGTGATTAATCCCGACAGGATGTACAACCTCCTCCTGAACCTCAAACGGGGTAAGGAGAGCCTGTGCGGTTGTTACAGGCAGCATATCCGTCTGCGTGCTGATCATCGTCAATGCCTGGTTGGAGAGCTGCCCTCCCGCCATCTTCATCGCTTGCCCGAGCATCTGTTTCACCGCTGTGGATGCCTGCGTGCTCATCCCCTCGTTCACCAGCACCTGCACCACAGCCGGCTTGGGATCAGGCGATTGCAGCGACAAGATGCTCGCGCTTAAGTCCTCAGGCAGCACAAGGGCCCCATAATACTTCTGGCTGTCGAGCCCTTCCCGTGCCTCCGCTTCCGAATTCACGATTCTCCACTGAATGGGCAGCTGTGAGTTGCCCTGCAGCATCCCCTTCATCATATCGCCAACAGCAAGGGGTTCGCCGTTCGGTAACTCTGCCGGCTGATCCAAGACGACCAATGCAACGGGCAGCGACTTCGGCTTCGCTCCCGCGATCGATCCCATCATGGCCACGCCGAAGACCGACAGGGCCAGAATGACAACCAATGCGCCGATCCACAGCATGTTTTGTTTTAAGAAACCCATATCTACCACTCCTCGTCATTAATGAACATACTGTTGATTAAAGATCACAGCGTTAATTATAATGAAGAGAGATTTTTGTTCAATCATCAGCTTTCGGCGGAGTGTTCATTACTCATCAGTGTTCAAGCATTCTGTTGATTAAGTGTTCAAAATTGTACTGGAGGGGAATTCCTTGATCAAAAAGACGGATCGCCGGCAAATTCGGACGAATCAGCTGTTGCGGCAGACCTTGTTTGAGCTCATGGACGAAAAAAGCATAAATGCGATTACCGTCACCGATATCGCCAATCGCGCCAATATCAACCGAGGTACCTTCTATCTGCATTATCGGGATGTGCCGGATATGCTGGATAAGCTCAAAGAAGAGGTGCTCCAGAAGATTAAGGACATCGTCGTTCATATTGACCCCAGGGATTCCAGAGACTATGCGGAAAAGGGCGAGCCTTATCCGGCGTCAGAACGAATATTCGAGGAGCTCATCCGTCATGCCGCCTTCTTCCGTGCCGTTGTCGGCCCGAACGGGGACATATCCTTCGTGCGACAATTCAGGGAATTCATGAAGGAGCATATGTTTGCTAAGCATGCGTTCAGAAAGCCCGTAGCAGAGAATCAAATCATTCCGAGCGATTACCTGATTGCGTATATGACCTCCGCCAATATCGGCCTGGTCATACATTGGATCGAGTCCGGCATGAATAAGTCCGCAAGAGAAATGGCGATCATGATGACCCAGCTGATCAACTACGGCCCGTTGATTACTTCAGGCATCATCCCAAAACAGTAAGGTAATGCAAAAAAAGAGAAGCGGGGAATTCCCTCGCTTCTCTTCTATGCTTAATGGCATATAGGCGCTTTGCCTGCTTCGCTAATTGATCAATTGCTTTACTAATTCGCGGTTTCGCTCCTTGAATACCTCGTTATGCGAGGAGACCATCGCGTACTTTTTGGCATCCGGCTCAATGAACTGCTTCGCGCTGTTCACCGCGTTCGCGGCATCCTGGAAGGCGCCAGCAATCAGGTGCAGCTTCCCGTCAAAATGCAGGATGTCGCCCGCGGCATACAACCCCGGTATGGAAGAGTTGCAGCTTGCGTTGCCCGCGATATAGTAATCATCTACCCGATGAATATCGAGCTTGCTGTTCTCCAAGAGCGACATATCCCGTTCATAGCCATGGTTAATGATCACTTCGTCTACGGCCAGATAGGAAACTTCACCCGTCTCATTATTGGTCAATTCCACCCGCTCGATCACCTCATGATTATCCGAAGCAATAAGCTTCGTGATCGATGTATTGAGGTGGCAAGTGGCCTTGCTGTTCATCAACTGATCGACTTGGGCTTCATGGCCTGACAATTCGCCTTTTCGATAGGCCAGGTACACCTTCTTCGCCACAGGCTCCAGCTCGTTCGCCCAATCCACGGCCGAGTTTCCTCCGCCGGACACAATCACCGTTTTGCCCTTGAAATGCTGCAGGGACTTCACCGTGTAGTTCAGGTTCGACACCTCAAACCGCTCGGCTCCTTCAATATCCAGCTTCTGCGGATTCAGGATGCCTCCGCCGACCGCCACGATGACCGTTTTGGACAGATGCACGCCGGAATTCGCCGTATGTAATTCGAACAGCCCTTCCTCATTGCGGGCGATCGATTCAACCTTCTCGTTTAACAGCACTTCGGGATTAAACGTCAGGCCTTGCTGAACCATCTGCTCGATCAGCTTCGCGCCCGGAACGGGTGTCAGTCCGCCGACGTCCCATATCATTTTTTCCGGATAAACGTGAACCTTCCCGCCAAGCATGGGTTGATATTCTATAATCTTGGTTTTCATGCCGCGCAGTCCACTATAAAAAGCAGAATATAATCCTGCTGGTCCTCCACCAATAACCGTTACATCAAATATCTCTTTCCCACTCATGCATTTCACTCCCGGTCTATAGATTAAAAGGCTGTTTGCGATCACCTTGTAACGTAAATGATTATCATTATCAATTAGTATACGTTGCCTTTCACCGTTTTACAATCAATCATTTAGAAAAAATTCATATTGTCACAATTTCGCCTATATATAGGCATGTAATACTCTGCCAATCTATATATGGATATGATTCAGATGAAACATGAATATTATTTAAAATTTCCATTAAGATATTTATTGACAACAACGCGGCCCCACATTATATTTATGGATGAAATTGAGAATCATTATCGTTTGATAGCTAACTACTCTGGAGGTGAAATGATGATTCGCCTAAGTACAGATCGAATAAGCGTCGGTTACGGCGAGAATCTGATATTGAATCGTCTTAACGTAGATATTCCCGATAAAAGAATCACAACCATCATTGGGCCGAACGGCTGCGGCAAATCCACTCTTTTGAAGGCTGTTACCCGCATTATTCCTTACCAGTCCGGTGCTGCCATTCTGGATGGAGAAGAAATCGCCAAGATGAACACCAAGCTGCTGGCGAAAAAGCTGGCCATTCTGCCCCAAACTCCGGAAGGACCGGGCGGTTTAACGGTTGGCGAGCTTGTCTCCTATGGCCGATATCCTCATCAACGCGGTTTTGGCCGCTTGACCAAGCAGGATATGGAAGTGATTGACTGGGCGCTGGAGGTTACCGGGACCCAGGAGTACAAATATCGCTCGGTGGATGCTCTATCCGGGGGACAAAGACAGCGGGTGTGGATTGCGATGGCCCTTGCTCAGGAGACCGAAATGATCTTCCTCGACGAACCGACAACGTATCTGGACATGGCGCATCAGCTTGAGATCCTGGAACTGCTGGAGAGACTTAACATCGAGCAGGAGCGTACCATTGTTATGGTCCTGCATGATTTAAACCAAGCCGCCAGATTCGCTGATTACATTATCGCGATGAAGGATGGCGATATCATTCAGGCCGGAGATCCGGAAGCCGTCATTTCACACGACGTATTAAAGAAAGTATTCCATATCGACGCCGAGATCGGCCGCGATCCGCGCACCGCAAAACCGATCTGTATCACATACAATTTATTAAAAGGGGAAAAAGAGGATGTACTCAAAACGGAGCAAAACGACAACTACGAAGAAACTACTCATCCCGTTTATAGCGCTGCTGCTCATTCTTAGCGCTTGCAGCAGTAAGCCTGCGGAGACAAGCAGCAATCATACAGGAACGACCGAAACACCGAAAACGGAACAAAGCGAAACTCCATCCGGGACCATTACATATGAGTCCGAGAACGGCCCCGTCGAAGTACCTGCCAATCCGCAGCGCGTGGTTGTGCTGTCCTCCTACGTAGGCGACCTGCTTGCACTCGGCGTCAACATGGTGGGCGTTGATTCCTGGTCCAAGGCAAATCCCGCATTTGCGGACAAAATCAAGGATGCCGAAGAAGTCACGGATGAAAGCCTGGAGAAAATCATCGAGCTGGACCCCGACCTCATCATCGGCCTGTCCACTATCAAGAACGTGGATAAGCTGAAAGAGATTGCCCCAACCGTGACCTTCACCTACGGAAAAGTCGATTATTTGACGCAGCATCTTGAAATCGGCAAGCTTGTGAACAAAGAAAAAGAAGCCCAAGCCTGGATCGATGATTTCAAGCAACGGGCTCAAAAAGCCGGTGAGGACATCCGTGCCAAAATTGGAGAAGACGCCACCGTATCCGTTATCGAGAGCTTTGATAAGCAGCTTTATGTATACGGCGATAACTGGGGCCGCGGTACTGAAATCCTGTATCAGGAAATGAAGCTGAACATGCCGGAAAAAGTGAAAGAAATGGCACTCAAGGACGGTTACTATGCCCTTTCCGCGGAAGTGCTGCCGGAGTATGCCGGCGACTATGTTATTCTGAGCAAATTTGCCGATGCCGATACGTCCTTCCAGCAAACCGAGACGTATAAGCAAATCCCGGCGGTGAAGAATGGCCGCGTATACGAAGCAGACGGAAACCGGATTTATTTTAATGATGCCACCACGCTGGAGTACCAACTGGAGTTCATTACGGAACACTTTTTGGGCAACTAGCATATAGGCTGTACTTGCTCAGACTTATGTAGATTGAATATTCCAACTTTAAGATGAAAAGATGATTCCATGACAATGCCTACGAAACGATCCATTCCTATTTCCATCAAATTGATTGCAGGCATCATCGTATTTATAGGCATGTTTGTTGTTGCGATGGTGTTCGGCGCAGCTGAAACCAGCATCAAGGATGTATGGTTTGCCCTTACCACCTCGATGGAGGGCGAGAAATTATCCCTCCTTCGCGAAATCCGGCTGCCCCGTGAGGTTGCCGCCATTCTGGTCGGAGCCGCGCTTGCAGTCTCCGGCGCCATCATGCAGGGCATTACCCGCAATCCGCTGGCGGATCCCGGCCTGCTCGGTCTTACCAGCGGGGCGAATGCGGCGCTTGCCTTCACGCTGGCTTTCATGCCGGCTGCCAATTATTTTGGCATTATGGTGGCCTGCTTCATCGGAGCAGCGATCGGTGCCGTGATGGTCTTCGGTATCGGAGCCATGCGAGAAGGCGGCTTCTCTCCCTTGCAGATGGTGCTGGCTGGCTCAGCCGTATCCGCATTCCTGTACGCCATCGCTGAAGGAATCGGCATTTATTTTAAAATATCCAAGGATGTGTCCATGTGGACGGCAGGCGGTGTGATCGGCACATCATGGGGACAGCTGCAGACGATATTTCCGTTTATTCTCATTGGAATTATTATTGCCATCGTGTTATCAAGACAGCTGACCATCCTTAGCCTAAGTGAAGAGGTCGCCGTCGGTTTGGGACAGAACATTGCCGCTATCAAAGGCATCCTGTTTGTCGTGATTGTCCTCCTGGCTGGAACCTCTGTGGCCTTGGTGGGAAATCTGGCCTTCCTCGGCCTGATGATTCCCCATATCGTACGCGGGATCGTTGGAACCGACTACCGCCATGTCATTCCGATGTCCGCCCTCGTCGGAGCCATCTTCATGCTGTTTGCCGACACGGTTGGACGAACGCTGCATGCTCCTTACGAAACACCCGTAGCCGCTCTGATCGCCATCATGGGATTGCCCTTCTTCCTGTTTATCGTACGCAAAGGAGGGCGGGGACTGTCATGATTCATCCATCGTTAATAAGAAAACAACGCATTACATTTCTGGTCTTGTTGATCCTTACAGTAGTTACTATCCTCGTTGGTCTGGGTCTCGGTTATTCATCCGTTAGCTATGACCGGATTATTCCAACCCTGCTGGGGCAAGGCAGCTTCAAGGAGAAATTCATTATTTTTGATGTGCGCCTGCCGCGCATGCTTATTACTTTGCTGGCCGGAATGGCGCTTGCCTTACCGGGTGCCATTCTGCAGAGCATTACCCGAAATGATCTTGCGGATCCCGGTATTATCGGCATTAACTCGGGGGCCGGGGTCGGCGTAGCCGTATTTTTCCTGTTCTTCCCGATCGAAGCCGGCTCCTTTATTTACATGCTGCCCTTGGCGGCATTTATCGGAGCTGTGCTAACGGCCGTGGGCATCTACCTGTTCTCTTTCCGAAAAGGCGAAGGCTTACAGCCCGTTAAATTGGTGCTTACCGGTGTCGGGTTCTCCATGGCACTCTCGGGTGTCATGATTGTGCTCACGTCGTCTGCCGAGCGGACCAAGGTCGATTTTATCGCCAAGTGGCTGGCGGGCGGGATATGGGGAACTGATTGGCCCTTCATTGTGGCGCTGCTGCCCTGGCTGATCATCCTGATTCCGTTCACCCTATACAAAGCGCAGCGCATGAATCTGCTGGGATTAAGCGATCCCGTGGGCATCGGCGTCGGCGTATCTATTGAGAAGGAGCGCATCGTGCTGCTTCTGGCTGCCGTAGCGCTTGCAGCATCCGCGGTATCCGTTACGGGCGGGATTACATTCATTGGACTCATGGGCCCACACATTGCTAAAGCGCTGGTCGGCCCGCGGAATCAGATGTACATTCCGATTGCCGTATTGATCGGGGGCTGGCTGCTGCTGCTCGCGGACACGATCGGACGCAACATCGTGGATCCCGACGGCATCGCCGCAGGCATTATGGTCGCCATCATCGGCGCGCCGTATTTTGTATATTTGCTTCTGAAGAAAAAATAACCGTTATTCTTTTTTAACTGAATGCCTAAGCCCCTATTGCACTCTTTCAGGTGTAAAAGGGGCTTTTTTGTATACGGTGAATCGCTTTATTTCATACATCGAGTTCATGAAGTCCGGATCCTTCAAGAAACGAATCCTCCTTCAGTTCGACATATACCTCTTTGTGATCCTAACCATCCTATGTTTCAATTGGATTCACGGCTTATTCAGATCTCTTACATTGCCATCGTGGTATGCCTATTACCTGCACATATCTTTCCTATGCTTATACTGGTTCGGCTATGGTTGCCGTCTTTTCCGAGCGTATCTCCTTACAAAATAAAGAGGGCACCGCATGGATGCCCTCTTTATCGAACAGGGAGTAAAAAACCTCGTTCGGCTAAGCGTCAGCCCTTTACTTCTTCCCCCGGTTGGCCGCCTCCTCCAGACGGCGGAACCGTTTCAGATCAGCCTTCCGAATCGGAATCGGCTCGCGGCTCAGCAGCTTCACCACGGCAATGACCAACAGCAGCAGCAGCACCGTAAACGGCAATGCCGCAATCAATGAAGCCGTCTGTAAGGCTTCCAGCCCGCCCGCATACAGCAGTACACCTGCTATCGCTGCCATGAGCGTGCCCCACACGATTTTTGCAATGTGCGGAGGGTTCAGGCTGCCATAGGTGGTCATGCTGGATAAGATGTAAGTTGCTGAGTCCGCTGATGTTACCAGGAACGTCAGAATGAGTAAGATCGCCAGCACATTCATGACCATGGAGAAGGGTAATTGGTTAAAGAGCTGAAACAGAGCAGATGTCACATCTGCATTAACGGCTGCAGCAATCCCGGTGCTCTCGTGCAGATCAAACCAGATCGCCGTCCCGCCGAATACCGCGATCCATAGACAGGCAATGACCGGCGGCACAACCATCACGCCCACAATGAATTCACGAATCGTTCTTCCCTTGGACACCCTCGCCACGAAAGCTCCCACATACGGAGACCAAGCAATCGCCCAGGCCCAGTAAAAGATCGTCCATTCTCGTACCCACGTGCCTTCAGCGTAGGGTTGAAGCCGCAGGCTGTACGATACGAAATTCGTAATGTAATCGCCTAGCGCCAATGTAAAGGTCTCCAAGATGAAAACGGTGGGACCACTAACAAACACAAACAATAAAAAAATGAGCGCCAACGCGAGGTTCAGGTTGCTTAAGTATTTAATCCCTTTATCC
Organism: Paenibacillus sp. Dod16; assembly: GCF_049893405.1. NCBI lineage: Bacteria > Bacillati > Bacillota > Bacilli > Caryophanales > Paenibacillaceae > Paenibacillus > Paenibacillus sp. Dod16. The sequence continues at coordinate 38,355 of NZ_JBNDYG010000025.1, forward strand.
AATCCCGTTGTGGATGAGATCATATAAGCGACAAAAATAAGCCCCAGCATCATTAACTGCAACCCGACACCATTGTTCACTCCCATAATCGTGTTCAAACCACCGCTCATCTGCAGGACGCCAAGTCCAATGGAAGTCGCGATGCCCATGACCGTTGCAATCACCGCAAGGATATCAATTGTATTCTTCACTGCGGGCTTCGAGCCGGTGACAGGCTCCAGCGCTGTCGACACCAGCCCATCCTTCTGCTTACGGTACTGAAGAAACGCGATCACAAGTCCGACAAGGGCAAACACCGACCACTGACTAATCCCCCAATGAAAAAAAGAATAGCCCATAGCCACACGCGCCGCGTCCACACCTTGTGCTTCGACGCCTCCGAACGGCGTCTTAAAAAAATGGCTCATGGGTTCAGCCACGCCCCAAAACACCAGCCCTACACCAAACCCCGCAGAGAACAGCATTCCAATCCAGGTGAAGAACGGATACTCGGGCTTCTCCTTATCTCCGCCAAGGCGAATCGTTCCGTACTTACTGGCTGCCACCCAGATCAAAAAGATAATAATCACAAAGATCGAGAGCAGATAGAACCAGCCGAACGTATTCGTCGTAAATCTGTACAAATACCCTGCCACTTCACCAAATGCTCCAGGCATAGCAGCCCCTAGAATAGCAAGAATGGCAATGATAACGGCCGAAACCGTAAACACGATATTCTTCAATAAACTCCCTTTCATATGCTCCACCTCAGGCTATTAAGTCATCCATTCCTATACAGTATTTGTATTTAAACCAGAATTGATGTACTTAATCGGTGAATGTGTGCAGTAATGGGTAGTACTTCGGAAGGAAGCGATCTTGATGCCTATTCGTTAGGGACCTGTTTCGTATCGATATACTGTTGTCCCAGAATGACCATTTGCTCGAGCACCGCTTTGAAATGGGTACCGAACTCCGTTATGGAGTATTCCACCTTGGGGGGGACCTCTTGATACACCGTCCGTTTCACGATGCCCCTCTCCTCTAACTCCCGCAATTGAACGGTAAGCACATGCCTTGATACTTCCGGTATTCTCCGATGCAGCTCACCAAAACGCAGCGTTTCCTGAAACAGTTCATACAGTACTCGAGGCTTCCACTTTCCACTAATCATGTGCAAGCCTACTTCAGCCGGGCACCCATACCGCTCATCCTGATATGGCATATGTATTGCTGAACCCCCTTTAAGTCATTGGTCATAAATAGATGACTAAGTCATAAAATTCTGCGTACTTATCACAGCTTTTATTTTCAGATAGGCTATTGCTATCATCATACAGAAAGAGGAGATTCAATGAAACCATCCATTCCCGCAAGCCGAGTCTGGAAGCCGGAGGAGATGAATGCCGCATTTGCTGATGCATATAACTCAGGGGACATCGATCAAGTGCTGGCGTTGTATGAACCGAACAGTATTCATGTCCACAGCAATGGAAGCTTGGAGATCGGAATTCATTCCTTCCGCCATACGCTGGAGGAACTGCTGCTGCTTCAAGGCAAGATGGTCTCCACCAATCTATACTGCATCCCTTTTGAAAATATCGCTATGCTGCGTGCCCATTTCATCTTGCATACCGTGGACCCGGATGGCCAATCTCTTGTGCTGCAAGGTTATACCTCCGAGATCGTGAGACAGCAGCCTGATGGAAGCTGGTTGTACATTGTGGACCATCCGTTTGGTTCAGATGTTATGGAATGAAGGTAATTATACAATTACCTTAGTAACCGGGCTGGTAATTCATCAAGGGATCACCAGCCATGTTATGCTATCTAGCTACAAACCAATTTTCTGGCTCAGGTGTTATGGTCACAAGCACTTGGCCAACTTGGCCTGGCTGCGGATCAACCGCAGGTTGTCCGGCAACAGGAGTTCCTCCCCCGTTACCACCGTTTCCGCCGTTGGCCCCACCTCCACCGCCAACGGTAACAATGCCTGTTACACCCATTGCATTCACTCCGCCCATACCACCATTCAGCTGGAGTGTCCCCGTAACTGTTGGAGAAACGGTTGATATAAGGTGGATAACACCACCACTTCCGCCTCCGCCGCCACCTTCGCCATCTCCGCCATTACCATCCCAACCGATAGCCCCGTTCCCTCCAGCCGCCGCAAGGGTTCCCGCAATGGTTATGCTATTCTTAGCAGCAATCAATATAAAGCCCCCAGCACCACCCCCGCTACCGACTATACCGCTACCCGCAGAGAGTGGGTTTACTCCATGATTTCCGTTAGCAGTAATCAGGGCCCCATTGGCAATTACGACTTGGCCCTGGGCAGCCAAAATCAAACTACCTCCGCCTTCTCCGCCACTGCCTAACAAAGTTCGGCTCCCAGCCCCACCGCCAGCTGCTGTTGGAATGACCTGTGCTGCTTGCAGTGATCCGAGTCCAATTCCGCCGTTATATGGTCCTGCAGCAGCAGCGGATATTCCCTCGTTTGGTGAGCCATTGCCAGAGTCTGCTGCACCGGGAAGAACCGTAACTACACCACTTATCACGAGATCCCCCGATGATTGGATCGTGATGCCGCTTGGAATGATAAGTGTCCCCGCAATTTCTACTCTGGAGAACTGCAGATTTGTTCCAGAAGGCAATGCTGCAAGAGAGCCTGGAACACTTAAATCCACAACCTGGCCACTGTTTATGAGCAATTCACCGGCTGAGCCATCCCCATAAACAGCAAGCGAACCATCTACCCCCTGCGGCCCAAGCGGCCCTTGTGGTCCTGCCGGACCAATCAAACCTACCGCTGCTTCCGATAAACCCTGAATCCCTTGAGGACCCTGAGGGCCAACAGGCCCTACGGGACCAATCGGTCCGACCGCTCCTGGCCTTCCCCGAAATCCCCGGAGACCACGTTGCCGGATTCCCCTTACCTTGGATTTCTTGCAGTGAAAATATCGTTTTGAATGATTACGGTTATGACTATATTTGCTTGGTAAGGGTGCACTTCTTGAATGAACAGGTTTAACTTTACATCTTAACAAGTGACCACTACCTCCCTCCGTCGTTCAACTCAGTGTATGCACTCAAGACCAGACAAGAGGTGGTCAGGTGACTAGCAAGCGGCCTATTTTACTTGTGGATGTTCTTCATGGAATCGGAGGGAATATCCCTTCTATAGCAATGCAGTAATTTAAAACAAGATAAGGCTGCATGTTATTATGCGGTTGATTTCCTCCAGTAGGAGCAATAGCGCCCGGGCTCATGAATGAATTAGTGACTTCGTGATACGTCAAGCTGTCAGAGAGCGCCCATGTTCGATCCACAGGTAACACACTATTAGCTGGATTGGCGCTTCCCATTGCTTGATGCGTATGGCTGGGAAGCTCCGCGTCCGTTAGGGTATGGAACTCCTCTCCACCATTCTCTCCTATCGGGAAGTCGGTGCCTCGATGAACAGCAACTCTCCCCCTTAAATCCGGGAGCGCAAAATGGGTCGTGCCGTATCCCCCCGTACGTTGTCCCCAGCAGAGAAAACAAGGCTGTATTCTGAGCAATCGGCAATAACTGCCCGTCACAAAACGCCCACCCATCGGGAGCAAAATTAAAAGCGAATAAGCGAATTTCACCTAAGAACGGATCTGCCATTATATGTTACCTCCTGTCCTCTCTGTCGAAGCGCTCCACTCCATGTGTACATAAACATCATCTCCCCCTCTTATCCGGAATCCTATGCGTTCATAGAATGTTATAGCTGGATTTGAGCGGATAACATGGAGACGGATGGACTTCGAGTCTGTCCTGGCCATATTCTGTAAATGAACCAGTACTGCCGTTCCTATACCCTGATTCCCAAATTCAGGCAAAATCGAGATGTCGACCAGGCGAATTTCGGCAGGTGTCTCATGTACAATGACTCGCCCAGCCTGTAGCTGGTTATTCATAAGAATCAGGTGCGATGCTTGAGGAAACTGCAGTGCATAGGAGCGCTGCTGGAGATCAAACTGCATGCGCAGAAACACCTCCATTTCCTGCTCTCCCCATCCCCAGGAGGAAACTTCTCTAAGGCGTGTGCTGCGGTACAGCTCATATAAAAACGCTGTATCCTCCTCGTTAGCATCAATCATATTGATCATGGGATTATACGATACCCGCCCCTGCCTAAAAGTCGATAACCCCTAGGTTATCGCGGTACTTCAGTTTATGCGGATAAAGAAAGTAAGGTACAATAATCCAGAATATGTCGTGCTCTGCCTGTCACACACCTTTACTACGGAACAAAAAAAAGCAACCCAGCTGTGTCTTAAACAGCCGAATTGCTTCTTCAGATTCATTGCATTATTCCTTCACGAATTCCTTCGTGCTGCGCACGGTATCGATTGGACGAACCATACTCTCAATCTGTTCGCGCTTTGGCTCCAGGAATGGAGGCAGGGACAATTTCTCGCCAAGAGTTTCATATGGCTCATCACCCATGAAGCCTGGACCGTCGGTTGCAAACTCAAACAGAATTTGGGGTGCAACTCGCGCATACAAGGACTGGAAGAAATAGCGGTCTACAAAGCCCGACGTATGGAATTGGAAGTCGTCAAGACGCTTGATCCAATGTTCCAGTACCGAGCGGTCCTCTACCCGAAAAGCCGCGTGGTGTACAGTGCCGAAGCCCTGCTGAGCTCTTGGAAGGACGGCGTTGTACTCGACAACCACCTGGGCGCCATTGCCACCTTCTCCAACCTCAAACAGATGAAGCGAACCTTCCTTGCCGATCTCCTTGAATTCGAGCACTTTCTCCATCATTTCCTTGAAATAATCGAAGTTGGACACCCGTACAAACACCGGGCCAAGTCCTGTAATCGCATGCTCCAACGGAATCGGTCCCTTCTGCCAAGGAGTTCCTGAAGCCACGCCCTCGTTGTTCTCATCGGAGATGAGCTGATACTGCTGATCGTCAAAATCAACAAAGGCGAGTGTTTTTTTGCCAAACAATTCTTGAATGCCTTGATGCTTTACATCCAGCCGGTCAAATCGCTTGACCCAATATTCGAGCGCTGCATCGTTAGGAACACGGAACGAGGTTTTGTAAATCTCGTCTGTACCGTGTCTGCCCTGCGGGATACCCGGAAAGTCGAAGAAGGTCATATCGGTCCCAGCACTGCCCTTGTCATCCGCAAAGAACAGGTGGTATGTCTGAATATCGTCCTGATTAACTGTTTTCTTCACAAGTCGCATACCGAGCACATAGGTGAAAAACTCGTAGTTCTTCTCGGCACTGCTCGTAATGGCTGTTACGTGGTGAATTCCTTTTAATCCGTTCATGGTTAAATTCCTCCGTCTCTTCTATTTAGAAAGTGTTTGCCCGACCTTCAAAAATTATTATTTCGATTTAAAACATCTCTAATTTAAGATAATAGTATCACGAGAACTCTGTTCCGTCAACCTTCTAAATTCAATATCTTATTTTGGTCGTGAATGATGATATAAAAAAACGGTCGGACATAAAGACATCCGGCCGTTCTATTTCTATCCTTATAAGAGTCTCCTCATGTCCGTTATACGCCAGTATTGGATAATCCAATGACAGGAAACAGCTCGATGCGTTGATGGGTCTCCTCGTGATACAACCATCCATCCCGAACATGGTCCACAAATAATATGCCGTTCAGGTGATCAATCTCGTGCTGCATACATCTGGCCAGATAATCTTCACCTTCCAGGATCACCGTCTGGCCTTGACGATTTAGTGTCTTTACTTTAACCTTATTGGCCCTCTTCACATATCCGTAATACCCCGGATAAGACAGACAAGCTTCGGGGCCCATCTGTTCCCCGTCCATCGCTACGATTTCCGGATTAATCAGCTCGATCAACCCTTCTCCGCAGTCCATGACAATAAGCCTTCGTAATATACCGATTTGGGGTGCGGCAAGACCAGCGCGCCCTTCACTGTCATACAGTGTCTCTGCCATATCATCCAGAATCTTCAATGCTCTGGCGTTTACGGTATCGACTGGCCGGGCGATCTTTCGTAAGATCGGATCACCGAATGGCACAATAGCTTTAACCGTCATTCACTTAAGCCCCCTTAGTTCTAGAAGGAGGTGTATGCACCCATAAGTCACCTGGAGTACACTCTAAGGTTGTGCAAAGGGCATCTAACGTCTCTGCCTTCATCTGCCTGGGCTGGTTCGTCAGCAATGCACTAATGGAAGCAGCTGATAAGCTATAATTCGCCTTCTCTTTCATCAGCCGCGCCAAAGCCGCTCCCGACCATATCCCTCTCTCCGCCATCACATTACGTAGCATCCATTCGAGCAAAGGGTCCCCCTCCCGTTCCATGAAAAATATTAGCTCATACCTTATTTTATTAGGTACTGCCTAATATCTCAAGCCTAATTTTTAGGAGCTAACGAAAGTCGTTCTCTCCAAGATCTTAATGATCCTTAAGAGACACTTAATCGGAAACGAGTTCAGCCTGAACAATCAAACGATGTGTAGCCTCGTAGAGAGGATCGCAAGTGATCAGTGTAATGATCTGCTCATCCGAATCTCCTTCCAGAACAGATACATCGGTCGGCTCCACGATGGAAATCTGGTTGACTCGGTAAATCAATTCACGGCCATCCGTCTTAATGATGATCTCATCCCCGTATGTGAGCTCATTCAATCGATTGAATAGACGTCCGGTCTTATGGGCCCGGTGGGCTGCAATGGCAGCATTACCGGCTTCTCCGAGTCTTGCCGTCCCCGTAACGCGAGCAGCTGCATTCTTCATATTCGATTGGGTTGCTCCCTCCAGAATAGGAAGCTCTAACTCTAGTTTGCTAATGGTGATAATGCCGATAGGTGAACCTTCTTCATAACCGGTTTGTTCCTCTTGTGTTGAGGCCGCTGCCTCTCCCTCGTCCAGGATACGGGACAGCTCCTTGTAATGAACAGCAACATTATCTCGAGCGGAACTCTGTTGAGCCTCAGCTTCAATTTGCGCTGCTTGCTTTAGTAAATCCCTCTTTTGGCGGTCTGCATTCCAATCGCGGAGGATCGGATATAAGAATATGAGAAGCCCAACAAGAATCAAGACAACCGAAAGCTTTCGCATGAAGAGCCCTCCTTCCCTATTACGATTGAAATTTAAATCCCCCTCTCCAGTTACACGCAGGGAGAAGGGGATGATATCATCAAATTATTGACGTTTGTTACGCAGACGGCGGCTTAAGATGAAGCCTGTAAGCATGAGTGCCAGTCCTCCGAGTTGGAACGGTACTGGATTGCTCTCTCCTGTTTTTGGGAGCATCGCAATCGGGCCGCTTTCCGGCTTAGTTTCTTGAACCGGATTCCGATTTGTATCAATCTCGGCGGATGGTGTAGAAGGATCTTGCGGATTCGCCGTCTCGTTCCCAACCAGGGTGTCATCTTCTTCCGGTACCTCTACAGGTATTGGTTCTGGATCAACTTCGCCCGGTACGACGGGATCAGTTTCTCCAGGTCGTACAATTTCCCCAGGAACGTTTGGCGTTTCTTCATCGTTATTACCACCTGGTGGTTCGGTTCCACCCGGTGATGTACCTGGGTTTGGATCTGGATTGCCCGGATTTGGATCCGGGTTCCCTGGATTTGGATCCGGATTGCCCGGATTTGGATCCGGGTTCCCTGGATTTGGATCCGGATTGCCCGGATTTGGATCCGGGTTCTCTGGATTTGGATCCGGGTTCCCTGGGTTTGGATCTGGATTGCTCGGATTTGGATCCGGGTTCCCTGGGTTTGGATCTGGATTGCTCGGATTTGGATCCGGGTTCCCTGGGTTTGGATCCGGATTACCCGGGTTTGGATCCGGATTACCCGGATCCGGTCCTGGCGTAACGCTATCCTTGCTGTTCGTTATGGTGATTCGCTTGATGTTGCCAGTCTGTTTAATGCTTGAATCGATCGTAATGGTTGTAGTTGCTTGATCAATTACATATCCTTGAGGAGCCGAAATCTCCTTCAGAATGTAATCGCCGTAGAGCAGCTTCGTAAACAAAGCCTTTCCAGCTGCATCGGTTGTAAGCGTCACTTCAGGACGCTTGCCTTGCGTGTCTTGGAGAACAAACGTTGCTCCTTCCAATATAAGCGACGGATCAGCCCTGTCCACCTTCAAGACCTCCAGACTTCCTCGAACGCCCGAACCGCTGCCGGAGCCAGAAGACATGCGAACTTCGAATCTTTGTTTACTATCTGTAATTCCAGCCGTAATGCCTTTACCTTCAAAGCCAGCCGAGTTGCTGACAACTTCCCGGTCGGCAGCGTCGATCAGCGTCTCGTATTCCAGAATGTAAGGACGATCTATCGGGCTCAAGAATTCCAATACAAACTTCTCGGTATCGCCATAAATGAATTTCAGTTTATAATCCGAAGGATTAACGAGTTTGTCCGTCTTCGTGACCGTTCCGTCCACCGCAACCTTGGTCTCGTACAAACGGAAGGAATCCTCCACCAAGATCAGGTTGCCCGACGGCTCGTCGCTGACTTTGGCTGCTTCCACGTAGGACTGACCCCGATTAATATGCAGCGTCCATTCAATCTTTTCGCCGTTTTGGACCCCGGTCTTCGCAACATACTCTCCGCCCCGCGGAACTCTAGCTGAACCATTCCAGTTGGAGACAGGCGTATTGTCGTCCATCAATATCGCTTCGTTGGCGATAGATTCCCGCTCTATGATTCGATCACCCAACGCGGTTTTAAACGTGATCAGGAACGGAGCGTCAATCTTGTCCTTAAAGGCAATTTGCAGCTCATTGCCGTTCGTCTCCGACGGCTCCGTTATCGAATACTGAGTGGATGGGATTACAACCCCTCTATTTGTTTTCCCTGAAGCGTCTACATTCAGATTATACACTTCTAATGACCCATCGACGTACTGCTGTGGTGAAACCAGCTTGTCCTTAACGACAGGTTTGTCAACACTATTGAAATTGTAGTTCCCCTGGATGGTCCAGGTAATCTCCTTATAAACGGCATCATAAGCTCCTGATTTATCCCCGTTTCCAACAGTCAATGGGTTAGGCTTCAGGCTCACGTTTCTAGTCGTCGAGAACGGCTTGCTGCCTTCCACCCAGGATAGATCGGCACGGTTCCAAAAGCTCTCGTTATCCTTATTTTGGCGGAGATCATAGTCAAACTTGGTTGTGTACGTGATAATGATCGCCTTGTCAACAGGCTTAAGGAATTCTACGGTAAAGCCCTGGTTAGGGGTGCTCGCATCCACCGTATAATCCAAACCCTCATCCCAAAGGGTACCGACAGCATCCTTTACAACGATGGGGCCAGTCAGCTCAAGCCCGCCATTCGTAAACATGTCCTTCAGTATCACGTTGTCCATGCTGTAAGTGTCCTGGTTGAGCGTGATTTGCCATTTGATCGTTTTATCCTTGTAATCGAAGCCATCGTTGCTTTTGATGAGCGCTTTACTCTGCATCAATTGCTTGGCTTCCCTTGTTACACCGTTTCCGTACACACTGTTCGTTACAGTTTCGTCCTTAATAACACGCCCACTTGCCTTGGTCTGGTAGGTAATCTCATGCTCAGTGGTAATGTCTTTTTCAAACTTCAGATCGAATCCGGTTTTCCCTCCGCTGTTAACCACCGGCGTAAGGACATAATCTGTTCCTTCCGTGAGAATCGCACCTGTCTGTGTATCCTTGACTTGGAGCGAACCGTTTACCAACTCTTGCGTTGAGTTAAAACGATCTTCAAGTCTAGCATCTACTTCCGGAATGGTGGTTTCGCGGGAATTGTACAGGATGGACCAGTCGATGGTCCGGTCGTTTTCATCATACAATACGACTTCTTTCGCAAGTAACTCCCCACGGTCAATCGTCTGTTTATTCTCGGCATAAGCCTTCTGCTGACCGTTATCGGACAAAGTTGCCGTATTGAGGAATTCCGTTGTATCGCCAGCGGCAATCGTCGTAGAGTACTCGATTTGATACGCCGAATTCATCGGCGAACTCTTGGTGACGACTAATTTTGAAGCATCGGAAGTGTCGATACTAAACTCTCCGACGGCCGCTTCGGCGCCAACCGCGGTGCTGCCATCCACATTAACGGTCAGGTTGTTGATCTTAACAGAGCCTGTTTCCAGCGTAAGCCCGGAAGGAATCAAATCCTCTATAACGGGCTTGTCTATCCGTTCCAAGACCGTATTGACTTGAAGCGTCCACAAGATCGTGGAAGGTTTGCCTCTGCCATCATTGACAACCTTGCCGTTCTTGCCCAGAAGATTGCCTTTTGCCGGCTTCACCGGGATAATGATCTGCTTCACGCCATCCCGAAGCTCAATCGGAATTTCAACGTCCGGAGTACCGCCGCCGATCCCCTCTTGGCTAAGCTCCGTCTGGAATTTCAGCTTTCCCCGGACTTCGGCATTATCCACCAGAGAGTTGAACGTCATCACAACATGACCGTCCACAGATACGGTGAAGGTTCCCACATCCCCGATGTCCGTCTCAAGAACCCCGTTGATGCTGTTGTACAGTTTGAATGCCTTGGGCAGGTCGAACTCAAACGTTGAGCCATCCACATAGTTATGATTGTCCCCAAGCTCCCAATCGTAGAGCAGGATGGCGTCGGAGCCAAGCTCTACCCGACCCGCATCCGGATTGTAGACCGAGTCGATGACGGTCCCCTTCGAATCCTGGACAGTGACATTTGTCAGAATGCTCTGCCCTGCGGCTGAACCGTATACCGCGTTGGTAACGGATACTCCATTACCCGGATCCGATGCAGGATTACCCGCTCCAGCCGCACTGACTCTCTGGCCGTTAAACATACCAAGGCCCGTACCAAATATACCTTGGACCATCAAGATGACAATGAGAGCCAGCATGCTTCCTTTCTTTTTCATAGTTTAACTCCACCTCTAAGTATGATTTCATCTGTTTTTAGTAGAATATTATGACAAGTGGCAATGTGAACAGATGCTACAGCCTGTAATCATACATGGTGGAACTCGACAATTTCTCTACAACAAACAGATTAAGCTGGTTTCGACTTGTTCCGCTCAAGCGCTTTACGACTAGCGCTCTTGGATCTCCCGGCAAGGCTGGTCCCGATCACCCCGATAATGACCAGTGCTGCGCCGATGACATGATAATAAGCCAGCTCTTCATTCAAAAAGACGACACCTCCGAAAATCGTGACGACGGTAGCCAGATTGTTAAAGATGCCCATTCGGGATGCCTCCATCTTGGACAAGGAATAATTCGACAGTAGCGATGTTCCGAGAGAGGATAGAATGCCGAGATACAGAACGGCCCATACGAAGGACGGATGCATGAACGGGGCAAAATAATGTACAAGCGTCCCCTGCGCAGCATGTTGAGCGGCCGACATCAGGTTAAACAGCACGAATCCGATCATCGACATGATGAACGTTATATCCAGTACCGGTTGCTTCTGCGTCAGCTTGCGGGCCATCACGCTGTAAATGGCGTTGGATAGCGCCGACAGCAGAATTAGCACAATCCCGAGCGTACTCGAGCTTTCGAAGGAAACGCCCTTCAGCACGAATATAGAGATGATCCCTGTCACCGACAATACGGTAAACAGCTTCTGTGCACAGCCGGAGCGTTCCTTTAATAGCAGTGATGCCAAGAGCATCGTAAAGATCGGTACCGTAGCGTGAATGATTCCGGCCTCGGCCGAAGAGGTATAGACCAAACCGAAGGTTTGCAGCGTAAAGAACAGGAACGGATAGAATATAGCCAGCGGCACGATGGTCAGCAGCCTTTTCAGATCCAGCGGGACCTTTCTACGGGCTATGAGTAGCGCGAGCGATGCGGCAATGAACGAAATGGTGAATCGGTGTGCCAGCGTGTCCAGCGGGTTAGCATGGATCAGCGCCAGCTTTACAAACATAAACGAAAAACCAATGATGGCCGTATATCCTAACGCGGCGGCATAGGCACGGCTTGTATGCGGTATATTCATAATATGTGTTCTCCTTCATCTTCTCTTTTGCAGGACAACCAGAAGGTTGATGCATTTGCTACTTATCTTACGGCAGGGAGAACCCCGTTACGATTTGAAATAACTGCAACTGTACCGGTACAGTTCATGCGATGAAGGAAGGAATGACAAAAAGGCTGTTTCCCACCATTCCAAGATGATAGGAAACAGCCCCGCTATACTTTAACTTGTATACGTTTCATAACAGGCATACTCAGGCCAGCCCGTTATCGATAACAATCAGCGCTAATCACGCTTAATCGAAATCCAGCCATCACCCTCTAGGTGAAGCGTCGCACCGAGCGCTTCTGCCATAAACCGGAGCGGAACGAAGGTAGATCCGTTGGTATGAACGAATGGAGCTTCCTGCAGCGTCACGTTTTTACCGCCGACGCTGGCTGTTTTGGAGCCCACGGTCAATACGATTTCTTCCCCTGTCAGATCATTAATGACCGTAATTTTCTTGGAGCCTTTGCTCCACTTCACTTCGGCATCCAATTGGTCTGTCAAGTAACGAAGCGGAACGAAGCTCTGGTTGTTCTTCTTGATTACACCATATCCATAATCATCGCTTACGGGACTAAGAAACATCGTTTTGTGTGTGATCTTCAGATCATCCTTCAACACATTATAGATGAGGGAGTCCTTCTCAAAGTTCCGCAGCACTTGACCCGGCGTCACCGAATCATTCAGAACGTCCAGCACGCCTTTGGACGTGTCCACCTGATTGGCCTTCACTGCGCCGCCGATATTCCAGACTTCACCTTCGGAATACACCTTGAATGCTTTCAATGGCAGGTCCTCGGAAGCCGGAAGCGCGACGGTCAGCTCCAGCGCATTCTTGCGTGTATTCAGCTGCTCATCGAAGTAGTAGTCCAGCTTGAGGATCGTATCCTTACCAAAGACGGTTTCGGATCCCGGTAGCTCCTCCAATAACTGTTCCTTCTGTTCATCATAGTTCTCCGTGAATTCGATCAGTGCGCCATGCACGATCTCGTAGAGCGACGCGACGACCTCCTCCTTGGATTCCTGTGGCAGGAGTTCTACGTCTTCGCCGTAGGCCTCGCCGATGCTGGTTATCATCGGATAAATGGCATCATATGCATCGCCGATCACTTGCTTCAAACCAGCTTCATCCTTAAGCAGACTTTCAGCGAAAGGCTTAACCATATTCAAGATCTCTTCACCGGTCAGCTCCATGTGGAGATGCGTCAGGTTCAGGCTTTCCCCGTTCACCTTCTCCTGAGCGGACTTCACTGCAATTGTTGATGGATTTGGAAAATGCTTCAGCACAAGTCCTGCAGCCTTCTTCACGACATCTTGAATCGCCTGTTCGTACTGACTGGTATCAGGCAATCCGGGAACGGTCGTATCCATCGATAAATAGAACGGCTGCTTGGCGCCTTCTAATTGAATCGCCATTCCTTTGGAATCCATGGACACATGAAGCGGAATCTTCTTGTCCGAATATTGGATACTGCCCTGAATGGACACCGTTTTGCTATCCTGCACGATGGCATGGTCCATATTCAGAGATAACGAATTAATGAGATCAATCGCTTCTTTATCTTCAGTCGATAGGGCCTTGTCCGATGGAACCACCTCGAATCGAATACTTGCCTTGGATTCGCTGGATTTAACATCGAGACTGGTAAGCAACGCCTTGTTGATATCCAGTCCCCCGACGGCCTGACATCCTGTCATAACAACCAGCACAGCTGCAATGAGTACAGTCAACCATTTGAACTTCTTATACATAACGATATTTGTCCCCTCCCAGGTCATAGGCTCATTTCTATTATGGGAAGGTAGGAAATGTTTGTAAATAGGTATTTAAGCCTCGTCATATACGCACACGCGGATGGGTCTCACAGATAGCACTTATCGACATTTTGCTATACACTGGGAATGAAAACTGTAGTAATTTGCAAGTTCAATAGTCAGCTTTATTAGCACCGGGAAAGCTTGCTAAAGGGCTTTGAACAACCTTATAAAGCGTGGTGAATCTCTTGTTTAAAATTATGTTAATCGAAGACGATGTGACCCTATTCCATGAAGTGCAGGAGCGACTGTCGCAATGGTCGTATAACGTTTATGGCGTACGGGATTTCAGCGCCGTACTTCAGGAATTTACAGCGGTTCAGCCCGATCTGGTCATTATCGACATCCAGCTGCCGAAGTTTGACGGGTTCCATTGGTGCCGTATGATTCGCTCCCACTCGAACGTGCCGATTATTTTCCTGTCTTCCCGCGATCATCCGACCGACATGGTGATGTCCATGCAGCTTGGAGCCGACGATTTCATTCAGAAGCCGTTCCACTTTGATGTCCTGATTGCCAAAATCCAGGCCACTCTACGCCGGGTATACAATTACAATACCGAACGGACCGAGCTGAGAACTTGGCGCGGAGCCACCGTCGAATTCGGTAAGAATACCATTAGCAGCCCTCAGGGCACCGCTGAACTGACAAAGAATGAGATGTTCATTCTAAAAATCCTCATGGAGCGAAAGAATCAAATCGTCAGCCGTGAGGATCTGATCAAGAGTTTATGGGACAACGAGCATTTTGTCAGCGATAATACGTTAACGGTCAACGTCAACCGGCTGCGCAAGAAGCTGGAGCCCCTCGGGCTTGATCCCTACATCGAAACCAAGGTGGGACAAGGTTATATCGCCACGGAAGAGGCCCATGCATGATGATCGCCTACATCCGGGAACGACTAAGCTGGATTCTGTTCTTCGTGTTTCTGCAGCTGATGTTTCTGTTCATAGCGGCCGTGGACTCCCAGATCCCGTTCTTGCCCATCCTTTATATCGTGTTTCTGTCGATGCTGTTCTTCCTGGTGTTTCTGTTCGTGAGGTACAACCGGGAAACCAGGTTCTACAAAAGCCTCCAGACGTGGGATGACACCTACGATTTAGCCGCCATCAGCGAGCCGGAGCACCCCTTTGAGGCGATTGCCATGGACATCCTCTCCCTTCAAACGGAGCGCTTCAAGAAGGAATCCTCCATGCGTTTAATGGAGATACAAGGGGAGAAGGACGATCTGTTATCCTGGATTCACGAAGTGAAAACGCCGCTCACCACGATGCAATTGATGATCGAGCGCATGGAAGATGAGACGTTAAAGGCTCAGCTCCAGTATGAGTGGCTTCGCATCCACCTGCTGCTTGACCAGCAGCTGCACCAGAAGCGCATCCCCTTTATCCGGAATGATCTGCTGATCGAGGAATTCGCGCTTGAGCCGATCATCTTCCAGGAAATACGAGCACTCAAGTCCTGGTGCATGCAGAAAGGCATCGGATTTGACGTTTCCCTTGAGGTAACGGAAGTGCTCAGCGATGCCAAGTGGCTGGGCTTTATCATCCGCCAGTTGCTGACCAACGCGGTCAAATACAGCAACGCTTCGGACATCGTCATCGAGAGCGATCTCACGGATGACCATGTCAGACTTACCATCCAGGATGCCGGACGCGGCATTGATCCGAAGGACATGCCCCGTATTTTCGACAAAGGCTTCACCTCGACCACCTCACATCAGGACAGTGCCGCAACCGGCATGGGGCTCTATTTGACGCAAAAAGTAGCCGATGCTCTGCTGATTCGCATTCAGGTGGAATCAAGGCTCGGCATCGGCACCACCTTCACCTTGATCTTTCCGAAACGGAATGATTTCGTGAGCGTTACCGGCATGTGACAACAATGTCACATG
Source organism: Paenibacillus sp. Dod16 (assembly GCF_049893405.1). Classification (NCBI taxonomy): domain Bacteria; kingdom Bacillati; phylum Bacillota; class Bacilli; order Caryophanales; family Paenibacillaceae; genus Paenibacillus; species Paenibacillus sp. Dod16. Next base: position 54,034 of record NZ_JBNDYG010000025.1, read on the forward strand.
CTTTTGCACTTTGTTCGGCGAATCGAAGGAAAAGACGCTGCAACTCCTTTATGATAAGGACAGATAACGAAGGAGTGAGTGAAATTGGCAATTCTTGAAGCAAACCAAATTCATAAAAGCTACGGCAACAAATTCAATAAACAGGAAGTGCTGAAGGGTATCGATATCCGCGTGGATAAGGGCGAGTTCGTCAGCATCATGGGCGCATCGGGTTCAGGTAAAACCACGCTGCTGAACGTGCTCTCCTCGATCGATAAAGTGAGCCTCGGCAGCATCAAGATCGAGGGTAAAGAGTTTACGGGCCTGAAGGAGAAGGAGCTGGCGGAGTTCCGGAAGCACCATCTGGGTTTTATTTTTCAGGAGTACAACCTGCTGGATACATTAACCGTCAAGGAAAACGTGCTGCTGCCGCTCTCCATTAAGAAAGTCTCGAAAAAAGAAGCCGATCAGAAATTCCAACGCATCGCGACCGAGCTTGGCATCTACGAACTCAAGGATAAATATCCAAACCAAATCTCCGGGGGACAGAAGCAGCGAACCTCCGCGGCTCGCGCATTTATCCATGATCCCAGCATTATTTTTGCCGATGAGCCGACAGGCGCGCTGGACTCGAAGTCCGCTTCCGATCTGTTGAACAAGCTAAGCGAATTAAATCAGAAGATCGATTCCACGATCATCATGGTTACCCATGATCCTGTGGCCGCCAGCTATTGCACCCGGGTCGTCTTCATTAAGGATGGACAGATCTATACCCAGCTGAACAAGGGTGAGCAGTCCCGGCAGGCCTTCTTCAATGACATCATCAAAACTCAGGGCGTGCTAGGCGGTGTTCAGAATGAACATTAATTATCTGATCTACCGGAATTTGAAGAAGAATATCAAGAATTATTATCTGTACGTATTCGCGCTCATCTTCAGCGTGGGTCTGTACTTCGCGTTTGTCACGCTGCAATATGATCCGGCGATGGATGAAGCGAAAGGCTCTGTGAAGGGAGCGGCAGCGCTTGGCGCTGCCTCCGTGCTGCTCGTGGCAATCGTAGCGATATTCCTGCTGTATGCCAACACGATTTTCATTAAACGGCGCAGCAAAGAGATCGGGCTGTTTCAGCTCATCGGATTGACCAAAGGCAAGATATTCCGGATCCTAAGCGCAGAGAACCTGATCCTGTATTTTGGCTCCATGGTCATCGGTATTTTTGCCGGCTTCGCGGCTTCGCGCTTAATCCTGATGATTCTGTTCAAGGTGACCGGCGTAGATACCGAAGCGGCTTTATCCTTCTCCACCGAGGCGATGATCCAGACCGTGATTGTGTTTGCCGTCATCTACGTTCTGATTATGATCATGAATTATACATTCATCAAAAGACAGAGCATTCTGTCCCTCTTCCGCGCCGTATCCACAACCGAGAACCAAATTAAGAAAATGTCCTTCGCCGAAATGTTATTCGGACTGCTCGGCATCGGACTCATCCTTCTCGGTTATTATGTATCGACCAAGCTGTTCAGCGGAGATTTCACCACCATGAACGAGCTGTTCATGGCCATGATCCTAATCTTGGGATCGGTAATCATCGGGACTTATCTGTTCTATAAAGGGTCGGTTAGCTTTCTATTCAACGCAATCCGGAAGAGCAAGGGCGGTTACTTGTCCCTCAACGATGTGCTATCCCTCTCCTCCATCATGTTCCGCATGAAATCGAATGCGCTGCTGCTGACCATCATTACGACCGTATCCGCGCTTGCAATCGGACTATTGTCACTCAGCTATATCTCATATTATTCTGCGGAGAAATCGGCCGAGCAGAGTGTACCCAATCATTTTGCGGTAGCGGATCAAAAGGATTATGCCGCCTTCATCCAGGCACTTACGGATGAGGATATCGAATTTACGAAGACCGTACGGGACGTGATTCAGGTGAATGCGGACCTATCCGACATTATTGGGGCCAGCCTGGAAGTCTCTGGGCAAGTCGATTCCAGTTCCATGATCATCCCGGTAATCAGTGATGCCAGCGTCGAAGGCAAGGATGTTTCCCCCGGGGAGACGCTGTTCACGGGATACAGTGACGCAATCCAGCAATTTATGGCGATTCAGACCACAGGGGAAATTGAGCTCATAAGCCCTAAACACAGCCTTAAGCAGAAGCTGATCGGCTTGGACAAAGAAGCCTACGTATCCTATTATTATGCAAGCGGCGGACTGCCGACGGCGATTGTGGACCAGACCGTATTTGATAAGCTGGTTCAAGACCTTGATCCGAAGATCCAGAAGAAGTCCAATGTCTATCACGGCATTGATATTGTGGATCCAAACGCTATGGATCAGGCCAATCAAATCTTTAAGAACCTCGACATTAGCGAGGGAACAGGGAACCTATCTCAGACGGAAATGGTCTTCAACCAGAAGAGCAATATGGGCTTGATGATGTTCATCGTAGGATTCCTGGGACTTACCTTCCTGATTACTTCAGGATGTATCCTGTACTTTAAGCAGATGGATGAAGGTGAAGAGGAGAAGCCGAATTATACCATTCTCCGGAAGCTGGGCTTCACGCAAGGAAACCTGCTGAAGGGGATTCAGATCAAGCAGCTGTTCAACTTCGGCATTCCGCTGGTTGTCGGGTTGTCCCATAGTTACTTCGCCGTTAAGTCCGGCTGGTTCTTCTTCGGAACCGAGCTCTGGCTGCCCATGGTTATGGTTATGCTGTTGTATACGGCACTGTATTCCATATTCGGGTTGTTATCGGTCATGTTCTATAAACGGGTAATTAAAGAAGCGTTATAAACGAGGTGCATGGGTGGGCCCAGGGAAGATTCGGGTACCATCCATGCATTTTTCGTGTGCAGGGAGATGTTATTAGCAACCTGGGAACAACGAAGCTGTACGAGATTTCAACCGTGGAACACCTTCAGGGGTGATAAAAACCGCGGATTACCATTCTAAGGGGGTACAGCTCTTCTGCAGCTTGCGAATATACGCAATCTGACCGATATGATAGGCATTGTGCGTAGCAGCATTGCTCACAATCTCCCACCACTTGGCCGGTTCCGGGAATCCATTCACTTCCTGCTCCAGCTTGGCCGCTGACAGCAGGTCCTGCCAACGCAATAGGACCTTCAGCAATCGGTCTCTTAGCTCGGCGAAGGTTGCGTTATCCGGAATGATAAAGCTTTTATGGTTGTCTCCAATAGAAGGAACGGCATCGACCCGCGATTCGCGGTACCGCGTCTGCCACGTTTCATTCCAATACAGCAGATGCTGTATGATCTCGACAATGCTGTGACTATCGTTGGCAGGTGTCCAGAACGCTTCATCCTCGGTCAAATGTTCCACGGATTGCTGGAACGGGATATGCCAGCTGGGATCATTTGCGTTCGCTAACAGCTGATTCATTAGAACATCATTTGCATGCGCCATGGGTCATTCACTCCTTCATGAGTTGTAATAAGCAGCATCACAAATCATGACTAATTTTACTATAGGATGAAGTCCTGTGATTCGCAGAAAATGATTAAAATCATTCTTTCTCGACTAGCCTGCCCGCAGAGGCGTCTACCTCACATGGAACAAGTCCAAATAATACTGCGCTGTTGGCGTATCATTCTTGAAACGCAGCTCGATCTTCTCTCCGCTTTCCTTGCACAGGCCCACCGTAATCTCAAAATAACTTGCCCCATGCATCGCATCAACCGGACTGGCCTGTTGGTTATCCTCCGCCATCGTCGTCCGCTCATTGATCGATACAATTCGTTCGCAGCCAAAAGCAGGATACGTCTCCCTATATATGTCCTGAAGGGACGATCGGATAACCGGGTATAACTGCTGCAGCATGGCCTTTTCGAGCTGCTGCTCTCTAGGCTTTCCTTCCGGTCCTGCATACGCTGAGCTTCCAAGGGCTGATAGAAGGAGCCCGCCTGTGAGCAGCAGGCAGAAGAAGAATCGTGACTTCATGCGAGTTCACCTTTTTCGTTTTCTACTTAGGATTTCCTTTCTCATCTTATTTAGTCCGCCATGCATATGGGTTCATCACTATACCAAAAAAGACTGCCCCAAAGGCAGTCTTTCCTCCGAACGGCCTCGGAATCTCCGCGAATATCCCTTTATAGTACTCGTATGTCGACATCCCTCTATCAACACCTTCCCGTTTCCCCTAGTAGTTATTTAATGGTCGAAAATAATGGGGTATCAAGTATGACAGAGAAGAATAGAAGTCAGAATCCTACTGTTATTAGAATTGAAGTTGAGGAATTTGATGATTCTGTCAAAGAGCTTATAGAAAGAGATGTTCAGGTCGAGGTACATAGATTTGATTGGGGAATAATCGGTTAGCTGAAATTCGGCTATGCCACATGATTTTCTCGGAGGTGACGGATTATCCTTCCACACACCACCATCCATTCAAATAAAAAGAGCCCAGCCATTGGTTCGCTGGACCCTTCTTCTAATCTGCTGCACCCTATCTCAAAACCCTTGAGCCGCCTCTGCAGCTTGCCGCAATCCCTGCTCAATGATCTCCTCACTCCGGTCTCGGAATTGATTATGCCCTTCAATCACAAGGGTTGTCACATTCGTAATGCCGAATACGTTCAGGTGATTCTTAACAAAGCTTACCGCCATCTCCGACGTGTCTCCTTCCGCATATACGCCGCCTCTGGCATTCAATAAGGCCGCCTTTTTATCGGATAAGAGCCCGACCAATCCTCGCTCCGTGTACTGGAAGGTTTTGCGCGGATGGTGCATGTAGTCCAGGTACGAATGCAAAACAGCCGGGACGGTCAGGTTCCATAGCGGGAACGCAAACACCACCTTGTCTGCGGCTATGAACTGCTCCAGATGTTTGGTGACTATATCACTCATAGCCTTTTCTTCCGGTGTGAGTTCCATGCCCATAGCAGACTTAAAATTCCCGTTAATCATCACTTCATCCAGATAAGGAATCTGCTCCTTATACAGATCCACTTCAATTACGGTATCCTTCGGATGGGCCACCCGATAGCTCTCCAGAAACGCGTCATATAGTCTTCCCGTTACAGACCCTTGGCGATTATTGGCTTTGATAAATAAGGTTGTTGTCATATAAATCTCCTCCATAATGTATGATGATGTTGCATGAAATGCTTAATTTGGGCTTTCCAACACAATCCCCTTGGACTCTCTTTGACCGAACTGAACATAATAGAACAGCATGACGGCTATCAGCAGCACAGCCAAAACTAGGTAGATATTGCTATAGAGGTTCCCCTCCGTGTAGAAGTGGACCGGATTCCAGTGGATGCCGGACTGGATATCCAGCATCTTGCCGTACACGCCCGAGGCCATGCCTGCCGATATAAAATTCAGCATCTGCATCAGTCCCATCCCGACTCCCGCTTGTTCCTTGTTCAGGCTGAGGGAAACGGAATTGGACAACGCAATCATGACAAACGTCTGTCCCACATGTCCGAGAATCAAGAAGATCGCGATCAGAACAGGCGATATGCCAATGAAAGTAGACAGCAGCGCAAAGCATGCCAGCAATAATCCGACGGCCACGAGGAAGAGATACGTATTCCCCCTCCCATCCGCAAGCCTTCCGCCTGCTTTACCCAGCAAGGCCGACGCGATTGCGGCCGGTACCATGACAAAACCAACCCACCCCGGCGAGAGCCCCTGTACCTCCGACAACAACAACGGACTTAGAAAATGCAGGGAGAACCCGATGCCGCTTACGATGAACATCACCATTAATCGGAGGGTATAGTTTTTGTTCCGGAATAATCCCGGATCTACGAACGGTACGGCAGCCGTGCGAATACGTATGATAAGCAGCCCCATTACCAGCAGCCCAAGAAGAGGCTGCCACCAGGATCCGTTCGTGACGCCGAGCAGGAGAAAGGTGACCGCAGCCGCTAACAGTCCGCCTCCCAGCCAATCGAATTGGCCGGAGGACTGAAGTTCTTCTTCCTTCAAGTATTTTCGATATAAAGGAATCGTGATTAAGATCAGCAGCGGAATACAGAATAACCAGCGCCAATCCGCAATACTGGCTACAAGTGAAGACACGATGGGACCCAGCGCACTGCCGATGGACAATCCCACGAATGCCGTGGCCATAGCCGATCCCCTTCGCTCGGGCGCAATGTAGCGTATCGGAATTAACATCGCCGTTGCCGGAATCGCCGCGGCTCCGACGGCCTGCAGACATCTGCTGACCAGCACCATCCAGAACACTTGCGAGAACAGGCCGACCAGCGATCCGACCGCGAACAGGAGCAGTCCGATCGTAATCAGATTTCGAAGTTGAATCCGTTCCGTGAGCTTCCCATATAGGACCGTTCCGACGCCATAGATCAAGGAATATGAAGAACTGACCCAGCTGACTTGAGCCGTCGTCAGGCCGAATTCCTCCCGCATATCCGGCAGCACGAAGTTAAACATCAAGCCGCTCATCGCGGACAGACATAATGTGAACATCACAACGCGCATTAATCTCTGTGTTTCCATCTCCTGAACCACCTCTCATTGGCTTCTTTATGAATTGGTATACCACCGTTGTGACTGTCAGTACTTACTGACAATTTACTTGAAAAAAATACTAGGGGGTTAAAGCCCTAGCAAAAATCCGCACGCCTTCCTCGATAAAGGCATCCAGCGTCACGGAAGAGAAAAGTTCCTCCGAGTCGAGCTCATTCATAAACGCGCCGAAGTTCATCATCATGAACGAAATGGCCCGCAGTTCCGGATCGCCTGCGATCACTTTGCCCTTCTCGGTCATCACGGTAAAATACTTCGTCAATACATCCATGTATTGCTTGGGATGCTTGCTGGTAATCACCCGCAAGCCCGGTAAGTTATCGTTCTCCTTCACGCTGATCGTGATCAGCTTCCGATTCCGAATCATCAGCTCATGGTACGTCCGGCTGATAAGAAGCAGGTCTTCGCTTAAGTCTCCTACCAGCTTCTCTTCAAACAGCTTTGTCATTTCTTGACCATAATGATAGCGTGCAAAGGCTGTTTCCAAGAGGTTCTGCTTGCTCCCGAATTTACGAAACAAGGTTTTCTCGCTTAAGCCGGCAGCGGTAGCGATTTCCAGCGTGGTTACTCCGTTGTAGCCCTTCCGAGAGATGAGGTCGATCGCGGCCAGCAGCAGCTTATCATCCGTGCTCAGGTTGTCACTATGCTCCATGAGGACTCTCCCTCTTTCTGTAGGTGTGTCAGTACTTACTGTCATTTATTGAACCCATCATATTCCACTCGGATATGCTCTGTCAAGCATTTAACAAAAAATAGGCTCATCCTATTTCCAGAAGGATCTTACTGGACTTTACACACTTGTCGCAGCATATTGACGCCCGAGCGCCTGCAGCCGTTCCGCAATCGCATGCTCGATATCGCGATCCAGCGGAAGATGTTCCGAGGAATACGGTGCCAGCAGCGGATGATCACCGATCATTACCGCGTGCAGCGCATGCTGGAACATCGTAATATCGTTGGCATCGTTGCCGAAGGCAACATACTCGCCCTCCTTCACACCCAGCTGCTGAAGCCCGCTCCATTTATGTATCCCCTTAGGGCTGATATCCAGCACATTTTCCCCTCCATGCACATGAACAACGACATCCAGTTGTCTCAGCCTCTCCTCGACTTCCGCCATATGGTCCGAGGTCAGCATCAATATTTTCACAACCGAATTCAGCTCCTGGAGCGCCACGTTCTTGGCCAGCTTATGCGGGTCTAAATTCAGCAGAATCGGATGATCTGCAGGACCCGTATAGGCATAGTCCCATTCTCCATCGATCAAATAGCTCACGTTATACGTTGTTAACAGTTGAAGAAGGCTCGGAAGCACCTCGCTGTCAAAGCCCGCCGTGGAGACCCGCTTTCCCCCAGCCGCCACCATCGAACCGTTGCCTCCGATCATCGGGTAGTGATGAACTCGCTCATGAAGGACGGGAAGTAAGTCGCGAATCGGCCGGGCGGAAGCAAAAATAACCTCATGCCCTTGGGCCACTAGCTCCTCCAATGCCTTCAACAACTCGTCCGAAACCGGCTGCCCTTTAAAACAGATCGTTCCGTCCAGATCGAATACAAATTTCATGCCCATGCCCTCCTGTATCTTCTCATTGCTCTTATCATAGCAGTTGATCGTATAATGAGAAGGACATTTGTCCAGGAGAGAAAGGAGCAACCCCAAGACCCATGAAACTACTTCATGACGCACCATTGATGAAAGCCAAGCTGGAACAATTTCAATTCGAGAACATGCTGGACCTGAGCAGGCCTGTGCCTTTTACATTGCAGCAATACGAGCCCGGCGAGATCATCCTGCATGAAGGCTTCGCCATGAATTCCCTTCTGTTCCTTGTGCAAGGGAAGATTAAAGTGACCTCCAGCATCGAAACCGGCAAATCGCTTCTTCTGCGCTTTGGCCATCCTTTTTCCATCATCGGGGATATTGAATTGATTCGAAGCGTTCCGGTCCAATCGCAGATTGAAGCCGTTAACGAATGCCTCTTTATCGGGCTGTCCTTTGACTATATTAAGCAACATGAAATGACAAACGCCCGCTTTACATCCACCTTGCTGGATCACCTGAGCTACAAACTCCAGACGTGCACGACCGCTTCCCGCGTCAATTTGTTGGCATCGGTCGAGAACCGGTTTGCCAGCTATCTTATGTCCACCATGTCGCCGGGATCCAGCCCTTCCTTCGGAATGGAGCTGAAGACCGACCATATCGGGGAGATCGCCAGCTTGCTTGGTACCACACACCGGCATTTGAACAGGGTCATGCATGCTTTTGTACAAAAAGGGATCCTGGAGCGAAACGGACAGACCATCCGCATTCTGGACTGGAACGCGATGGAGACGGCATCGAATGGGATCCGCTATGAGTAGATCGCCCGGCCGGAACTTTTTCCTCAAGTTCTTGTAACGAATCGGCCCTGACCCGGTCATATAGGCAAGGAGGTGAATATGTGACGGATTTGCGCCAGGTCTATCATCAGCACTTTCAAGACGTGTATCGGTTCCTGCTGTCGCTTAGCAGAGATGAGCATGTTGCGGAAGAACTCACACAGGAGACGTTTTTCAAAGCGCTGAAGCATATCGATTCGTTTCAAGGTACGTGCAAACTAAGCGTTTGGCTCTGCCAAATCGCTAAACATACATACTTCTCCTATCTTGAAAAACAAAAGCGGTATGAGCCGGCCTCGCAGGTCGAGCACAGCAGCGGTCTGGATATCGAATGGCAAACCGTCGATAAAGCAGAGGCTTTCCGAATCCACCAGATTCTGCACTTGATGGACGAGCCGTATAAAGAGGTGTTCACGCTGCGGGTGTTCGGAGAGTTGTCTTTTGGCGAAATCAGCCAGCTGTTCGAAAAAAACGAAAGCTGGGCAAGAGTCACCTTCTTTCGAGCCAAGCAAAAAATTCAAAGCCTGTACAAGGAGGAGAATCGACCGTGAGCCGAGTTTCATGTGATATTATTCAGGATTTGCTGCCCTTGTACTATGATCATGTGTGCAGCGCAGACACCAAGGCCCTGGTAGAAGAACATTTGGCCGATTGCCCGGATTGCCGGGAAGTGCTAAGCCAAATAAGCTCCCCTATGCCGCTGCCAGCCCAAACGATTGATCAAAACCATGATGAGGGAGCCGGATTGCGGCAAGTTGCCGCCCAATGGTCGCGCACCAAGTGGATCGCGTTTACCAAAGGTTTGTTGCTCACTTGTCTAGCCGTTGGACTCCTGTTCCTGGTATATGTAGGCCTGTTCAAATGGAACATTACCAACGTACCTACCCGCGTTATGCAAGTATCCGATATTAGCCAGCTGAAGGATGGACGCATTGTCTATCATGTGAAGATGACCGACGGTTTCAACGTCAATCAGGCTAGCGGTCACTCCGATGCTAACGGAAATTTGTACATCACACCCAAGCGCCCCATTATCAAGTCCAAAAAGTTCGCGGATCTGGGACTTTCTAACATGTACTATTTCAACGATATTAAAGAGCGGAATGCCTATGAGAAGAGCTTTGGCGATGGTGTTCAAATCAAGGCCCTCTACCTGGGAACGCCCGATGACCGAATTCTGATCTGGGAACAAGGCATGGAGCTGCCTCCGGCAAGCGAGTCCGTCGAGTTGCAGTTTAAAAGTGATGAGAATGAAAACAAGAGACCGCCAGGGCAGCCATCTGGGCCCTGAAGTGGTCTCTTGACCTTTAAACCGTCGTAACGGATCTACGCAATAATCTCCACTCGATCCATGCGTAGACCAAGCCGACTGTACCGAACAGAATAACGGCGGTACTGACATGGAGTTCATATTCCTGTATGAATCGAGCATCATAGCATTCGTAGAACAGGAACCCCCCCACCCCGGCCCACATCACGGCATACAGCAGAGCATACAGGAGAAGTGAAGCTCTAACCCATCGCATGCTGCCGATTAGCCACGATAACGGAAGCACGATCACCGGATATACGAGCGATGACAGTAAGATCGGGATGATCACCAACACGAAACCCAAATTACGAAGGCCGTAATATTCCGTCGTTGCAATCTTATATCCTTCGATATACTCCAAGCCTACGATCGCACCGGTAAATAGAAATATAAATACAAACCACAGCACAAAATATCTGGCAACCCGCAAGGTGTACACCGCCTTGTCCGTTTATGTCATAAACGATGCGGGCCGAAAAAAGTTCCGTGTAATTCCATTCCATATGAATAAAAGTGCTGCTAGCTTACTCCGCAGGTTCACCAGCGGCTTCCCAGCGGTCGATTTCCTTGCGAACCCGAGGGGCGACTTCGGTTCCCAGCAGTTCAATGGCTCTCATGACTTCGTCGTGAGGCATCGTTCCCACGGGCACGTGAAGCATGAAGCGGGTAATGCCCACATGCTTGCGCAGATGAATGATTTTTTGGGCGACCGTCTCCGGGTCCCCGACATAGAGCGCACCTTCGAAGCTTCGAGCCGCATCGAATCTTGCGCGGTCATAGAATCCCCAGCCCCGCTCCCGTCCCAACACATTCATGCTGGCTTGGGTGGATGGGAAGAACTTGACCGCTGCCATCTCCGTATCTTCCGCAATAAATCCATGGGAATGCGAGCCGATCGGCAGCTTTGATACATCATGTCCCGCATGCGCGGCCGCTTCTTTATACAGCTTAACCAGCGGCGCAAACTGCAGGGGACTGCCGCCGATAATCGCCAGTACCAGCGGCAGACCGAGCAGGCCAGCGCGCACAACCGATTCCGAATTGCCTCCGCTGCCAATCCATACCGGCAGCGGATTCTGAACCGGGCGCGGATAGACGCCTAAGTTATGAATCGCAGGGCGATGCCCGCCCTGCCAGGTTACTTTTTCCGACTCGCGGATTTTGAGCAGCAGCTCCAGCTTCTCCTCGAACAGCTCATCATAATGGCTCAGATCGTAGCCGAATAACGGGAATGATTCGATGAATGAACCTCTGCCCGCCCACAACCGCAGGCGATGATGCCGCATAATCCTTACGATGATGCTCACCTACCCCATATACATCCAATCCCACCTGATCAGCCAGGACGATTTCCTCAACAACCTCACGCAGCCGCTGCGCGTGGCTTATCACTTCGCCTGTCTTCACATCCGGCCAAGTCTCTACGAACGAGCTAACCCCAATCTCCATCATAATTTCCTCCTATTATGCTTTGCCGCGAGGCAGAACCGTGGCAAAAAAGGTTATCGTTGTTTCATGCCATCGGGCAGTCAACATCGTTATCTATCATTCAATTATCTTTATATTGAACTTTTAGCTTGGGTTTTTCAAGTTACAAGTTAACTGATAACTCGAATTCAACCGATTCCATTCATAAATAATACAAAAATGGCCGGAATCCACGCGGATTCCGGCCATTCATTCTACCTTTTAACGATAGATTTAAAATTGGTTTATTGTTTCGATGCCAAGTATTCCTCTAGACGATCCCAGGTTTGCGTTACGCCCTCTTCCATCCCCATATCCAGCACGGTTTTAAGAGCCTCCGGAGAATCGTACACTGCCCGGTTGATCAGCTTGGTCTWCCCATCCTGCTCCACAAAGGTCATCGTAGAAATAGGAGCAGGCATTCCCTCTGCAATGGTACCTTCCGCATCGGAGAAATAATCGATAAGGACAATTTTCTCCGGCTCTTCGATCTCCTGGTACACCGATTTGCCCCAGGATTCCATTCCGTAGAAATCGCCCTGGTTCTTATCCAAACACTTCATGCAGTAATGCCACGAGCCGCCTGGACGGAAATCCATGTTGGATACGGTAACCTCCCATCCGCGAGGCCCCCACCATTGCTTCAGATGCTCTCCATCCGTAAATACCTTGTATACCAGTTCTCTTGGTGCATTAAATACACGTTCCAATACAAGTACTTGCCCTTCAACCCGCGTAATCATTTGGTTTGTCATTATAAATTCCTCCTCATATTAGGTGTTAATCCTGTTTCTTACCTGTTCCTTCCGATTGCAGTTTCTCCAAGTATTTATCCAAGTTGTCAAAGCGCTCGTTCCATATGCTTCGGTAGTTATTCAGCCAATGGTCCAGTTCTACAAACGGCTCCGACCGCAGCATATAGTTCCGCCGATTCGCCTCCGCCCTTACCTCCACCAGCCCGGCTTCCAGCAGCACCTTCAGATGCTTGGAGGCTTGCGGCTGCCGAATGTCAAGACGTTCAGCAATTTCTCCTACCGTTAAAGGCCCCTTCAACAGGAGATCCACAATACGAAAACGGTTTGGTTCGGCCAAAGCGTTAAATGTTGTTAGTTCCATCTTGTAGTGATGACGGGTACAGACCCGCTGCTATAGCGTGTACGGTGATTGTCAGTTCTCTCTGTCCACGTCACCATCATCACCTCTTTTTTTTGCTGATTTAATGGTGTGCCGTATTTCCTGATAACAATATACCACAATAGGAATATTCCTGTAAAGGAATATTTAAGTTATTTTTTGATTTTTTTTCACAACACAAAAAAAGCAATAAACGCGGGTCTTTTACTTGACCACGTCTATTGCTTCTTGTCATTTATCCTTCGTATTCCTTACTTAAAGAACACCTTGTCTATATTATATTTGGCCTTGAATTCATTAATGATATAGGTCTCATAGATCTCTCTATGAACGGCGTCTTCAATGATGCAGACCTCGATTCTTGTAACCTCATCCCGATGCTCCTTGATCGGAGAGACGCTATCTTCAAAATGCTTCTTGATCCGCGGTCTTAGCTTTCTTGCTTTGCCAACAAACAGGAGTTCCTCCTTGCTGTTGTAGAATATGAAGATCCCGCCCCGATCTCTTGGAATCAGGTGGAAATCCGTAAATCCGTAAATGTGGCTCAACTCCGGAGCCGCCTGCTTGGTAATGGTAACGTCCACCTTGGGAATGGTTATATTGATCACGACTAACGCTCACTTCCTCAATCATATATTGATCTAAATCGTATCACTAATCTGCTTATTTGCCCATGCGGGAAATTCAAGAGCACCTCTCTATAGGCATCCGCATAGGATGGAAACTAGGTATGACTAATAACGATGGGGGTTTTTTTCAATATGAGCATTCAACATTCCGGACACCAGGAACAAACCTTATATCAAGCTGAACCCAACATGACGCACAACATCAAATCGGTTCGCGATCATATTCACCATCTATGCGGGCAGCATGCGAATCAGCTGGTTCGCGTCGAAACGCTCGACGGTGATGTTTTTGAAGGGACGATCATGCATTGCGAGAAGGGGATTCTGTACTTGAGTCTGTCCGGGTACGAAAACCAGCGCGGCTTCGGCCCCGGTTACTATAATAATGTCATTCTCCCCCTAGTTCTCTTCGAATTGCTTGTCATTACGCTGCTGTATACCTAGAATTTGGGGACTGCAGCCATGCATGCCTTAGTTTCAGCTTCAAGAGCAATTGCCAACCTATATAACCCGATTAAGGAGTGAACCCAATATGGCATTTATGCCGCCGCAAGGACCTCAGGGACCACAGCAAGGGCCCTTATCCCCACCTCCAACCACGATCCCCCAACAACCTTTGGCCAGTACCTTTGCCGTTGACCCGGGAGCGATCACAGGATGTTTGTTTCGCATCACCTATATATGGCCGAGATTTGGGCCTGGCTTCTGGTTTTTTCCGACCTTCGTCGGCCGCACCTCGGTCGCCGGTTTCCGATGGACGGGAAGAAGATGGGTCTACTCAGGATTCGACTTAAGAAGAATTGAGTCGTTCACCTGTTACTAACCTTATCATCAAGGGATGGAGTCAGCAGGTACGATCCATGGCCCCAGTAATCCGTCCGCTCATCAAGAGAGTGCCCCTGCGGCGCTCTCGAACTTTTGCATCATGGACAAGCTTTCCTTAGCAGGGCTCCTTTTCAGGGTATCCATTTTCCCCCAAAAATAAAGTTCTTGATTATCCTCCGACAACATTAAATAATATGTAACAGTCCCTCTTTAAAACCGATAATGGAGATTGGGATTATAACTTTAATAAACACAGCAGAAAGGTTGACTTGAACACCACGGAACTATCGCAGCACGCCACTGGGAAAAAAGGCGCGAAAGAGCCCTTTCCCATCTCTATACTGTCTTTAACCGTTGGCGCTTTTGCCATTGGCATGACGGAATTTGTCATCATGGGAATACTCCCTAATGTCGCAGATGACCTGAATGTCAGCATTGCATCGGCCGGGCAGCTGATTACAATGTACGCCCTTGGGGTAGCCGTAGGAGCCCCTATTCTAACGGTTCTAACCCACCAAATACCGCAAAAAAAACTGCTCCTGCTGCTCATGGGCCTATTTATTCTGGGTAACGGCATTTCGGTCTTTGCTCCGAGCTATGCCGTTCTTATGGGTGCCCGAATGCTGACCGCGCTGACGCACGGTACTTTCTTCGGCGTGGGAGCCGTCATTGCTTCGAACCTGGTGCGGCCGGACAAGCGTGCCGGGGCGGTATCCATCATGATGGCTGGATTAACGATAGCCAATATCATCGGGGTTCCGATCGGCACCTTCATCGGCCAGACGATGGGCTGGCGCGCTTCATTCGGCGCAATTGCCGTTATGGGGGTATTGGCATTGATCGGCATCCTGATCTTCATTCCGAAGCTGCGGCAGGAACAAGCTTCCAGCATCGCTCAGCAAATTACAGCCCTTATCAGACCGCAACTCCTTCTCTTCCTGCTGATCGGGGCGCTTGGCAACGCCGGCCTGTTCGCTGTCTTCACTTATATCGCACCGCTGCTGATTGAGATTACCGGCTTTGCCGAACCAAGCGTCACCTGGATTCTGATCCTGTTCGGTATCGGCGTAACCGTCGGTAATATCGTGGGCGGCAGGCTGGCCGACTGGAAGCTGCTGCCCTCCATTCTGGGTGTTTACTTTGCGACAGCCGTCATTCTGACCATCCTCACCGTGACGATCCATAACCCGGTCACCGCCGTGCTGACCATCGTATTGTGGGGAGCTGCCTCTTTCGCCGTTATGCCGGGAATGCAGGTGCGTGTCATGAGTCTGGCCCAGTCCGCTCCCGCTCTCGCCTCTACGGCAACCCACTCTGCGGGCAATCTCGGAAATGCTGCAGGGGCCTTTATCGGAGGGTTGGTCATTACCCATCTAAGCTTAACGGCCCTGCCTTGGGTGGGGGCTGGTTTGGTGGGACTCGCCTTCATTCTGGGAGCAGCTTGTTATATGTATGAGCGCAAGGCCGTAACGGTTAATGCTTAGTCTGTCCCGATAGATAAAAAACTCTCGTTACCACACGAGGCACGAACCATGTTGAAAAGGCGTAACCGGCCATTGCACCCCGGTTACGCCTTTTATTTATATATTCGTTGATTCTTCTGCGATTACAGAGCTTTGATCTCCAGCAGCTCGTACTTAACGATACCCATCGGCGCATCCACGTTGACCTGATCGCCTACTGCTTTGCCCATTAGCGCTTTACCAAGTGGACTTTCATAGGAGACTTTATTGTTCAATACGTCGGCTTCTGCCGGTCCTACGACCTGATATTCAAGCTTCTCCGCAAACTCGATGTCGTTCAGAACGACATTCGAACCAACATTCACCGTTTTCGAGCTCACTTGATTGGCGTCGACAATCCGGGCGTTGTTGAGTGTTTTTTCCAGGATGATGATGCGCGTTTCCATAAACGCCTGGTCGTTCTTGGCCGAATGGTACTCGCTGTTCTCCTTCAAGTCACCATAGCTGATCGCGAGCTTGATCCGTTCCGCTAACTCTTTGCGTTTTACATACTTGAGGTCATCAAGTTCTTCCTGGAGTTTATCATAGCCCTCCTGGGTCAAGATCAGTTCTTCTGCCATGTTCATCACATCCACTTTTTAATTTCTTACTTCTAGTGTACTCTTTATTTCGAAAATAAGCGAAAACTTTCTGAAAATCGATGGATGGAATATTTGGTAATTAAAACCAATTACGGGATTGCGACTACCCGAATTGAACCACTTGGACAGCTATATGAAGGATTATTTTAAACAAATCAGGATCGTTGTATACCCAAAAGAGAACCAGAATAGCCCCTGATTTCTCCGCAAGGAGAACCAGGGGCTATGCAAGGTAGATGGAATGCCGTGGCCTATCGGCACATGCATCCGCCTGCTATGATATTCACCGCCAATACCTTACGAACCCGCTTCGATATCAGCCTTCAACGCATCATACTGCTCCATCAGCTCACCCATGATCGGATGCTCACCGGCAATGCCGGTATATTGGGAAGCTGTGTCGCTTGCACCGATATCCCGGACGGATGCTTGCAGCTCCACACTCTCCGGATCTTCCGGAACATCGAACATCAGAGCCGCTGCCATGGATTTCGCCAAGCTCTTGTACGCAAGCCCGCTTTCGAAAGCCAGCATGGCTGGCGACACCAGGCGGTCGCCCGGGGACAGCTTCCGAATCGGGGAGCGGCCTACGCGAGACACCTCGTCGGTCAGCGCCGGATTGCGGAACCGCTCCAGGATGGTATCGATATAGGCTCCATGCTCGGAAGGATTGAAGCCGTGTTTATGCACGAGCGCAGCCCCCGTCTCCTCCAGCACCGCACGGACATGACTCGCTACCTCTTCGTCCTTCATCGCGTCCTGAATGGTCTCGTAGCCCTTAAGAAAGCCTACATACGCTGCTGAGCAGTGTCCGGTATTTACCGTGAACAGCTTCCGTTCAATATACGGCTCCAGGCGATCCACATAGTGAATGCCCTCCACAGGGATATAGTCCTTAAACATCTGCGAGCGGTCCACCGCCCACTCATAGAACGGCTCCACCACGACCTTCAGACGGTCCTCATGCTGCTGCAGCGGCACAATCCGGTCTACGGCCGCATCCGGAAAAGCAACCCGCTGATCAGCCTTCTGCTTCGTTTCATCATCAAGCTTCCCGTAGACGTGCTCTTTCAGCTGCGTGCTGCCGCCGATGGCATTCTCGCATGCAATAATATGAAGGGGAGCGGCCGACTCCGCTTGCAGCCGGAGTTTCAGCCCCTCGGCAATGGTACCGGCGATGAACTTCAGAATGTTCACGCCTACCGCTGTTGTCACGAGATCCGCTTCCGCTACTGCACGTGCAGCAGCTTCCGGCTCCGAGGCGCTATTGAGTGCCGTGATGCCTTTAACGATCGTGGTCTCCTGTCCTTCGCTGGCCAAGGTTACGGGATACTCCCCGCGCGCTTTCAGCTCCGACACCAACTCTTCATTCACGTCGATGAAACAAACCTCGTAACCGGCTTGTGACAGCAAGAGCCCTATAAAACCGCGTCCGATGTTCCCTGCTCCAAAATGGACTGCTTTCATGCGCCCATTCCTCCTTCGAAGATGGCCAGAATCTCCTCTTCGCTGGAAGCGTTCATCACCTTCTCAATGCTCTCATCGTCCGTGAAGATCATGGCCACATTCGTCAGAATCTCCATGTGGTCACCACCGGCAGCCGCGATACCAATGACAATAAACGCCGGCTCATCTCCTCCGAAATCTACGCCTTCCGGGAAGCGGACGATGGATAATCCCGTCGAGATTACCATGCCTTTAGCCTCTTTGGTGCCGTGGGGAATCGCGAGTCCTCCGCCCATATACGTGGAGGCAATCTCTTCGCGTTCCAGCATTTTATCTACGTAATCTTCGGATACATGGCCTGCCTGCACAAGCAGATTTCCCGCCATGCGGATGGCTTCGCTCTTGTTATCAGCCTTTGCGTTCAGTACGACTTTATCTTTGGACAGTATGTTACTCATGTTGGTCTCCTTCTTTCTATGGTCTGTGATTGAAAAAATGCTGAAGCTCTTCCGCTAAATAGGATCGGATTTCTTCCTCGCTGCCCCGCTCCATCAGCTCAATCAGCTCGGAGTGAAGCAGCATGGCGCTAATTTCACTGAGCACCTCTAAGCTCTCCTTCGGAAGCTGCTTCGGTGCCAGCATCAGCAGTATGACACCCGCCTCCGCCCCGTCCTCCAGCGGCGCTCGATGCGTTAGCCGGAACAAGGTTAGCGACGGCCAGGTAATATGGCGGCTGCGCGTATGGAACAAGGCCAGCGTCGTATCCGGAATGAGCTGGGTGCCCATCCGTTCGCGCTCAAGCAAACGCTCCTTCACCTTCTCCGCATCACGAACAGCCCCGCGCTCAACCACCTTAGTCAAAGCTTCGCTCAAGGTGCCCTGCAAATCATCCTGCCGATTATCCAGGTGGTACACATGAAAGCCATCCAGTAGCGATACAATCTCGTTCATCAGGGCTGCCTGCATGCGCAGACGCTCGAATGATGCAACCTTACGCTCTTCCTCGATGCGCTTACTGGCAGCCATGCCCGCAGCCGGCTTCAGGGATGTGCTCTGGATAAATTGCAGCAGCGCCTCTTTATCATCCGCCGTGAGCAGCGGACTTAATCTCACATACCGATCCTTCGGCAGCGGAAGATCAATAGTCGAAATAATAAGGTCATATTGCTCCTTCGGTATCCGGGCCGCTTCATACCACGAGACGTTGCCGAGCACCTCAATCTGCGGCATCTCCTTATTCAGCCGGGTCCCGAGAAGCCTAGAGGAGCTAAGACCGCTGGAACATACCAGGATGGCCTTCAGATGATGTCCCAGCTGGTTCAGCCGTTCGCTGGAAGCACCGAAATGCATAACCAGAAACCCGATTTCTTCATCCGGGACAATCATGTCCATCTTCATGTCATCAACTGAACGACGGACGATTCCGAACAGCTCCTCATAATCCTTCCGGATCGGGCTCAGCAAGGGATTCCGGATCCGGGTCCCTTCCCGAATCCGTTTCATGGCAGCCCCGATGTGCTCCACCAGACCTGCCCGCAGCGTGCGGTCCTCCTGGAACGGAATGCCGGTGCGCCCCTGAACTCGTTCGATAAGACGCTGAGCGATTTCCACCATCTCTACATCCGTGTGAGCCAGTTCGCTGATCTCGGACATGTCCTTGGCTGATTCGAATAATTGAGCTATATATTTCATTTCAGGATCATTAAAATCAATCTTCAAGGTTTGGCCTAGGCGACTCGCAAAATCCTGTGCCTCCTCCACCGACGAGGAGGATTTACCATATGCCGTAATATCCGTTGTCTCAATGCTCCGCCCCTGCTTGATCCTGTTTACGGAAACCGATAATGCTATGAGCATCGCGGTATATGCACCTTCGCTAAGCCCCTCCGTCCAATCCCAGTTCATATCCCATAAACATTTCTCTACATCCAGCAGCACCGGTTTATCAATCATGGAGAGCAGACGTGCGGTCACAGGCTCGTTATGATCACGATATCCATCCCCGACAAGATCGGAGTAATCCAAATATTCCTCGACAAGCCGACAAATCGCCGACCGCCTTACGCCTTCCGAGCCTTCAATCTCGATACCATAGCCTCTGCGGCGAATTAGGGTAAGGTTAAACCGCTTCATCCATGGCTCCAGTTCATCCAGGTCATTACTGATCGTCGGCACGGTGACCTTTAAACTATGGGCCAAAGCAAACAGTTTGACGGGCTCATTCGCCTCAAGCAGGGCGCAGAGCATGAGGATTTTGCGCTCCTCCACGGAATAATCGGCCGGCTTCCCTGTAAGCAGGCTTTTCCGCAGCTGAGCCATGTCCTCAGGCGTCTCCTCTTCCAGCCGGATGCCCGTGCCCGACTTTTTATGAAGCAGAACGCCTGTGCCCTGCAGTTCCTTCTCAATCTCCTCCATTTCCCGGTGAACCGTCCTGACGCTGACCCCGACCTCAGCGGCTATTTCTGCAGCCGTCATGCCCTCGTTCCTGCTCATCAGGAGCAGAAGGATTTGTCGTTGGCGGGCAGTGATGTGTCCCAGACGCATGGCCCCCTTCTTCATGAAATGAAAGACAACGCCGGCGTTGCTACGCCAGCGTGTCATATGGTTTTAGGCTTATGTTAGTCTTTGAGTCGTTCCACCAGCTCATCATATCTCGGACTTTTCAAGAAGTTGTCGATGGAGATATGCTCCGCATTCGGATTCTTCGCGATGGCCCGCTCGGTGAGTGTCTTCTGGGTAATGACGATATCCGCGTCATCCGGTATTTCACTTACCGCCGAGTTCACAACCGTAATATCGACGCCCGCCTGCTGCAATTTCTTTCTTAGTACCGAAGCGCCCATCGCACTGGAGCCCATGCCGGCATCGCAAGCAAACACGATTTTGTTCACATTCTCTTTGTCCAGGTTAGCTACAGCCGCCGAAGCAGGAGCGACTTGGTCGTTCATACCGCCGGCTTTCATTTCCTGCATTTTGGCGGATGCTTCTTCAAGATTCGGCTCTTCGTCGGTCTTTTTGCCTGTTTTGAGCAGTAATGCCGCTACAGCAAAGGAGACAATCGTTGCAACAAGAACACCGGCCAGGACCGATATCAAGCCGCCTTTAGGCGCCATGGCGAAGTAAGCAATGATGCTGCCCGGCGACGCTGGGCCCACCAAACCGGCTCCAAGAATCTGGAAGGTGAATGTTCCGGCAACGCCACCCGCGATGGCAGCCAAGATCAGAACCGGCTTCATCAGAATATACGGGAAGTAAATCTCATGAATACCGCCCAGGAAGTGAATGACAACTGCCCCCGGTGCGGAAGATTTGGCAGATCCGCGTCCGAAGAACCAATAGGCGAGAAGAATGCCAAGTCCCGGACCCGGATTGGATTCCAGCATATACAGGACCGATTGACCGATCCGTGCCGACTCCTCTGTAGCGATCGGACTGAAGATCCCGTGGTTGATCGCATTGTTAAGGAACAATACTTTTGCAGGCTCAACGATAATGTTGACCAGCGGCAGCAGATTCGCATTGACCAGTACGTCAACACCGGCTGACAACGCTTGGGTAATCCCTTGTACAAGCGGCCCGATTCCGGTGTATGCGACCAATGTCAGCGCGCCGCCAATGATCCCGAGCGAGAAGTTATTCACCAGCATTTCGAAGCCGGATTTGATTTTGCCTTCAATCAGCTTGTCGAACTGCTTTAATACCCATGCGGCCAGCGGACCGACGATCATCGCGCCGAGGAACATCGGTATCTCCGCCCCGACGATAACGCCGACCGTGGTAACCGCACCGATCACCGCACCGCGTTTGCCATGGATCATCTGCCCGCCCGTGTAACCGATCAAGAGCGGGAGCAGGTACTTGATCATCGGGTCAACCAGCGCTCCCAGATTCTCATTCGGGAACCAACCGGTCGGGATGAACAGAGCCGTAATCAGACCCCAAGCAATAAACGCACCGATATTCGGCATCACCATACCGCTAAGGAGACGGCCGAGCTGCTGTACCCTTACGCGAATGCCTTTGGAAGCGTTTGTATTTGTCTCGTTGGACATCGTATAGACCTCCTAGTCATATTTGAAAATAAAACGGAATGTAGTTGTGTGTCGCTTTCATCTGACATCTCTATGTTAAGTCAGCCCGGCAAAAGGCTCAACGAAAGGAAAAGCGGGTTTCGTCAAGAATATTGTTGACAACTTTTAAAAGGATCATGTCGTTTTTATGAAAATACCGCCACACCGCGGTTTCATTCGTAGGGCAAGCCTGTCCATTGATCAAGACGCTAGCCATGAACGGCCGATACAAAAAAGAAACGTCGAGCATCTCTCGGCGCTTCTTTTGCTTCAGCATCCTTTATTCTTCTATACAAAATGAGATAACACGAACACAGCCGGCGAGTTCCAATAGATGGCCACCTCGTTGGTAGAATAGCTCTCCATCACATCGGCAAAAGATGCTGCGGGCGCCTTGCCTGCCAAGTGCTCACGCGCATAGTCATCGTGAAGCCCCTTGTTCGGTCCGCCGGAGACGAGGCCCGGCACCGGCTCCTCCACGCCATCGCCTTCGGAAGGACGATGATGGGGGTGCAGGATGGGCTTTGTCCCATACCCGGTCACATAACTCATCCCCGTCACGTTAGCCCCGAACACATAGTGGATATGCTCGTGAACATGCCGATCATAATCTTCGGAACCTGACAGTCTTCCCGCCACCAGCAGAAGCATCGCGTGATTCAATACCACCATATTGCTGCCCCAAATATATTGATCCGGCAGCAGCGAGATCCCATAACCGTCCCGATCACTGACAGCGGCAAGCTCATCCGCACGCTGAAGCAGACCCGCCATCAATTCCCGTGCCAGCGCGGGCTCCTCTTCCCGCTCCGACATCAGATAGGCGAAGGTTCCATAGCCGCCCATGTCCGCCCAACCCAATTCGTATTTCCCGAATGAGTCCTGCCTGGCTAATGCTTGAAAAGCATCATGGTACCGCGCCTCGCCCGTTGCGCGGTATAACTCTGCCGCGGCCCAGTACCGTTCATCCGCATCCTGGCCGTCGCCGTACTCACCTGTAGCGATATCTGGCGGATTGCGGAATCCCGGCATGTTGGGATGCGCCTCCAGCCATGCCCAAGCACGTTCTGCTGCCTGCAGACAGCTTGCGGCGAAGGCTTCATCATAGGGGAAATAGATCCGCGATGACATCGCCATGACTCCGGCAAAACAACCGGTTGCCGTTGCAGAAATCGGTGACAGATACAGCGGAGCCGTATCGTCCTCCGGCATAACGTCTCCCGCCGGAAACTGCAGGGTCGTGAGTTTATGGAACACACCTCCCGATTCCTCCTCCTGCATGCGCTGCATCCATTCCAGCTCATACCGGCACTCATGAAGCACATCCGGCATGCGACCGTCGCTTTCCGGCAGTGGCAGCTGCTGCGCGAACGCCTCTGGATAAAACTCAAAAGCCAGCAGCAGGTCGGCTACCGCTTTGGCACCGGGAACGACATACTTGCCATAGTCACCGGCATCATGCCATCCTCCCCAGGCATCCACCTGCCGCGATTCGTCTCCATGGACGATGGCGGGCGTAAGATGACAGGCTTCGTGTTGCCAGGGGCCGGCATGCAGCTCATCCAGTTTCGTCCCGCAGCGGAAATAGTAAAACGCTTTCAACAATGCGCGGTGCGCATCCTCGAACACCTCGTCAGCTATGACGAAAGGCAGAGACGCTTGCCCCTGCTCCGTCTCAATCCGATACGTGCCGGGCACTGCCCATGCGGCGAAATCCCCCCGGCTTACCGTCTGCCCGCTGGCCACATCCTCGATGGCGGGTGATGTATGGCCCTGCCAAACCACCTCGCCATTCAACGCATGGACGATATAAAACCGTCCACCCTGACCGGCAATGACGGCAACCTTGGCATCCTGGCTGCGATAGCCTAGCTGGTTGACCGCAATGCTGTTATGCTGTCCATGCTCATTGTTCATGCTCCCCTGTTCATCCCTTTCCGATTGTCGTTTCGAAACTTCCACGCTTTACAACTTCGATAACGATTGCCAATCCCCTCTCATCCGCTCTATAAAATGCTATGCAAAATGAAGAAAGCCCTTCCTGCCCATGAGGAAGAGCTTGTCTGGTGTGTATTTTTAGCCATCGGCTTGCGTCTGCAAAATATAACCTTTTCCCCGGATGCTCTCAATGTCCAGAACGTCTCTCGTCTTCTTACGGACCCGATAAATCAGCGCATTCAGCTCCTCCGAGCTCACATCGGGCACTTCATCCGTTCCGTAGCTTCGCTCGGGCCAAACGCAGGCCTTGAGCTGATCCTTGGACACAAACTGTCCTCGGTGGTTGAACAGCAGCTCCATGCATTTGTACTCTTTTTCCGAAAAAGCATACACATCCTCGCCGTATACCAGCTCCTGCTTGAACGGATTCAACCTAAGCCCGCCTGAAGCCTCGACTGCAGCCAGCTGTTTGATAAGCGGTGTAATGTCCATCGTCTCATCCATGCTGAGGATGGAGAAGGATAACACGATCAGATCTCCAGCGAGTACAATGGTATCTCCATGCTGGAGGGGAATTTCATCATGGGAAGCCAACCGTTCCTGATTGACGAAGGTACCATGCTTGCTGTTCAGATCCTTAATGCTGAACTTCCCGTTTCGATACAGCAGCGCTGCATGCCGCCGGGACACAAAGATATTATCAAACGCGATATCCGGATCAAAATGCTGGCCCTTGCGGCCAAGCACCGTTATGGGTTTGGTCAAAGCTATAACGTCCCCACGCTCGTAGGGATTCCCCCGCTCCACCATCAAAAAGGAGGATTTGTCCATCATGCTCCCTCCCGTTCTTATATGCTGCTCATTGTGTTTATCAGTTCGCTATTATGCAATTGTTATGATCCAGCTATTGAGTATGCGCCCAAAATCACTAAGATTTATGGAAGAAGGATTTAATATAGAGAACTTAGATAGAGATAAATATAAATCTACTACTGCATATTGTATACGATTTTGGGGGATTGGATCATGCGAAAACTAAAAAGATGGAAGAAAATCATACTGTTTTTTCTCGTGTTGTTTGTATTTCTGTTTGTAAATAATACATCCCTGTTCACCAAAGACCGCGACGCCGAGCCGCTGCTGCTGGCGCATCGGGGGCTTGGCCAAACCTTCTCGATGGAAGGCATTCAAGCTGACACTTGCACCGCCTCCCGCATCTATGTGCCGGAGCATGCTTACCTGGAGAACACCATCCCGTCCATGAAAGCCGCATTCGAAGCAGGCGCCGATATCGTCGAGCTGGATATCAAGCCAACCAAGGACGGACAGTTCGCCGTGTTCCACGACTGGACCCTGGAATGCCGCACCAACGTGGAGGGCTCGGTCAAGGATTATACCATGGAGCAGCTAAAAAACATAGACATCGGGTATGGTTACACCGCCGATCAGGGAGCCACATATCCTTTTCGGGGAAAAGGAGTCGGGCTGATTCCGTCGTTAGACGAGGTCTTGGAGGCATTTCCTGACGGTTCATTCCTGATCCATATCAAAAGCACCGACCCCGAAGAGGGAAAACTCCTGGCAGAGTATCTGTCCGGACTGCCGATGAAGCGTCTCAGCCAGCTGACCGTATATGGGGATGACGAACCGATCCAAGCATTAAAATCACAGCTCCCCTCCCTACGCGTCATGTCGATGGGCACGCTGAAGAGCTGTCTCGCATCCTACGCCGGAGCCGGCTGGAGCGGCTACCTCCCATCGGTCTGCCGCAACACCCAGCTGCATATCCCGGAGAAATACGCCCGTTACTTGTGGGGATGGCCGGATAAATTCCTGAACCGGATGGACAGCATCAATACACGGGTCATCCTCGTCGCCGGGGATGGCGGCTGGTCGGAAGGGTTCGACTCCGTGTCGGATTTGGAGCGACTGCCGGAAGGCTACAGCGGCGGCATTTGGACGAATCGGGTCGACGTTATCGCCCCGGAGCTGACCATCAAGAAGAATGAATAATCGAAGGGAAAGCCCCTCCGCCCCGCTGCGGGGCTTTTTTTATTTTCACGGGGTGTAGGGCAAAGTTTTTGGGACGTTTTTACCGATTACTATTAATAGGGGTCTTTTAGCCTAATTTCATACTAGAATCATTGAATATATAGGAGTTGATATTTTGGCCAGGGAAACAGAGAAAAAAGGAATGGCGTGGTTTAAGAGTGCCCGCTCGAATCAGAACCAGCCCGAGAAGAACAGTACCGAACAAGAGGATATTGCTGTAACGGCAGAAGAAGAGGCGGCTTATTCCGCGGAGCCAGAACTGCCCGCTGCAGAAGGAAACAAACCTCTATTCTCCAAGGATAATCAGGACAAGATCGGCCTCGATGTCATTGTTTCGATCGAGAACATGCTGAAGGAACGGCAGCTGCTGGCCTATAAGAATAGAGGCCTCGAGGATCAGCTCTTTACCGCGAACGAGACGATCAACCGGTATAAGCATGAGCAGATCAAGAGAGATCAGCTGGTTCAGGAGAAGAACAAGGAAATCCGCGAACTCGAGAACGTGCTGACGAACAAACAGATGGCCTACGATCAGCTGCTGGAGGATTACAAGGAATACCAGTTAACGTCGAACCTGGCGTATGAGAAGCTCTCCAATCAGCTCGAAACGGAGACCGCCAAGTACAACAAGCTCTATGAGGAGTCTAACAACACCCAATATCAGAGCATGCTCAAGATCAACTCGCTTGAAGAGAAGGTCCGGGAGCTGGAGATTGCCAACCAGAAGTACGCGGAGCAATACCAGAATATCCTGGATGATAAAGCCAAGCTGATGCAGACCATCAATGATTTTACCGAGAAGATGTCCTTCTCCTTCTCACCGAAAACCACGGCTTCCAATACACCATCGGAATAATCTTACCCGCATGAACAGCTAGAGAAAGGGGGGCCATCATGTCAGAATCCTATGGCAGAATCATAGAGCTGCTGGCGATCGAGAGGGATACCGAAGCATTCGGTCTACGAATCAAGCTATCCCTAATAGAATCAGCGGAGCCATTATGGTTAACCGATAACGAGACCATAGCGAATATAGCAGCCGTGACGGAGTTCGACGGGGTTCATAAACACCGAATATCCTTACATACCGCATGGGATGCAAACAAACAGCAATACATAGGTTCCATTACGCGTACATATCGTGAACATAGTGAGCGGTTTTCATTTGCCTGCTCCGTTCCGTTCAGGAACGAATTAGAGTCAATTAAGAAGATCCGGCATGCAGATGACTTGCATACGCTGCCTTTCCTCTCCACGCATCGATCCGAAGCGGATCAGCCCGAAGAGATACCAGCCGCCGAAGAGGACCTGAAAACCAATCGTTTCGCAAGGAAACGGCGCCATCTTCCGCTTAAGCTGGTAAGCGCCATCATGATGAGCTTGGTTTTTGTTGTGTTATTAAGTTCATTTAATTACTCGTATCCCGGTGATATTAAGCCTTATCCTGCAGTAACGGCCACTGCGGAAGCAGAGACCGTTACCCAATTGCTTGCCGAGAACCGGAGCGCCATCATCGCGAAACCCGTGGCAGCCTCAAAGGAGGAAGCAGCGGAGAGCAGACCGAAGGAGAGTAAACCGAAGGATAACAAACCCTCTGCTTCCATTCCACAGCTAGAGCTGGAGAAGTTCATCTCGTTTAGCCTGCCCAAAGGGTATGTAGCCCTTACATTTGATGATGGGCCATCGAAGCACTCTATCGATATTATGAATGTCTTAAAAAACCACGAGGTTGGCGGAACGTTCTTCTTTGTTGGCACCAATGTAAAAAAACATCCCGACTATGTCAGGGCCATCCATGCGAACGGATACTCTGTCGGCAGCCATTCCATGACTCATAGCCAGCTGACAAGCCTTACCTATGAACAGCAGCAGGCAGAGGTGACCCGCGTGTCCGACCTCATCGAGCATATTACCGACGAGAAGCTGGTACTCTTCCGTCCGCCCTACGGTGCCTTTGACGATCGGACCGAGGCGTTAAGCCAACAGCAAGGCAGTAAGATGGTACTCTGGAACCGGGATCCCGAGGATTGGCTGACCCGCGACGAGGATAAAATCCTCGAGTATGTCCAGCACATCGAAGCTTCCGGCTCCATCATCCTCCTGCATGAATCGCAGGCGGTTGTGGACGCCTTGCCGAAGATTATTAAGCACCTGCAGGATCAGGGACTCACGATCGTCAGTTTGCAATAGCGAACCTATCCTTTAAGAGAATGCCGTATCCGTTGTTCTGCAAACATCGGGTACGGCATTTTTATGGATAAACGAACGATGGGGCCTCAGAAGCTAAATTTATTCGTTCGGTCTTCTTAAAGGCTTTAGGAACGCAAGCGTAGAATAGTATGTTCGAGGTGAACCTATGACAACCCGGATTTCCCGCAAGAAGGCCATTCTTGCGATCATCGCCATTCTTGCTCTAATCGGCGTCGTCTTCATCGCCTACGCTATCATCCATAGCAAGGAGAACCCCGACGTGACAGCAGCGTTTATTGAAGAGCATATGACCAACGATAACGGTACCATTGCTACCTATCTCAAGCCCGCTTCTTCCGAGAACCCGGACATCGTTGCCGGGAGAGAAGCGTTATCCGAGTCGCTCGGACTTTGGATGCAGTATGCTGTCTTATCCGGCGATCGAGCCCGGTTCGATGATAGCGCCCAGCTTCTTACAACCTATTTCCTCCATAAGGGTCAGGAAACTTATATCCGGTGGAAGCTCAGACCAGACGGTCAATCCGAGGTAACGACCCATGCGCTGGGCGATGATCTCCGAATCCTCGATGCCCTGCTTAAGGCTTACAAACTCTGGGACCGGGACGAATACCTTCAATTGGCGAAGGAGATCGGCTCATCATTGCAAGCATCTGCCCAAACCCAAGGATACTTCGTGGACTATCATGATTTTGAACGGAATGCATCGGCAGCCGTGTTAAGCCTGGTCTACGCTGACATATCGGCACTGCGCGAAATGCAGAATAACGGAATCCTGTCCCGTCAGGAGTATAAACAGTATCAGGACCTGCTCTCCCACATGCCTTCTGACGGCATCTTCTATCCCAAAACCTATCAAATTCGCTCCGGTCAATATGAGTATGACGCATCGGTCAATCTAATCGACCAGCTGATCGTTGGCATCCATCTGGCGGAGATGGATCATCCGCCGAAGGAGCTCATACAATTCTTGAAGGGAGAATTCCAGAAGAATCAGAAGCTGGCAGGGCGCTACAACCGGAAGACAAGAAAGCCTGACGCGGCATACGAGTCACCTGCCGTCTACGGACTGGCTATTATCCTGGCGTCAAAAACGAATGACCTCCCTTGGGCCCGGGAGCTGCATGATCGAATGATCCAATTCCGAGGCCAAGATCCCGCTTATCCGGGAGGGTATGTGTTTGATGGGAATACGCATGCTTTTGATAACCTGTTTCCTCTGCTCGCGGAGACGCTGCTAGAACCAACCGTGAAATAATCCGTCGTCGCTGCAATCTTTGATCTCTTTACAGACTCTCGATGAGCATGTACACCCCTGTAAAGATTAAAATGATATAGGTGAATATCTGGAATACTCTCTGATTAATGACAATGAATAGTCGCTGTCCGATCAACAGCCCGACGAACACCAAGGGAAGCGCAATTCCACTCGATACCCAGACCGTCTTGCTCGTTCCCGCCACGATCACCTGAATGATCAAACTCAGGGAATAGATGAACAAATAGAAGGCGAGTGTCGTCCCTCTGAGCTTTGCCTTCTGCGTGTCGGTGCCCGAGAAATATAACAGCAGGGGCGGACCCGGCATTCCAATGCTGGTCGTTAGAGAGCCTGAGAGCCCCCCTACCGCCAGGTCCCTGCCATGGCTCTGACGGATTCTGAATTTTAGCATCAGCATGACGGTTAATGCCAATATGATCAGACTAACGCCTAACTTCAGATAACGAATATCGATAAAGGAAAAAATAACGATGCCGAGCGGGAGTCCTGCCGCACTTCCGATCACCAATCGCTTGAGGATGCCATAGTCGATGTCCTTGCGTATCCTCGCGATTAGGGCAGCCGAGATGACAAGAGAAAGAATTAAATTAATCTGAATAGCCTCGTTAGGCTGGAACAAGAGCAGCAGAAACGGCGTAGCCAGGATAGAGAACCCAAATCCGGTGCTGGTCTGAAGAATGGACGCCACGAAAATAATGACCGCAAACAGTATAATATCCACGCTGCACCTGCCTTCTTCACGTATTGCGGGAGACTCCTATTTGAGGCAACCCCATCCTACCATTGTAACATAATGGAATCATCGGCACGGGTAAGTCGGGGTACTTAATTTGTGCATGTTGTGCACCAAATGTAAGACGCGTGCCTTGGTTAGATGAGAACAACCCTCCAGGATTGGAGGGTTGTTGTTACCATATATACACGATGATATTCGATATGCACATTATATCTTTTTAACAAATTCCGATTTCAATTTCATAGCTCCGAATCCGTCGATTTTGCAATCGATATCGTGATCGCCATCGACTAAACGTATATTTTTCACCTTTGTGCCGATTTTCAATACAGAGGAGCTGCCTTTTACTTTAAGATCTTTGATTACCGTTACAGAATCGCCGTCGGCCAGCACATTGCCGTTCGCGTCTTTGATGACCTTCGTATCTGCATCATGCTCTCCTTCGGACTCCAAGGTCCATTCATGAGCGCATTCCGGGCAAACCAGGAGGTTTCCATCCTCATATGTATATTCTGAATTACATTTCGGGCAATTCGGCAAAGTAGACATCGTTTCGTATTCTCCATTCGTTTTATACTAACTATACCCTATATTAGAAACCTATGCTGGCCAATACCCATACTTCGGTTACCGAGGATTAAGCCTTTCCGCGGACACCGTAGAAGAACATATGAACCATTCCCTCCAGGAAGCCTTCCATATCATCACTTTGCTGGGCCATAGCCAGAATCGATTCAAGAGCACCCGGATCGGGTGCCCTCTCTTATATATTCCATTCGTCCTCTTCCAAAACCCACCTACCCCGTTATGATCGACTTCGCCTTCTCCAACGCCGAAACAACCTTGTCACACCACATATCAAACTCTTCATCTTCCCGTTGATGCTCTGGATGGGACAAGATATAGTTCACCGTTTGCCTGATTCCTTGATCCGCCCGGGTGGTTGCCACGAATTCAGGGACAAGCCGCTTGAGCTTGGCGTTATCAAACACAACGGTATTCGCTTTGTCCCCCAACAATGAACCTCTAAAGTCCTGCGTGCTGGTTGCATCCAAAAATTCCGAGGACACGTGCACCGCATTCAGCTGTACGCCCAGGGCATCCGCAATGATTTGGTAGATCTGATTCCAGGTGAGCGACTCGTCGGAGGTAATATGCACCGACTCCCCGATGGCATGAATGTTGCCCATCAGACCGATGAATCCTTTTGCAAAATCGCTGTTGTGCGTCAACGTCCACAGAGACGTCCCATCCCCATGAATAATGACCGGTTTATCCTCCAGCATCCGCTTCACGACCTGCCAGCTTCCTTGGCTGCCGTGCACGCCGAGTGGAATGGACCGCTCATCATACGTATGGCTAGGCCTTACGATTGTTACCGGGAAGCCATGTTCCCGATACTGCTTCATCAGATAGTCTTCGCAAGCGATTTTATTCCTGGAATAGGCCCAGTATGGATTGGATAAAGGCGTGCCTTCCGTAATGCGATAATCGGATAGTGGCGTCTGATAGGCGGAAGCGGAGCTGATAAATATAAACTGCTTGGTTTTTCCGTTGAATAGACGATAATCTCTCTCCAGATGGGCCGGTTCGAATGCTATAAAGTCGGCCACAATATCAAAATCGAGAGGCTCAATAAGTTTCGCCACTTGGTCTTCGTCATGAATATCGGCCTGCAAAATATGTGCGCCCTCGGGCAATGTGTCGTTTCGGTTCCCTCGGTTGAGCAGGTATAACTCGCATCCCTGTTCCAGCAGCTGCTTCGTAATCGCCGAGCTGATCGTTCCGGTTCCTCCAATAAACAACGCTTTCATAAACTGCACCTCCGCTAGCAATAATGAGAAGACCTGCAACTTGACCTTCTAACCTTTACGATAGCATGGGCACGGTTGCCATTACAATTTCCAAAAAGGGTTGGCCAGCAGCAAGTTGGTTATTTGCACACCGCCAATGCAGCCTCTAAACGGCTCCTATGTATCGAGAACGGTTTACGTGCCCCCTCTTTACGCAATACCCCTTCAGACACCAGTTGATTGATGATCGGCGTTACGGTTTCTCGTATGCTGCCTGTCATGGTTGCCAGCTCCTGATGGGTAAGCTCGATCTCTAGCGGGGCCCATTCCCCTGCAGCCTTCGAATCTGGTGAGAATTTGGTGGCCAGCTTATGCAGCAAGAATAGCAGACGTTGTCGCACGCTCCCGTAAGCCATATACTCCAGCAGTTCTTCCATCTCTTTTAACCTGCCAGTTACGAGTTCAATGTACTTTAATGCCAGATCCGGCTGTTCGCTGATCAACCTTCGGAATTGACGGCTCTCGATTTCACAAATGACGGTGTCTTCCATCGTGATGGCAAACATGGCGGATCCCGTATGAAAGGATGTCATTTCCCCAAACAGATGCCCAGCGCCCAAAATATCAAGCGTCAGCTCCTTCCCTTCTGCCGTCAGCTTATAGAGCCGCACCTTTCCCGATTTTACGATGTACAGTACCTTCGGCTCCATATGAGGAGAGGCTACCACGGTTCCTTTGTTACGGATTTCAAGTGGCGTCACATGGTTCAATTGCAGCAGCTCTTCTTCGCTAAGTCCATGAAACAGATCCATTCGTGATAGATATTTAATCATCTCCATACCATGTTTCGCCCTTTCGCTGTGTATTCTGGACTACATACTCCAATGTTTTGTGGCGTGTAAACTAATCCTCGACAGGATGAGCCACCAGAGAAAACAAAGGAGTGAGGATCACCATGGAACCACTTTGGATTATTTTGTTTCAAAGTATATTGATCGGTATATTTGCACTTTCCACATCGTTCAAGTTTCTCCGCACCCGCTCGATGGTGCAGCACTGGACCGAATACCGATACCCCCTCTGGGGGATGTTCGTTGTTGCCGGTCTGGAGGCAGCGGGGATTGTCCTTATGATATCAGCATTCTGGATTCCAGAGAACAAGCTCTACGCTGCTTCTCTATTTACGGTTCTAATGGTGGGAGCCATTCATGCCCATCTGGTTCGGGCCAGGCATAAACCCTTCATGGCTCTGAATGCTCTGCTCATGCTTATGTTGTCAGCTACCCTTTTACTTCAGTAGTCGCTCCGAATAAGAAAGCAGCCGTATAAGACTTTCTGTAATCTGCACCGTAAAAAGAGGCTGCACATGCTGTCTCCAAACAGACGTGTGCAAGCCTCTTCCTCTTTTCCCTATATGGCGATTCATTCCTTTATTTCACCCATTTATGCAGCAGTGGCCCTTCCTCTCCAAAGACAGGATCCATATCCGGTACAGGCACGCTTCGGATTTCGTTGATCGCCTGCGCCCGATCCGTCGGGTTCCGCTCCCTCATATTCGGGGTATTCCCTTCGGGATAAGCACCAATCACTTCAAAATCAGGGGTGCTGGTGAGTTTCATATGTGCAGTGCCTGCCGGCAAGACAATCACATCGCCTGTGGCAAGCTCCAGCCGTTCTCCCGCATCGCCGCCCACCAGGACGGTCGCGCTTCCGGACCGCACACCCAGGACTTCGTGCGTATTGCTGTGATAATGATGGTAATCGTATACGCCGCCTGTCCAGCTCCCGCTCCAGTGATGCCGGCGGAAAGCAGCCTCCAAGCCGCTCGGGTCATCCGCGAATACTCCATTGTACACAATGACCGGCAGATCGGGATTATTGGGAACCTCTCCATCGTCTTTCACGAAAAATGATCTGACATGTACCTCCACGGTCATCCGCTCCTTTCTACTCATTGATGCACTCGTAGTACCAGTACCCGGGGCGAGCCGTTTTCAAACCGAGTTGTTCAACATTGCCTCCGCAATCATCAGAAAATCCTCTCGTTTGATCTCGAAATGCCCATAACGAAAGGCATTCCCCCAATTTCACATGCGATTCCGATACTACTCCAATCTAATAACGGGTCCGCTCTTTTAATTGCTCCAACACATCCTGATAGTCCACGACCTGACGTTCCATCATACACGCTGCTGCTCCAAGGCTTGTTTCAACCGCTCTAGCTGCCGGACATGATGCCGATAATGCATCTCGATGAGCAAAAACCACTCTAGGGCATGCAATCCTCCGAAACTCGGATGGGGAACGGTATCCTGCAGGGATGCCTCTCCAAGCATTGGCTCGGTTTGTCTCATTCGTTGGACGACAGTATCCAAACCTCGAATCAACTGCTCTTTCGTTGCAGGCTGCTCCGGGGTATATTGGGGAGACGGCGGAACCTGAATACGGACGGGAGGGAAACTGCCCTGTTCGAATATCGCCATACCTACTTCCGTTTTTCCCGCTGAAGAGACTGCTGCATCCTCAATCGGGTTTAAACATAACTCAATATTTCGCAGATGCATGGATAACGCGGATTGAATCAAGTGCTGATACATTTGCCCGATCGACCACTCGTCCTCTGCTTGTCTGTACTTTAATTCCTCCATGCTGAAACCATCCAGCTCCTGTAGATACACCTGCACCGTCTCTTCAAACCGCTGCAATGCTTCCGTTGTATTCATATCAACCACTCCCTTACATCGTCTTTGTACCGAATATACAAAAACGCTACTGACAACGTCATGTCAGTAGCGTTTTAACATCTTTTCCGCTTCATCGCGGATCCGGTCACGGAAGGATTCCGGCTCAAGGACGACGACATTCGATCCCCAGCCGAGCACCCACTGCAGGATCTCCTCCAGCTGGCGAACGCGGAAGCTCACAAGCAATCCGTCCTCGCATTCTTCTAATGTCTCCATGTAATAGTTGTCGGATTCCTTAACTCGATCCGCAATATCGGGATTTGCCAGAACTTGCACCCGCAGGTTACGGTCATCCGAAGGTCGATAGTCTTCCAAGTCAAAATTCGGCGGCATCTCAAAACGCTCCTCAAGGACCTTCAATTCCTTCATGCGGGACAGCCTAAAATGGCGGATTCCCTGCCGCAGGTCACACCATGCAATTAGTGTCCATGCGCCTTGGAGAAACGCTAGACCATAAGGAGCTGCCGAGCGAAAACTCTTCCTGTTGCCGTTAGAATCGGGCATTTTTTTCACATAATTGAATTCGACCTTACGCTCCTGCAGGATGGCTCGGCGAACGATTTCAACATAATCCTTCTCTTCTCCTAAACTTACCCTGTTGCCCGGTGAGAGCAGCCGCATGGTCTTCCGAACCCGCGAAGCATCTGCGCGGACAGGCTCCGGCAGAATGGACTCTATCTTCTTACTCGAAGTCCGAGCCTTCAGACCATATTCCGGGTCAAAGCGTTGTTCGACGAAATCCGTTCCAATGAGCAGAGTCACAGCCTCTTCCACCGTGAACATGACTGGCGGAAGGAAATATCCCTCCATTAATGAGTATCCTTGCCCGGGAGCTCCCATCACGGGTACGCCCGATTCGCTAAGGGCCTGAATATCCCGGTAGATGGTCCGGACACTCGTCTCGAATATAGATGCCAAATCTTCAGCCCGAACAACCTTTCGCTGCTGCAGCTCAAGCACGATAGCCAGCATCCGGTCTGTCTTGTTCATGCTGCTGTACCTCCCGTTCCATTATTAAAGCCGGTGCTCTATTATTCTGCAAACAGCGAAACCGAGCAAGAAGGACAGCTCACACCTCTCCCCAGTACACCTTCGTCTCATAATCAAAAAACACGCAGCCAGCCTGCTCATTCCGTTCAAATATCGTGCGCAGTTCGTTCATCATTGGATCGTAGTTCGGATGTCCCGGCAGCGGAGCGTAAGATGACGAGTGCAAGCGGCCGCACAATCCCTCGTAATCAAATGTCTGCCGATTGAAGAACTTCGCCTCCCTCATGTCCCCTCCCCGAAAAAAAGCAGCCAGCGTTTCACGCGAAATGTTCTTCTGATCCACTTCCTGATAATCGGTGCCATAGGTAAGGAGCAGCTGCTCATACGCTTCCAGGAACGGCGTTCCCTGCGTGAGCCTGGAATTCCATATCAGCGCAACCTTTCCGCCCGGTCTCAGGATCCGCCGGAACTCCGATTGGGCGGCATCACGGTCAAACCAATGAAAGGCCTGGGCGCTCACGATATGATCCACTGATTGATCAGGCAGTCCCGTCACTTCGGCTGAACCCGAGACCATTCGAAAGCCGGGTTCGCCTTCAAGGTCCGACTCGGCAGCTTTCCGCATCGCCTGATTCGGCTCCACAGCGGTCACGCGACTTCCCCGTTTCAGCAGCAGCTTCGAGAAGATCCCCGTCCCGGCGCCAATATCAGCAATCTCGCCATCCAATCCTACCGTATCATACAAATAATCCATGACCTCTTGCGGATAACTCGGGCGATACTTCGTATACGAATCGACGCGATTCGAAAACCGTTCCTTGCTGTTCATCCTAACCACGCTCCCATCCAAGATATAAGCGAAATCCAGACAACGACATTATTGTTCCACTAGATGAAACCTTATTTCATTTTTAATTCCATTTTATAGCAACACTCGCTTATTAGCCAGCATTTATTGTCTAACAGCCTAACCAGATGGGCGAAACTCTCGTGCGAGCATTTGCAATACAGATAACCCCACATTCACCTGGGCAGGCAAACCGGGGTTCTCTGGGATTGCAGGACTGGAACGGACGTCTGTCAAGCTGAGTCGTAATTGTCGTTGCCGAACCTGCCGGCGCAGTTGTATCTATGGCTCATACTCGCTCAGTTTCCCTTCATAGACCAGTTGCAGGCGCTCGCTTTGGCGAAAATCGTCCGGCGTCACCAAGGCCGGCAGCTTATCCCATAGCCTGACTCCGGACCGCTGCAGAATCTCCGCCACGAATTGCGAACAGAAGTAGGAGTTGCTGAATTCGATCGGTTCTTTTAGCGCGATGCCCAGGACGCCCAATATATTATAAAAATACTTTTTGTCCTTTCGGATAAAAGCCTGCAGAACCCGCTTCATCTTCGCGATGTCGCGTTCCGATACCTGAAGCTCATAGATGACACACGTCGTGTTGGGATATTTACTGAACGTTCCTGTCTTCAAATCCTCCTTCACGAACCCGCCGTTCAGAGGATTGTTCGGATTCTTTCTCCCGAAGCTATACAGCTCCGACAGCTCCCGATTAAAGGAGATCGAAGCATGGTTGTAAGGCGCCCTCGTGTAGCCCTGAATGACTTTCGTAAAGAGCGTTCCGGTATTGGTAAGCAATATAAAGACCGATTGATCCTCTACCATTTACGAAATTTCCCCTTATCCGTATTGAATTATTCCTTCATAATAACATATGATTCCTTTAGTAGAACAAGAATGATACCCGTGATAAGTTGGTGATGATAGGCATATGGACAGCTCGCTTTTAACCTTAATTCTAATATTCTCCGTCTTATCGGTCATCCAGCTGCTCTATTATGTGATGAGCAAGACGCAGCCGAATATCGACTATACGGAAGTCGGATTTCGCATCAAAACCTGGTGGGGCATGCTGGTCATCTTCTGCTTGGCCACGCTTCTGAATCCTGTGGTTTCCCTGCTATCCCTTATGGTGTTAACCTTCTTTACGCTCAAAGAATATTTCTCGATGATCAAAACACGAAAAGCCGATCGTCGTTTGTTTCTATGGGCGTATTTAACCATACCCGTCCAATTCTATTGGATCTACATCGAATGGTACGGGATGTTTATCGTGTTTATTCCGATCTATGTATTCCTGGTGCTGCCGCTTCCGCGGTTGATTAACAAAGGCACCGTCGGCTTTATGCGTAGCGTCAGCTCCACCCAATGGGGTCTGATGCTCATGGTGTTCGGTCTCAGCCACCTGGCCTATTTCCAATTCGCCACGCCTCAGTATGGAGCAGGGCTGGTGCTGTTTCTCGTCGTCTTAACGCAGCTAAACGATGTGGTGCACACAATCGCTTCACTCTATTTTGGGAGAAGGAGAATCGTGCCCACCTCGAACCCGAATCTGACCTGGGAAGGCTTTGCCTGCGCGTTTATCGCAACCACCGCAAGCTCCTATCTCATCTATCCCTATCTGACGCCGCTTAGCCCGACGTTTGGCCTTCTGTCCGGTATGCTGATCAGCCTCGCCGGATTCTTCGGCAGCTTGACGGTTTCGGTGCTGAAGCGCGATTTGTTAATCGGGGATGACGGGCGGTTCGATGCCTTGAAGAAAAGCTATCTGAGCCGGGTCGACAGCCTGACCTATACCTCACCAATCTTTTTTCATTTCATCCGTTACTTTTACGACTTTATGTAGAAGTGCCAGACAACCCTCAGGTGCAGCACGGGGCGATACAACCTTTAGAAGCCATAACCATGCGAGCTAGGCTCAACTTGGTTATGGCTTTTTACAATGCATGAAATCCTATTAGTGCGAATCCCCCTGAATCCTTGTTCCAGAATCCATGGGCACCCCCTGCCAAATCGCTTTATCCGCCTAAAATATAGAAAGTGGAACCAAAACAGAGACTGCTCTCGAAAAGCATCTATGTATTCGTTTTCTTGCTCTATAGAGCGGTTTTACATTTAGGAGTCCATTACGATAGTTTATTACATAGAGTGTTATATGGGTTTATATGGAATGAAAGGTTTTAATTGGATTATATTATCCCTTAATACCTAGATTTTCCCCCTTGACATTGCTTGTTATAGAAAAAGCGCATACCTAATCTAAAGTCCAATAGAGTAGGCGCACCATACTGGTCTTCATCACAAAGAGAGACGAAGAAGAGAGGAGTGAGGAGTTTGCAGTACTTTTTTTATGGATTAGCCGGCGTATTTCTCGTGTTTCAAACCCTGTATACCTTCATCCCGCTGCTGTGCAGCAAGGTGAAGAAGCTAAATCCCGATCTCGCCGAAAAATCAATCTCTGTGCTCGTCCCCGCTTACAACGAGGAGCTGACGATTCGAAATTGCATCGATGCCATGGCGGGCTTGCGCTACAGCAACTATGAGATCATGATCATCAACGACGGCTCCAAGGACGGAACCTTATCCGCCCTAGACGAGCTTCTGGATTTGGAGCCGAGTACCAGATCGGCCGACAGCAAGCTGAACTACAAGCCGATAAAAGGATTCTATCGCTCGAATCTCTACCGCCATATTTACGTTATCGATAAGATGAATGGCGGAAAAGCGGATTCGCTGAATGCCGGAATCGATCATGCCGCCTCCGATATCGTCATCACCCTGGATGCGGACAGCATGCTGGAAGCCGACTCGCTCAAGTATGTGAATCAATATTTTCACGATAACGACATCATTGCGCTGGGCGGTACCGTCAAAATTGTACAGGGCGCCGCGCGGGACAAGAACGGGGCCATCGTTGAGAAGTTTCGCGGAAGAGGGCTCATCAAGAGCCAGATCATCAATTATACGCACGGCTTCTACGTCCGCAAACTCACGCAATCGTATTTTAATTCCATCGTGGTGATTTCAGGCGCGTTTGGCGCCTTCTATAAAGACGTTCTCGTTCATGTTGAGGGCTTCCGCAGCACGGTCGGGGAGGATATCGACATTACGCTGAAAATCCACGAGTACATCAAAGCCAATCAGTTGAAGAAAAAACTCGTCTACGCTCCCGAAGCGGTATGCTACACCGAATGTCCGGAGAATCTACCCAACTTCTATAAGCAGCGCATCCGCTGGCAAAAGGCCTTTATTGACTGCATCCTCATCTATTGGTCCAGGCTGTCCCG
This sequence comes from Paenibacillus sp. Dod16, assembly GCF_049893405.1. Classification (NCBI taxonomy): domain Bacteria; kingdom Bacillati; phylum Bacillota; class Bacilli; order Caryophanales; family Paenibacillaceae; genus Paenibacillus; species Paenibacillus sp. Dod16. Next base: position 93,785 of record NZ_JBNDYG010000025.1, read on the forward strand.
AAAATTCAGCGTCAGCGTGAGCCTGTTCTTTGCGATTGACGGATTTATGCTGGGGACACTCTCCGCGTTTACTACGATTTTTTATCTGGGGCAGACCCTGATCGTTGGCGGAAACCTCCTGCATGCCATCATCTTCCTGCTGATGAGCGTGCTGCTGAATGCGGCACAGATCATAATCGCCCTGTACTTATGCCGTAAATATGGCAGTACCTATACATTTTCCGATTATATGAAGATGTTCTTGTTCAGCCAAGCGGAGCTGTTAACCTACCGAAATTTGCTGCTGTACATTAACATTGCGGGGACATTCAAATATTTTGACAATGATGAAGGCTGGGGCTTCGTGGAGCGCAAAGGCGTGGCCGCCATCAGCCAGAACATCGCCGCAGGATCGAATTAACTTATGGTGAAGGAGGCTGCCTGAAACAGCATGGTTCCCAATAAAAGAATTATCTATGTCGATATCCTAAGAATCCTATCCATTGTTGCCGTCATCATCCTGCACTACACAGCGGAGGTACTGACCAGCACGAATGATTTCCATTCCTCCTCCTGGTGGATCAGCAACGGGTTCAACTCCATATCCCGCTTCGCCGTGCCGGTCTTCTTCATGATCAGCGGGGCGATGATCCTGCGCACGAAGATTACATCCTACCGGGAGTTCTATGCAAAGCGCGTCGTACCGCTGCTCATTCCCCTTCTGACCTGGTCGCTCATCTATGGCTTGTACAATCAATACTATCTGATGCGAAGCAAGCTGAATGCCTATGAGTTCGTTGTTGACTTCGGGTATCGGCTGCTGACCGACCGGAATTATGTGCATCTGTGGTTCCTGTACGCCATTATTGCCATCTACATGACGGTGCCGCTGATGAGCAAATTTATCAAATCCTGCAGCGAGAAGGATCTCCGGTATTATCTGCTCCTCTGGTTCATCGTCAGTATCGCCTATCGCTTCATCTCGGATGCCGTATTTCGTGCAACGGATCAATACATCAACATTCCCATCATGAACATCCCGTTCTTCATGGGCTTCCTAGGCTATTTTATCCTAGGGTACTATCTCTTCCACTTTGAGCTTCCGCTCAAAACCAAGAGCATTCTATACAATCTGGGCATCATCTCGTTTTTTATCACGCCGGTGGCCACCTATTTTGTCTCGCTGCGCAGCGGTGTCCTGGATGAGATGTTCTACGGCAACTATTCCGTCACCACCTTCTTCATGGCTGTCGGTTTGTTTATCTTCTTTAAGGAGAAGGACGCCCGAATCAGCAATCAAGTGAACCATAAAATCCAGAAATTGATCAGCTCGGTCTCCCGGGCGAGCTTCAGCATCTATCTGATTCACCTGCTGGTCGAGATGATGTTATCCGGCCGAACCGAGGTCGAGGCCACGTTTCTGGAAGCCTCCCTCAGTCTGATCGTGAATATCTCCATCATCTTCGCCATCAGCTACATCACCGTCAAGGTGCTGAACCTAAGCAAGACGGCAACCTACATTCTATTCGGCGGGCGGGGTTAAAGAACGATGCGGATAACGATATATACGAAAATATTCATTGTGGTGCTGCTTGTCGGTATGGGTCTCTATTTCTATCAGATCTCCGCCGCGGAGGACCGGAAAATCACGGCAGTCTACGTGGAAGCCTGGCAGGATTACCGACACATCAAGTTATCGGAGAAAGGCGTGGACATCGCGTTTATCGCTTTTGCCAAGATTAAGGGAACGGATCTCTGTTTCCATGAAGACAGCACAACCAACAACCAGATCAAAGAAAACATCAAACAGTTGAAAGCGGCGAATCCGAAGACCCAAATGGTTCTGGCCATAGGTGGTTACGGTGCAGACGGCTTCTCCGACGCTTCGCTGGACGGCAACCGGTACCTCTTCACCGAGAGCATCATCAATCTGGTCAAGGAGCTGGATCTGGACGGCGTGGATATTGACTGGGAGTATCCGGCGTTTCATGCCTGGAATACGCAGAAAGCGCGCCCGGAGGATACGAAGAATTTCACCAGTCTGATGAAGGAGCTGCGCGAGAAGCTGTACAGGCTGCCTCACAAGAACAAGAAATATCTGCTGACGTTTGCCTCCGGAACCCAGGACTGGTATTTCCAAAACGTCGAGGTCAAAAAAGTGGAGAAATACGTGGATTACATCAACGTCATGACCTACGACCTGACAGGCAAGTGGTCCGACACCACCGGCTTTAACTCCAATCTGTATGTGGACAGCCAGGGGAAATCCAAGCATTCCATTGATGGAATTATCTCGATGTACCTGGACCATGATATCGACAGCCAGAAGCTGCTGCTTGGCGTCCCTGCTTATTCGTACGGCTGGAAAAACGTGAACGGAGCCAAGGGCACCAAAGACGGACTCTTCGCTCCCGGAACGCCCATCGACATCGACAAGGTGAACCTCAATTATAAGCAAATCGAGAAAGCCTACCTGAACAAAAACGGCTTCACGCGTTATTACGACAACAAAGCGAAGGCCGCCTACCTCTATGACGGCCATACCTTCATCAGTTACGAGGATCAAGAAGCCTTGAAGGAGAAGGTGGCCTACATCCAGAGTAAGAATCTCGGAGGAGCGATGGTCTGGCAGTACTCTCAGGACGCGGAGGATGGCATCGTGAAGTATCTGACGGAGCATTTGAATGAGAGACAGCAAGACGACAAGCGGTAACATTCAAAACCTTTTCTAAGCTATCCTGGACAGCATCCTTACTGGGGTATGCGCCTGGCGTCACCACACCCCTACCGCAAAAAGCCGACGATCATCGCAGTCGAATGCGGATCATCGGCTTTTTAATATTTTCTATCAGACTCCCTCGAGTGCCTAATACGGTCGTTTTAAGAGCTTGCCTGATCACTTTTCACCCGTAATTCTAACAGCCTCTATGTGACTGTATCGATTAAAGTAAAGAGCTTTGTCCTTTTTGATCCATCTAATCACGATATGGCAGAAGATAAAGAACCATAACAGTCCTGTAAGGAAAGCCACTCCAATTGCAAAAAGGTTGGCTAGAAGATCTTCACCCATATGATTAGAAAATATCTCCGATAAAGCTGAACACAATAAAGGCAAATAGACAATGGCGTAACGTCGACTCAAACTTCCTATCCAATTCCCCTTTTCCGGAAGTAACCTCATGCGAACGATCTTAGAACCCACCGTATTTCCTTTCCAAATCACAGGGATAACAACCATCAACACAAAGAAAACAATGGCAAAGATGATCTCGTCAACAAGTAATCCTGGACTCTTCAGCAACCCGAATATAAAGCCGGTTATCACTCTGGCAATAATAATATTTAGAAGAACCTCCATGAGCTGTGCACCAAAGGTTGCTTTTCTCTGGTTGTGAAAGAAGTGGCTTTGCTCACTAAGCGTTTCCCGCGATGGTATTAACACCAAAAACATGGGGGCGAGTATAAAGCCAAGTACAGTCCCAACCGTATTCGTCAACAAATCATCTACATCAAATATACGGTAGGGGCATTCATAAAAGCCAAACAAAGCGGTTCGTTGGGTTATTTCAAAGAAAAGCGAAACCCCAAAGCCAATAAGAGCAGCATGAATCCATTTCGCTTTCCCCTTAAAAAAATACCTCAGAAACACACCTAATGGAAACAAAAGCAAAACATTAAAAAACATTTGATAAAAGGCCCGCGTTGTTAACAAATGAATATAACTCGAAGGGGCCGTCCAACGAAATCCGCTTTCACGTTGAATATCCCGTATAAATTGAAAAGGACGATATTGAATGAAAATCCTGCCGGGATCCATTGAAACACAATTATTCCGAGCGCTGGGGAGTGGAAAAATCACTAAGAAGAAAGCACTTAATCCATAAAAGATAAAACTTAAGATAAGTAATGTTCTCCAAAAGCTAAAGTACCCATGTTTACGATACTGATAAACGGCCCAAGGGAGCGTCAGAAAGGACGCTAATATAAAACATATGGATAAAGCAATGAAAACAGGCATTACATAGGCTTGCATTTCATTCTCCTTTTCTAGAAGCAGCTAGTCTTTAGTGTTTATATTAGTATTTCCAAACGATTGATTTGCCAATACCTTATGATCCATTTCACCAAAGTGCACAGAAAGCGTACATGATCTGTGAATAAAAATCGATATTGACTTGGTGTTAACACCAAGTTGTACGATAATAGGGCAAACCAAGCGCTGCCGCAGAAAGAGGTGCCAAACATGGGAGACATATTTTCCATCAAACAAGTATCTAAACGAACCGGCTTGACTGAGGATGCCATTCGCCATTACGAGAAGATCGGTCTCCTTCCTCCTCCCGCAAGGAAAGATAATGGCCATCGTGTATATCACATAGAGGATGCCGAAATTATGGAACTCATCACATGCCTAAAGAAGACAGGAATGTCACTGGAGGATATGAAAGCCTATGTGCATCTTCCCTTTAAGGAAAATATTCAATCCGTTCCGGAGCTGAACGCCATGCTCCAGAATTACCGTCAGAAAATTACCGATCAAATTTCGGACCTGCAGCGCATTCTGCGGTTCATCGATGACAAGTTGATCCATAACCAGTCCCTGTTAAATCCCGATAGGGCGACCAGCGAAGAATCTTAAGTATAGGAGAATGACACATGACACATAAAAGAAATAATCGAGTCGCCTTGATCACGGGCGCAAGCTCCGGCATTGGCTTGGAGCTAACCAAGCGATTGTTATCCGAAGGCTGGCAAGTCCTCGCTTTGATCCGTTCTGCCTTTCCATCCGGTGATTCCCTTGTACAAGACTGCATTATGTCGCAGCAGCTGAGAATATACACGGCCGATTTGTCGGATTTTACGGATCTCCAAACCTCGCTGAATCAGATCAAGAAACACGAGAAGCATATCGATGTGCTGTTTAATAACGCAGGTGTTTCCTTTGGCGAATTATCCTACTCCAAACAAGGGCGCGAGATGCATTTTGAAGTAAACTCCGTAGTGCCTTATATCATCTTGATGGAAATGAAAGTGCTCCTAGCGAGAGGCAGCTTCAAGACGGTAATCAATACGTCCTCCAATGCGCTGCTCTATCTCAAACAGTTCGATTACAATGCGTTGGCTTCCCCTACCGTGTTCAAAAAGCTGGTTGGACCTTACGCTGCGAGTAAATTAGCGCTATCGTTGTGGACTCAGGAGATCGCCAATTCCATACAGAAGGATGGCATTATGATCCGGAGTGTCTGTCCGGGAGCAAATAAAACAACCATCACCAACAACGCCGGGATGCCAAAATTTATGATCCCGATCCGCCACCTGTTCTTCTCTCATCCCAGTGAGGGAGCTTCACGTCTGTATGAAGCAGCGCTAGGCAGTTTCCCACAATCGACCGGAGTCTTTCTCAACAAGGGGAAAGTAACGCCTTTGAAAATTCTCGAGCCAGGGTATGGAGGTGCTTGGCATGGTAGAGCGGATCTATAAGCAGGAGTTTACCGCGCTTTCTTAAACCCATGCAGCAGAGTTAATGGTGTTCAACCCATCTCATGAAGGCCCTGTTATCGGGTTTGCTGCCATTCCTCGATGAAACGGATCGTGTTGCGTGCGTGATAATCAGCCAAATTTGATGCAAATGCCTGATCCGGGAATCCACGGTGAAGCAGCTTCAAGCCGCCCGAGGTTAATGAGATATAGTGATGCAGACGGTAAAACAACATCCGATTCAAATCAAGCCCGGTTTGGTGGAAGTAAGGGTAATGCTTCCCGAATCGCAGCTCAAGAAACGTATGCTCATGCTCGATGTCAAAGTATTGCGCACCTTCAATATCAATGAGATAGGGCTCTAAACGGTCTGTAACCAGGATATGGTCAGGGCCCAACTCGCCGTGGATAAAGCCATAACGCCGACGGGAATCGATCCTGGATTCAAGCTCATGCAATATAGCGAGCAGCCTGTCGTGATTGTTCAGGATACTCTCGTTATGAAGGATGATGTAGGACAGCTGTTCCCTAGCATTTTCCAACTGCACAAGATGACATCGCTCCCGTTGATTCCAGCTTTGATCAGGCTTACCATAGTTTTGCCTGTGGTTTGCATGCATGCGTGCGATCATGTTGCCCACCCGTTCAAAGACCTCATCCCGAACCCGTTGATCCGGATGCTGAAAGTAGGCTTCCGCCTTCTGTCCCTCCATATATTCGACTAAAGCATAGTCAAAAGGGTATCGCTCCCGTTCCGTGTGAAGATCATATAGAGCAGGCGTCGAAATACCATGCTCCTTTAACCATCTGTTATTGATTTCGAACGAATGCCCGCCAAAGGATCGTTCATGCACACTTTCGTTCCCTATTTCTTCCTGAAAATAATTCTTCGTCAAGTCCCACACATACAACACGCAGGAGAATCCATTTTGACACTGGATCTTATAGACAACCTTTTGCGCCCCGCCATGCATCCTCGTGACATCCGCCACAACATAACCGGTACCCAAAACCTTTCCGACATACTCCTGTACATCTGTTTCATCGAGGTGACAAGTCCAACTCATGAGACCACGCTCCATTTCATTTGGTTTTGCCGGCTTCCCCACTCTATGGCATTTCCGGGCAAAAATATAGACTGTTTCTTTCGGCTCTGCTGAATAAGGTCTCGAATAAAATAGCCATACGATGAATAGCCCTTGGACACCAGTCCAAGGGCTTTTGTGATAGCATCCGATTCATGCTCGCTATTGGAACTTTCCGCTATCCTTACGTGCCGCAGAAGGTTCGGTAAGGACGCGACAACTCCGGCACGATAGCATATTCCGCTTGTTCCGGCGAATGCGCATATGGATCGGACAGCGCATGAAGCAGCTGCTCCATCACGCTGTAGTCCCCCTCCTGCTCCGCTGCTTCCAGCGCTTCCTCCACCCGATGGTTCCGGGGAATGACCGCAGGATTGCTGCTGCGCATTAATTGATGGGATTGTTCCTTCGATTCCTGCTGGCTGCCAAGTCTCGCCTGCCAGCGCTCATACCAGGAAGCCAATTCGGGTGTGCCGTTTAGAGGCGTATCCTCCAGCTTGTCAAACGTTAACGCACGGAAGGTATTGGTATAATCCGCCTGGTGGTTTTTCATCATCTTGAGGAGATCTTCGATCAGGGATTCGTCATCCTCCTCTTCATCGAAGATCCCCAGTTTGGCTCTCATGCCTGCAAGCCACAGCTCGTGATACAGATCGGTAAAACTCCCAATCGCACCTTCGGCCAACTTGACGGCCTGTTCCTCTTCTTCATGCAGCAATGGCAGCAGGGATTCGGCCAATCTTGCGAGATTCCAAGCCGCAATATACGGCTGGTTCACATAGGCATAACGACCTTGTGAATCGATGCTGCTGAATACCGTATTCGGGTCAAAGGTATCCATGAAGGCACAAGGGCCATAATCAATCGTTTCGCCGCTAAGGGTCATATTATCGGTGTTCATCACCCCATGGATAAATCCGACAAGCTGCCACTTGGCGATTAGAGCGGCCTGACGCTTGATGACCTCCTGAAGCAGGGCGAGATAACGGTTGGCACCGTCACCAACGTCAGCCTTCGGGTAATGCCGCTGCAGGGTGTAGTCCGCTAGAATCCGCAGATCCTCGGTTGTACCCGCTCCCCTTACGTATTGAAAAGTCCCCACTCTCACATGACTCGAGGCCACGCGGGTCAGAATCGCACCTGGCAGCTCCCTCTCACGAGTGACAGGCTGGCCGGTGGACACCACCGCCAGGCTGCGGGTAGTCGGTATCCCCAGCGCATGCATGGCCTCGCTGATGATATATTCGCGCAGCATCGGACCCAGAGCGGCCCGACCATCTCCTCCACGGGAGTACGGCGTCCGGCCCGAGCCTTTAAGCTGAATATCCATACGCTCATCCTGCGGCGTGATTTGTTCACCCAACAGAATCGCACGGCCGTCGCCCAGCATCGTAAAATACCCGAATTGGTGCCCGGCATAAGCCTGTGCGAGCGGCGATGCCCCCTTAGGTATCTCGTTACCCGCGAGGATCGCTGCACCCTCTGGGCTCTTCAGCCCCTCGGCGTTTAAACCCAGGGATGCCGCCAACGGCTCATTAAGGATTATCAGCTCCGGTGAGCGCACAGGCGTGGGATCTTGTTTGGTAAAAAAGGACTCCGGCAGCTTGGCATAACTGTTCTCAAAGTTCCAACCTATATCGATCATGGCTTTCTTATTGGTCATGGGATCTCCTTCTTCAAGCAGTATGATGATGACAGTATCTACTTATTATTTAAACACAAGTCGCTCTTTGTAGGGTTTACTGAAGGAAATTTATTATTCGACTGTTTCAAAGGCCATATCCTTTCTGATATCTTAAAAAAAATCGCTGTCGAGAATGCCCCGACAGCGATGTTGACCGTACCCATCCAGATATTAATCCCGATTCGCCAGCTTCGCCAGCAACCGGATAATTTCGATATACAACCACACGAGCGTAACCAACAAACCGAAAGAGCCGTACCATTCCATATATTTGGGTGCACCTTGCTGTGCTCCCTCTTCGATAAAGTTAAAATCGAGTATGAAATTCAGGGCTGCAATAATGATGATGACAACCGAAATTCCGATGCCGATCGGGGTGCTGTCATGCAGGTAAGGCACCGCCACACCGAACATGCCCAGAACGAAGCTAAACAGGTATACAAGTGCAACGCCGATGGTTGCTGCTATAATACCCTTTTTGAAGCCTGCGGTTGCCCGGATCAGACCTGTTTTATAAGCGAGCAGCATACCGAGGAATATGCACATTGTCAGTAAAGCCGCTTGTAATGTAATTCCATAATACAGATATTCATAATGAGCCGATAATGCACCGAGGAAAAACCCCTCCACGATCGCATAGATCGGTGCCAAGTAAGGGGCTACCTTCGGCACAAAGCTGATGATCAGCGCCAGAACAAAGCCGCCTATCGCTCCCCCGATCATGAACGGGAATACATCATACCCGTTAAAATACATAGCCCATGAAATGACCGCTGCCCCGATCAGCAGCGCGAGCAGCATGAACGATTTATTCACCGTTCCGCCAATCGTCATCGTTTCCTGACCGTTGTAATACCCACTCTTCTCAAATGTTTCTTCGTTTAGTGTCGGATTTCCACTGCGCCCTATCAATTAAATGCCTCCCTAACTTTCTTTTTTGTATCCATTTTAGCATAGGTTGGAATATTTTAGGATACAAAAAATATAGCATCACGGGTGAATTGGAATTGGGATCAATTCAATAACTCTATTGATGAAGCTGATAAAATCCATAGATCTGAAAATCATGAAGATCTTCTTCTGCAATCCACACCATTAGTCTTTTTTGTGCTACGCATCGAACTTCCTTTTTGTTCCCGCAAACATCCATACTCTTAGTGTATATAAGCACTATTTACAATAAAATATTGAATATTATATTCTGTTTGTTGCCATACTACTTCTTTAATCTGAAATAGAGGTGGTTAAAGATGCTCCTAAAAATGATAGGCGAACGAATCAAGCAGCTCAGAAAAAAACAGGGAATGACACAGGAGGAACTAGCAGAAAAGGCTGGGATAAACGCCTCTTACATAGGAACGGTAGAACGCGGGGAACGAAATATATCCATTGAAACACTGGAAAAGATCATCGAGGGATTAGGAGTATCGTCAGCAGCTATGTTCCAGTTCCACGAGACAGATAGTCTGGATACCGCAAGTGAGAAGGCAGAGGTCCTAGAATCCATCAGCTCGCTGCTTTATTCTCGTACATTGTCTGAAAGCAAGCTGCTCTTTCGTGTACTTAAAGACATCGTGGATACACTGGATCATCGGGAGAACTAATCAACCCCCATCTTTACATATACAAAGAAAAAGCATCTCCCACGGTAGGAGATGCTTCATTCATTTTATGCTTATGTTATTGTTTCAAGCCGCCAACGAAAGCCTCGAAATTCGCAGCAAGGCGGGTTATTTTGTAATCATTAGCCTTGTCCACATGGATGACTTCAGGCTCCCCGTCATTTCCGGATGAACGGTAGTCAAGCATCACGACCTCGGACTGGGAAGGACAATCGCAAATGACCACACCAATCTCAGGATATCCGCCATGCTCTATCATATAGCGGCTGCCCAAGCTTCCGCACAATGATTTTTTCTTCTCTCGTCCAATGCCCAAAATACCTGTAATTTCAATATAATCCTGGGCTCCATCTCCGATAGGAAACTTCCGGTTGCGGGGAATCCCGCCATTATGTAATTTCATTGCTTGGATATAAGAGGCGGGAAGTTTGAAGACCAGTGCTTCCTCCACGGATTCAATCAATTCATCCGTAGGCGGAGCCGACACGTATTGGTCTGCCTCAAGCGCGCCATCATCCCAGAAATTCAGCACATCGGGGTCCGTATAAGACACCGCATTGGGTTCCTTAGCAGGTTGCGGAGCGGTTTTGTTCCGAATCCACTCCAGAAACTCCAACGTATCTTCATCGCCGGGATCCAGGTGATCGGCCACTTCAAATGCTTTGCGAGCATCTTCATACCGCTCCAAATAGTAATAAGCAAGGCCTATGCGGTAATGCCATAAGGGATCGTCCTTGCCCTCTTCTTGAATGGCCAGGAATTGCTCAACCGCCTCTTCATAACGTTCAAGATTATTCAACGCTCTGCCCAAGTGACTGATCAGCACATAATCGCGATCTTCCGCAGGAATCTCCGTAATCGCATCTACGATCTCTTCAAATTCATCCTCTTCATGCCACTCTTCCAGCTGCTCTATTAGCTCCTCACTCATCGTTTCACGCCTCCCACACTAATCATCCTTTCTGAGATTATACCATTCCGGCATGTCACTCTCCAGCATAGTGAAGCTAGCGGTGCATACTATGCCCTTGTACGTGATTATGCTCTATTTGGATCTGCTTTACGATCCCTTCTGGTTAGAATGTATAAATTTCAATATCAAAACCAGATTCACAGTATAATAAATGAGCATACTGTAGATGTACGGTGAGAGCCGGTATATATAGGTATTCGAATATAGCGTAGAAGAGGTTGAAGATGAGTAAGAAACACTTTACGGATTATCAATTAAGCGAATCGATTGTGAAAGCGCTGAATAGCTTGGGCTATGAGACACCGACGGAGGTACAACAGGAAGTCATTCCGGTTGCGCTTGAGAAAAGGGACCTGGTGGTCAAATCACAAACAGGTAGCGGCAAAACAGCTGCTTATGGGATCCCGCTCTGCGAGCTAGTGGTTTGGAATGAGAATAAGCCGCAGGCATTAATCCTGACGCCAACCCGCGAACTGGCGTTACAGGTCAACGGAGATATCACGAATATTGGGCGTTTTAAGCGAATCAAAGCAACACCTCTTTTTGGGAAACATCCTTTTCACATACAAAAAGCCGAGTTAAAGCAAAGAACACACATGGTTGTGGGTACGCCGGGACGTGTGCTGGACCATATGGAACGCGGATCGCTCTCACTGGAGCGGATTGCTTATCTCGTCATTGACGAAGCGGATGAGATGCTGAATATGGGCTTTATTGAGCAGGTTCAGTCGATTATTCAACGGCTGCCGCGTGATAGGGTCACCATGTTATTCTCCGCTACGTTTCCTGAGGATGTGGCCAATTTGGCCCACAAATATATGAACCATCCTGCCCACATTGAGATTCAAGCAAGCGGTATAACAACTGCCACGATAGAACACGAGCTTATTCAGGTGATGGAGACGAGGAAACTCGCCCTTCTTCAGGATCTGCTCATTGTTGAGAGTCCGGAGAGCTGTATCGTGTTCTGCCGTACGCAAGAGCATGTGGATAATCTATTCAGATCATTGGCTGATCTTGGCTACCCATGTGATCGTATTCACGGTGGAATGGAGCAGGAAGAGCGTTTCGAGGTCATGAATGCGTTCAGAAGAGGGCAATTCCGTTACTTGATAGCGACGGATGTAGCCGCCAGAGGTATCGATATCACGAATATCACTCATGTGATTAATTACGATATCCCGCTTGAGAAGGAAAGCTATGTTCATCGCACGGGACGTACGGGACGAGCAGGCAAAACCGGTAAAGCGATTACTTTCGTCACACCAAGGGACGATAGAAGATTAGCCGACATTGAAGAGTATATTGGGTTTCCCATACCAGTAGTGAAATCTCCCTCCAAAGAAGAAGTCGATCACCGGCGAGAAGCTTTCGGGCACAAACTAAGAATCCAACCCGAGCTGAAAAAGGATAAGCGTGAGCAATTAAACAAACAAATTATGAAGCTTAACTTCAATGGCGGCAAGAAAAAGAAGCTTAGAGCCGTAGACTTTGTCGGAACGATTGCCAAGCTTGAAGGGGTAACCGCCGACGATATTGGGATTATTACGATCCACGATTTTGTGACGGATGTTGAGATTCTGAATGGCAAGGGACCTCTTGTGCTTGAAATGATGAAAAACACGACGGTAAAAGGCAAACTGTTAAAGGTGCGCCAAGGGAATAAATAAAACTTGTAGGAACACTGACATAACGCCGTCAGTCATCGCAGCTCATAATAGCTATAACAACCATCATAACGGGTTATAGGAGGAAATATAAATTATGAGCACACATCCAGCTTTACGAGGATTTGCGACCATCAGTTACTGGGCGGACGATATGGAAGCGGCAAAGGCTTGGTATTCGGATCTGCTGGGTATAACACCTTATTTCGAACGTTCGGGACCCGATGGTCAACTGGCCTATGCCGAATTTCGAGTTGGAGACTACCAGCACGAGCTGGGTCTCATTGATCGCCGTTTTGCCCCTGCACAACCAATGTCCGGCCCCGGCGGAGCGATCATGTACTGGCATGTCGATGATATAGAAGCCACCTTCAGCCAATTGAAATCCATGGGTGCTAAAGAGTACGAGCCGCTCGTACATCGGGGGGAAGGCTTCATCACGGCATCTGTTACAGATCCATTCGGCAACGTGCTCGGTATTATGTACAATGCTCACTATCTAGAGATGCTGAATTCACGAAGCCAGGGGTGACCCAAAAAACATGGAAATCGATAAGACGGTACACGTGCAGACTCGGCAGGATTGGCGGAAGTGGTTAAGCGATAATCACCGTGCTAAAGATTATTGTTGGTCGATCATTACCGATCCTTCCGTAAATTATCTGGATTTGGTTGAGGAAGCCTTATGTTTTGGCTGGATTGACAGCACACGTAAAAAAATGGATGCCACGCATACAGCACAACGATTCTCACCCAGGAAGAAAAACAGCAACTGGTCAGAGCTCAATAAAGAGCGTGTCCGACGGTTAGAGCGATTAGGCCTCATGACTGAAGCAGGAAAGAAAGTACTGCCTGATATGAGGACCGAAGCTTTTGTAATTCAAGAATCTATATTGATGGAGTTGCAGCAGGATGAAGGGCTGTATCACAACTTCAAAGCCCTGCCAGAGCTGTATGTTAGAGTCAGGATCGACAACATCCAGTCTGTGCAGAGCGACGCAGGTCTGTATCATACACGATTGGATAAATTTATAGAACATACTCGTATGAATAAAATGTATGGAAAATGGAATGATGATGGTCGTCTTTTAGGGAAGTAAACCTCCTCAAAGCCGAAACTATGCTTCACCTTCTATGTTACTTCACGCTCCAGCCCCAAAAGGAGCAGCGTAAGCTGCTCCTCATTCATCATGACCTCCCATTGCATCCACTTTTTACACCACATACTCCGCCATAATCTGCTCAATATCGAATGGAGTAACCCCATTTTCCACCGAAAAGATCGTTTCCGCCTGATCCGCTGTATCTACCGACTCTCCTCTTGCCTTGGCATGCAGTATGAAAAGATCATACAGGTCAGGTTTCCGTAGGGTTGTCATGGCTTTGCCCATCAAGACCATTCCCTTCTGATTCCCTTCTACATTATTGTAGTAATGTGGATGTCTCGTCAGGGACAGATCGGTCCAGATAACCGTACGTTCCACCAAATCCAAGATAACAGGAATAGCGATCTGCGTATCTGCGGCGACATCGATTTTATTAGCCACCGTCGAGGGCTCGAATATTTCACCGGAACCGGGTTTCTTGCGCATCATCCAGCCCACGAAACACTCCGGCAGGTTGCAGTACGGTTGATTCGTAAACGAATGAAGAGTCGCTACAATATAACGCCCCCCATATTGGACGATGGATGGAATATGCAAATCAATGAACTCGCATGCTCCTTGAGGAGCCGACACGTATCTCCGCTGTGCACAGCCTTGTAATTGGATGACCGCAGATTCGTATAAGAGATATGCTCGACGTACTGCCAATCTTGATCATACATGACGGCGGACAAGTCAATATCCACACGGCCCGTAGGCTCCCCGTCAACGTGTCCTTCCTTCCACCAGCTGAAGAAACGAATGGTATCCCCTTCCGTCATCGGCACGCAGCTTCCCCGAACCAACGTATGCAGGGCTTTGCTTGCCGATCTCTGGGAGAACGGCACGTGATAGTCCTTCAAGCGCTCGTCGACATAGGCCTTTCCTAAGGGCGGCAGTGCGGCAAACCGCTGGATCAACGCCTGCTCGCATACCTGCACGATGTTCCGGCATGCCGCTTCATCAATCTGCGGGAGCGTATGGGGTACGGCAAAGGCTTTGGCCACATTTCCTTTTGGAAAAAAGACGCGCAGCTCTTGAGGCTCACGGCGGCGGGCAAAATGGTCCTTCACTTGCAGCAATACCGGCGTCGATACTTGACTCGCGACTTCGCCAAAGGCCAGTACAACATACTCCTCCGTATGTTCGGTGGATCGCAATAACTGATCCAATCTGCGGGCAAATTCCCCCGGACGCTGCATCAACAGATCAATCAAATTCCAGACCTGGTTGTACTGAAAAGCAAGCTCCACACTCCCGTTATACGTGGTAAAGGGCTTACGATTGCGTAAAATATCAAAAGCTTCCTCGCAGCGTATATACCGATGCTTATATTCGGATGGATGCAGAATTTCACCCAAACGAATCCAACGGTCCTTAAATTTGAGCATATCCTCCGTTATCGGATGGCAGCGTTCCAGCAATCCGAGCAGCAGTCGTCTTTCACGCCGCTTAAATTTACGAAACCGCGTGGCTTCCGCCAGACTGACATCTCCGTCTGACCACGCCACCGCCAGACGAAGGACATCGGTTGCGGTTTTGAAATAACGCCCGATCAGCTCGACATTCCCCTTGTCATGCTTCATTAATGAGGCTGCCACGAATCCCGCATTCTCCTTGAACGGAATCTCGGGAGGAAGAATGGCTTCCAGTTCATCGGGATTTGCATGCTCGATAACGGTCTCAATATCCTCTTTATCTGTCTGGGAGATGGAGCCTTTAGCCTGGATAAGCTGACGTATCATGGCATAGAAGTCCGCTTTGCTCCCCAGGTCAATAACCTTCAGTTTGACTTCGTCCTGCAGCGGAGGTCTCTCCTCAAGCTCATACTCAGGCAAATCCCATGTAAGATAATGATAGATGGCATTCAGATAGAGCTCCGCATCTTCCTCATCCATCACCTGCTTCGGGAAAGCAGGATACATCGGCTCATATTTCACATGCGCACCTACCAGCACCCTTAAATCGTCAATTAGTGGTTGATAAAGCGCTTCAAACTGCTCCTCGGATAAGGTACGGATCGCGTGTAATAGTGGATATGAGAACGCAAATCCAAGGTGTTCGATGTTTTTTATGGCCGTCGCCAAATAAGCTTTCGAGAGCCGACCCGGCCCTTGACCTTCGCTTACAATCAATTTGTTCGCTCTCCGCAAATAAATGGTATTCATCATCATAAAAGAGTCCAGGAGAGCCATATCCCTAATGTCATTAAAGGATAATAGAAGGAAGGAATATGATAGCCTGGACGCCTCCTCTCTTGAATAAAACTCCTTCAGGAAAGCTGCGACCCTAGGTTCTCCAATTGAAATAGAAGGAAGGATCACAATAGCCTGAAGGCCAAAGGTTCAAAGTCCAAGACCTCAAATCTTTGATGAACCCATCATCCCATACCCGATAGCCGGCCAACAGGGCGAAAGTATTACGACTTTGGAAAATGAGGAATTATTTCACTCTTATTCGTGATTTTCCAAGCACTTGATTTTGGCCATCCGACAGCGGCTTTGGTGCCGATACGATGTACATGATCACTCCTCCTGTTTTCTTCTATTATTCCACAATTTTCAAATCATGACGAGAACCCCATCTCACACCACCCTTTCCCAACATTTATGACACGTGTCATACGGATCTCTTTACAGGTGTGAATGTTGCGCCGGTCGGATCGTTCCTACAATAGTGACAAGAGAACTTAGAAGAAAGAAGGAATGGGAGATGGAACAACGAAAGGACAGAATCCGCCTGCTGGATATTTTGCGGGGCTTCGCGATCCTGGGAACGCTCGGGACGAATATTTGGATTTTTGCGCATGCGGGG
Source organism: Paenibacillus sp. Dod16 (assembly GCF_049893405.1). Taxonomy (NCBI): domain Bacteria; kingdom Bacillati; phylum Bacillota; class Bacilli; order Caryophanales; family Paenibacillaceae; genus Paenibacillus; species Paenibacillus sp. Dod16. The sequence goes on from NZ_JBNDYG010000025.1 coordinate 110,232, forward strand.
GACCTCAGGTACATTACTACCTTTGATCATTCCGGTTGGTGGGGAGCGAATGACTTACTTCGCATGATCGTCTTATTTCTGGTGAACGGGAAACTGCTCGGACTGCTGACCATCATGTTCGGCGTCGGTCTGGAAATGAAGTATCGGCAGGCCAAGCGCAAGGGAAAGCCGTGGCCTGGCGTTTATTTGTGGGCCGTCCTGTTTCTGGTCTTCGAAGGCCTGCTGCATTTTATATTGGTCATGGAGTATGACATCTTAATGAGCTATGGAGTAACCGCCATCATTGCAGCCTTCATCGTAAAGGGCGGCGACCGGCTCATCGCACGTACGATGAACGTAATCGGCAGCGTCTTCGCTATTGCAATTCTGGCCCTCGCGGGACTAATGCTGGCGAGCGGCGCAAGCGTATCGTTGGGCAGCTTTGACGATGTTGTTGCCCTTTATCAGGAAGGCACCTGGATGGAGCAAGTCCAATATCGGCTGGCGAACTTCCTTCCGCTGCGAATGGAAGCCATCCTGGTGATACCGACTAACGTGTTTCTGTTCCTGCTCGGGATTCGCTTCATGCGCTCAGGCGTATTCTCCCCGGACGAGAACGGCAAAAGCCTGCGGAAAAGGCTATTTAGGCTGGGGATATATGTGGGCGTACCGCTCAACCTGCTTATTTTTGTGCCTGGCGGCGCTTTCGATCTGCCGGTGCGCTATTTATTCGCCCCGCTGATGTCCATGGGGTATATAGCAATTTTGGCGAGAATGATACAATATACGAAGTTGGAATGGCTGTGGCGCCTTCTGGAGAACGCCGGGAAAATGTCGCTGAGCTGCTACGTGCTCCAGAACATCATGGCATCCGCGGTATTCTACGGCTGGGGCTTGGGCCTTGCCGGCAAGCTGAATTCGACTGCCATTATCGCCGTCTGGCTGGTAATCTCCGCGTTTCAGCTGGGCATGGCATCCCTGTGGCTTCGCGGCTTCAAGCTGGGACCCATGGAAAGCGTCCGTAAACAGGCGGTAGGTTTCTTCGAATCAAGATAGCCGAATTGGAGGCTTAGATATGTTCTATAAGCTGTATCCGAGGGACCAGATTAAAAGTTATTTGCTCATCGATGTCGTACTGACCGTATTCTTATGCTACCAGGTGTTTCGTTCGGATACGGCGCTGGGACTGTGGGGCAGCCTCTTGCTGCTCCTGCTGTTCCTTGTTTCGTTCTATATCGCGCTGTGGCGCCGGGACGGCTGGCTGCTCGCTGCCGTGCTGACAGGCCTGTTCGCCATTGGCGTACTCGCGGTATATACGGGGCCGACCACCCTGATGTTCGGGATTATTTTTGCCGACTTGCTGGGCCGGTCCAAGTCCAAGGTGCATATCGCCATCGGCAGCGGGGCCATTGCCCTATCATTCCTGCTCGTGTTCGTTTTCCGAAAGGCCCCCCTGCTTGAAACGTCCAATGCCATTTACCTTCCGATCATGATCATTCAATCGGTATATCCGATCGTCATCTACATTAAGGAGAAAGCGAAAAGCCTGCAGGGGGAGCTGGATGAAGCCAACGAGCAGATTGCAAAGTATATCCAGCAGGAGGAGCGGCAGCGTATCGCCAGGGATCTCCACGATACCTTGGGACAGACCCTCATGATGATCAAAATGAAGAGCGAGCTGGCAACGAAATGGGTGGATAAGGATGCTGCCCAAGCCAAGCGAGAGCTAAGCGAGATTCTCGATACCACCCGAACGGCCCTGAAGCAAGTAAGGGAGCTGGTATCCGATATGAAGTTCATCTCGCTGGCAAGCGAGCTGGAGCATTCGGCCAAACTGCTGCATACAGCAGGAATTTCGCTGAGCATCGAGAATCCGGAGAAGCTCCCGCTGTTATCCAGCGTGGAGGAAACGATGCTTGCTCTCTGCGTCCGGGAAGCCATGACCAATATCATCAAGCATAGCCGTGCCAAGCGGTGCACGATCAGACTAGAAACGAAGGACCATGCCTTCGGAATCTTTATCGCGGATGACGGCGTAGGGCTGGCGGGGAACGGCGACGGAAACGGCATCCCGTCGATCATGGAGCGGATGAAGACGCTGGGCGGCTCTTTCGCCATCGCCCCATCGCCTGAGGGAGGCACCAGGGTATCCTTGAATCTCCCGCTTCGCCGGCATGAAAAGGAGGACGCTTCATGATTCGAATCGTTATTGCGGAAGATCAGAAAATGCTTCGCGGTGCATTCGCCTCATTGCTTCATTTCGAAGATGACATCGAGGTCGTTGCCGAGGTGCCCGACGGGCAGCGAGCCTGGGACGCGATCCGGCAGCATCAGCCTGACGTGTGCCTGCTCGACATCGAGATGCCTCATATCAGCGGCCTGGAATTGGCCGAATCCATACGACAAGCAGGTCTGCCCTGCAAAATCATGATCGTTACAACCTTTGCGCGCCCGGGTTATTTGCAAAAAGCAATGGATGCTCAAGTAGAGGGATATCTGTTAAAGGATGAGCCAATCGATTTCTTGATCGAATCCATTCGGCGGGTCATGAAGGGCGAGCGGGTTGTGAGCACCGATCTGGCGGCCGCGCTCTTCATGAAGGAGGAGAATCCGCTCAGCGAACGGGAAATCGAAATGCTTCGCTTAACCAAGGAAGGCATGACCACCGGCGACATCAGCAAAGCCCTGTTCCTGACGAGAGGCACCGTTCGCAACTACCTCTCCTCCGCCATACAGAAGCTGGAGGCGGATTCCCGGCAGCAGGCCGTGGCGATCGCCGAGGAGAAAGGGTGGCTGTAAACATCCTCGGACACAGCTCAAATGGTACCGATAAGCATGCTCCCGCTATTGCAGCGCTGCTGTTTTTGCTTGAACCCCGTACCGGTTAGTAGCGTTATGTAAGTCAGCGAAAAGCTCGAAAGGTAATAAAGTATACATTCTTTAGATAAAAAAACAACGCAGCCTCATTAGCTGCGTTGTTTTTTATAGAGTACACACCTACAAAGGCAATGCGAGTCTGTGTCCCAATCTATCCATCTTCCCCGACCGGGTAAGCATAGAAAATATAACGCTCCGGCGCATTTCCCACAAAGCGAAACGGATAGCAGGTCGAAACGACCAGCGCCTCGGTTCCCATAGAACGAATCACCGATGTATCGTCTTTATCTACAATATCCGTACTTTTAATCTCATATTCAAAGGTACCGTAAGGTAGCTTTACGATAAAATGATCCCCTACCGACAACATGTCGAAATCCCGAAAAACGGTGTCCCGGTGCCCAGACAGCAAAATCTGCTCGTTATCCATTGGAAAAGCGGTACCGCTGTAATGCCCGACGCCTCTCTCGAGCATCTCTTCATCCGTACCTTCGATGATCGGAAGTTCTGCTTCCAGCTTTGGGATTTGAAGCATTCCGATCACATCGTTCGGTTTTGGATCGAACTTGGATTTGTCGATCACTTGATCACGATAGGATATAGGATCCGCACGCCGTTCTTTCGAAGCATCTATTGTATTTGACTGGCGAATCAGTTCGTTTGCTTCCGCCATAGCTTCCTTCAAGTTTGCCTGGTGTTCGACATACTGAATGACAGCGAAAGTCACGATCCCCATACCTGCGAGCAGCAACAGCATACCTACTATTCTTCGCATGTTCTCTCCTTCCAGTCTGCATTAATATATCAATTGATGACTGCCGGATAGCCAATAAGAGTTTGATTATCCTCTATATTTTTACAATGTTATCTTACTGTTTCTTATCTATAAAATCCAGCTGAAGGCCATACTTCTGCTGCACAATAAGCCAAAAGTAATATGTCCCCCCTGCAGGATTTCCCCCTCTCTGTACTAAGGATTTGCTCCACCTGAATCTATATTAGGTTGGGGCTTCGTCCAATTGCTAACCTCGAATGGAGACTCCAACGGGGATTCGAATACAGGGGCACAAACACCGGAAGATCATGACGATTCAACCTTAGGCGTATCGGATTCGACTCCACGAGATCCGGCTGAGTACGGAGATCCGGCAACGAACGAGCCTAACGGAAATAAATTACCGAATACGGCTACGAATATGTACAGCTACATGTTAGCCGGAGCTATTATGCTTCTTGTAGGATTGCTTTTGTTAAGAAAAAGAAGAAAAGTATAAACTGCCAACAGTTGCCCCCCCAAGTGAAGACGACTTGGGGGGCAGCTGTTATTTTGAGGCGATTTTCCTTAAATGAGCTGAAACGCCCATCCTCTACGCAAACGACTCTCCCATATTTAAACCATTTTTAAACGGAACTGCCAGTTCGTTTTAACCTTGATCCGTTACGATTAGAAGAAACTGGAGCAATAAGGGAGAGAACGTATGCGAGTATTGGAAATGTTGTTGATAACATCCAGCGTTTTGGTGCTGATGGTCTTACTATTTCGTAACACAATCAACCGGATGACAGGGGCTATAGCCGGCGTCGCTTGTGGCTCACTGTTAGCAGCGCAACTGCTGTTTGAGGGCTATAGGTGGCAGATGATTCCGGCCTATATCGTCGCTGCTTTGCTCCTCACCTTCGTCTTATTTAGACGCAAAAAGGTAGGAAAACCGCTTCGTTACACGATTTTGGCTCTATCCGTTGTTTTGCTGGGCGTATCGGTTGCCTTATCTGTATTGCTGCCTGTCTTTCATTTACCCAAGCCTTCAGGCGAGTTCAGTGTGGGAACGGAAACATTCCATTTTATCGATGCCGACCGGGAAGAAACGTTTACCGAGCAGAAGGGCGACAAGCGAGAGCTGGTCGTTCAGGTATGGTACCCTGCTGCGGAATCTGGACGGAGCGCCGAGAAAAATTCAGTGTTCCCTAAGGACAGAGGGCTCTTCCATGCCTATATGCAAGCTTATTCCGGATATCTGGGCCTTCCCGCTCCCGCCCTCGACTACTGGAAATACAGCAAGGCCAATACATCTATCCATACCGATTTGCATCCCGCGGACAATCCGTATCCAGTGGTACTGCTGTCACACGGCATGGGGGTCGGCAGAATTTTGCATACGTCGCAGGCTGAACATCTTGCCAGCCACGGCTATATCGTATTCGCAGTCGATCATACTTATAGTACCGTTATGACCGCATTTCCGGACGGACGCATGACCGGATTCCTTACGGAGCAGTCTCAAGAGCGATTATTTGAAGACAGCCGCGCCATTTTAGATGTGTGGAACAAGGATGCAGCATTTATTGTGGATCAGCTAGAGAAGCTGCACTCAGGGGCCGTCGCCAGCAAATTCGAAGGAATGCTGGATATGGACAACATCGGGATGCTGGGTCATTCCTTCGGTGGAGCAGCAGCTTTTGAAGCCGTTTATTCCAACCCGCGAATCAAGGCCGGCGTGAATATGGATGGCACGTTGTTCATAACGAAGAACCGTGACGACATGAAGAAACCGTTTATGTTCATGGAATCCGAAGATTTTAAGAATGTGAACGAGCAGCAGGCGAAGTACCGCAAAACACCGGCCACGGATGCTGAGCTCAAGGAGCTCCGGTTAACGAGAGAACAATTTGACACCATACTGGCGAATCGGGAAGCGGAACTGAAGCTGATGGACCGTTTATCGCAGCAAGGGTATGGACGAACCATTTATATTGAAGGAGCCGGACATTATAACTTCACCGATCTCCAGCTGTACTCTCCGCTTATCGGACTGACTGGCATGACCGGAAGCTTGAATGGAGTAAGGGGCGCAGAAATCGTCAATCGCTATCTTTTGGAGTTTTTCAACCAGCATTTACGCGGAATCGAGAGTAAGCTTCTAGCCGGTCCCACGGAGGAGTATCCGGAAGTGAAATATCCGAATTCGGTTTTTCAAGGAGATTAAATCCATAAGTATGAGTCGATGACCCGCATAAGGGACTTTGGAAAAAGTGATCCCTTGCGGGTCATTTTTGTTCAAAAATCAGACATCCTCCCGCTCTATGTCCAGTTTTTGTCTATTTGCCTCATATATAATGAGAATCGATTTTTAATTATTAGGAGGTAGATTATGAACGCGTCATTCAAAAAGTACGCTGCCGAGTTCATTGGAACTTTGGTGCTTGTTCTGTTCGGCTGCGGCAGTGCCGCTACGGCGGGAGGAGAGCTCGGCCATTTGGGGATTGCATTGGCATTCGGGCTGTCTATCGTAGCGATGGCCTACGTCATCGGTCCGATTTCGGGATGTCATATCAATCCGGCGGTTTCACTTGCCATGCTTATTAAACGTAAGCTAACCGGTACCGACTTCATCGGGTACGTTGTTTCGCAAATCGCCGGTGCCATTGCGGGCGCCGCTATTCTGTACGCCATCATCGTCTCCGCGGGTATGGCCACTACGGGGCTCGGTCAGAATGGTTTCGGCCCTGGGTATGGGATCGGGATTTCAACCACTATGGCATTCGTTGTCGAAATCATTTTAACCTTCGTATTTATTTATACGATCCTGGGCGTAACCTCTACGGAGAGCAACGGAAACGTAACCGGCCTTGTGATCGGACTGACACTCGCTTTCGTACATATTTTAGGCATAGCCTTAACGGGAACATCCGTTAACCCTGCAAGAAGCCTGGGACCCGCACTTCTGCTTGGCGGGCAGGCCTTATCCCAAGTGTGGGTGTTTCTTATCGCCCCGCTTGCCGGCTCAGCGCTGGCCGTTGCCGTATACCAGCTGCTGAATAGCAAACCTAAGGGGAAACAGTCGTGACTTGTTAACTATAAGGGACGCCTGCATGCGTTCCCAATTCCATGAATAGACGGCAATACGAAAAGAAGCCGACATGCGCCCATAAATGGTGCGATGTCGGCTTTAAATTTAGCGTCCAAACTCCTTATCGAATATCTTATCGTGAGCCTCCGCGACTTTCGGAGCTACCGAGTTGATGGCTGTCACTAGAATGTGCTTCCCGCCAACAGGTCCGAAGGCTCTCGTCTCGAATCCGTAGGTGCCGCCGGCATGCCCCCAATAGGATTGCCCGTCCGATGTTTTCCCTTCATAAATCCCTAGTCCTACTTTACCTATAGGTGAATCTACAGCTGTGAGCATCTGGTCCATCATCTCTTGATTCAGAAGCTCTCCGCCCAACAGCGCACTGAAGAAGGTGGTCAAATCTTTGACTGTTGAAACCATGTCACCGGCAGCATTTGCCCAAGATTGATTCATTTCGGTCAAATCATACATATGGCCTGTTCTGTCCATGTTGTATCCTCTGGCATGTTTACCCGGAATATAGGAGCTGTTTTCCATGACGAATGTCTCCGTTAGCCCGAGCGGCTCGATAAACCGTTTCCTGATCTGCTCCGCATACGTATCCCCGGTGACCTTCTTAATAATCTGACCGGCTAGCAATGTATTGGTGTTGGAGTAATTCCAGCCTTTCCCTGGCGCATATACAGGCGGCTTTGCAAGGGCCAAGCGGATGAGTTCGTCTACGGCATAATAACGGAACGGATTGTTAGGCAAGGTCATATCTCGCATATCATGATCTGTATAGCTTGCAAGCCCGCTTGTGTGGTTCAATAACTGACGAATCGTAATTTGGTTGCCGTCATACCCGTTACCCTGTACAACCCCCGGATGTTCGTATGCAGGGAATGGGCGGGCTTGAAGCTTTAATTGAAATGAAACATCGATGGCCTGAGATGAAGGTTGTGCTTATGACGACGTTCGAGGATTCCTTGCAGGCAGCAACTGCATTGGAGCGCGGGGCGGATGGCTACATGCTGAAGTCGATTCATCCGCGGGAAATGAAGGAAGCCTTGAAACTTATTTATAATGGGGGAACCTGGATCGACCAATCGGTTGCAACGCAAGTCTTCGAAGAGATGAAGCGTCAACGTGAGCAGCTGGAAAGAATCGGTTCAAATCAAGAAAACTACCCGTACGGCCTTACGAAACGCGAGATGGAGATTCTGGAGAATCTATCGAGCGGACTGCGTTACAAGTCGATCGCCGCCAAGCTATTTTTATCGGAGGGAACGATCCGCAATTACTGCTCGATTCTCTACTCCAAGCTTGGCGTTAACAATCGCGAAGAAGCCATACAAATGGCGCGATCCGAGAATATCGTATAGGCGCTATTTGTGGGTTATGTTCACCAGTGCAGAAATCCCGGCTTTCTTTGTATCGTATAAAATTACAATTACCTCGGTTCGCTGCGCACGTAAAAAGTTACCTCGGTTCCTTTACCCAACGTGCTTTTGATATGAAGTCCTGTGCCGAAGTGCCGCTTCAAGCGCTGATGCGTATTGATCAGGCCGACTCCTGAGCTGCGGTCTGTATTTCTTTCCAATACCCGTTGCAATTGAACTTCGTCCATGCCGATCCCATTGTCCTGAACCGTTATCTCTGTAAGCGTGTCATGGACAGAAATTCGAATATGTATTTCCCCTCCGCGAGTGCGCTTCATAATGCCATGTCTTATTGCATTTTCAACCAAAGGCTGGATCGAAAGGAAAGGAATTTGTAACTCTTCGCAATCATCTACCTCCCAAACGACCTGCAGCCGCTCTTCAAACCGGACCTTTTCGATATATAAGTATGAACGCACTAGACTTAATTCCTCTTTAATCGAAACAAGTCCATCCGTATCTTGGAACCTAAATTTATACCTCAAAAAATTGCTGAACTCATCAAGCAAATGGCGCATCTTATCCAAATTAATGTCACTCAAAGCGGTTACCGCGCTTAAAGCATTGAATAAGAAATGAGGTTGGATTTGCGCTTGCAGCCATGCCGCCTCCAATCGCAATTGTTCCCGAACCGTTTGTTTAATCGTCGTTAGCGCTTCAATCCGCGATCTGATTTCTAATGCTTCTACCGGCTTTGTCACATAATCGTTTGCTCCTGCTAAAAAACCGCTCTGGATATCCTTCGGCTGGCTTCTTGCGGTAAGGAGCAGCACCGGGAGCTCGGTAAGCGTGTACCGCTCTCGAATTCTTCGTGTCAGCTCATAGCCCGACATCTGCGGCATCATAATATCGGAGATGACCAGATCCCATTCCCTCGTGTCCAGTATAGCCAATGCTTCTTTACCGCTCGTTGCCATCGTGACATCATAATCATCAGGCGGTAGTATGGTTTCGAGCACTTGCAGATTAACAGGATCGTCATCCACAATTAATAAGAGCGGACGATCACAATTCATTACAATAGAGGTTGTTGGTTTTGCCGCTGGCGGGATATCCTCTTTATCCAAGATGATGGGGGCAGTTTCCTGAGTCGGCGCTGGTTGTATTGTAAATGGTTTGAATGAGTTAGAAACAAGTTCCTCATCTTCCACATTCAATTCCGCAAGCTTTAACGAAAATGTAAATTTCGAGCCTTCTCCTAAAACAGAAGATACCTCTAACGTACCTCGATGAAGATCAATCAGTTGCTTGCTTATACTTAAGCCTAAGCCAAAGCCGCCTTCAATCATAGTTTCGCTGGCGCTGGCTTGCTCATACGGAAGGAATAAACGCTTTAGCATGTCCTCATCCATGCCGATCCCGGTATCAGCAATAACAATATACGCTCTTCCGTCTTCTGCCAAAGCTTGAATCGTAATGACCCCTTCATTCGTATACTTCACGGCATTATGAAGCAAATTGAAAACAATTTGAATCAACCGATTCTCATCCGCAATAACAGGTGGAAAATCCTCAGGAATCTGATTTGCGATGTTGACGGACTTCGCCTCTGCGTTAAATTGCAGCATATCAATGACTCCCGTTATGATCGGCTGAATCAATATGGCTTTTTCCTGTAAACGAGGATTGCCCTCCCGCAGACTCATCACATCAATCAAATCATTTAATATAAGTGTTAGCCGATGTCCTACAGATAGTACCGTTTCGAGCTCCTTGACACTTCGATCCTGTAACAAATGCCCTTCTCTGTTCAGCACGGACTGTGACATGTTAAGGATGCTATGAAGCGGATTTTTAAATTCATGAGACGTGTTCGCCAGGAATTGATCTTTATGGTCATTCACTCTTTGCAAGGTTGCTGCAATCTCCTTGGTGTTAGCATGCATGATGAAATAAGCCTTAAACCATACAGAGGCCAAACAACCCATTGATATAATCAGGTCAAACGGATAATGGACAATGCTCAAACCGCTCTCCCGCCAGAATAACGACCAAAGGAAATGGTGAACCAGCGCAAGCATAGAAAAGAGCAGTAACAGATGGCTTTTTATATCCTGGATTACTTTTTTTATGATGGCTATGATCGTGATTAAGGCTGCGATGCATCCCAATAGGTAATAAACCGGGAAGAGCATGATCACCTGATGCGGAGCTAAAAATAACGTAACCGCGGCAGTCCCCAGAGCCATTACGGTATAAACCGGATATACCCTGCGCCAGTAAGGGAGCTCACGATGATCCGTACATTCCAGCAACGCATAGCATCCGATCATAAAAGCGGCATTGGATAGCCGAAAATCCCAATCACTGCCGATGTAAAATAATTGATGAAACAGCTTTTCATCGTTACTAAACAGGCTGGAAATGGTTACGCATAGTGTTAACAGGGAAAAATAGAGCAGCTTCTTCTCTTTATTTCCTAGTAAAAATAAAATAAGTGCATACACGGAATGCATAAGAAATATAATGGCTCCCAGCGTCTGCATGGAAACGGAGAATTTCATTTCCTGTGCGACGGCTTCTTCCGAACCGAATTTAATGGACCTGGCAATGCCGCCGCCTCGACTATCCACATAATTTGCCGCCTGAATCACTACATCGATGACGCCGTTTTTGTCTGCTGTAAAGCTTGTAGAGTAAGGCAGGTTCTTCGCCGTATATTCTTCCTTTGTTTTCGCCACCTGCCCGGATTTAGCAAGCAGTCGTCCATTTACATATAATTCGGATGACGTGCGTACGCTGGGTACACGAATACTATAATTAACGTTCTGTTTCGGGCTTACCTTAATACGCAGGCGGTAGGACGCATAACCATATGGAGTCGGCTCTTCACTATGCAAAGCTTCGTTCCATCCTCCCGGAACCGAAATCAGCTTTGGCTCGATCTCGGCTGACACACGCTGCCGACGACTACCATCCAGCAACCATAGTGAAGGATAAAACTCCCATTCCCCATCAAGTAAGAGCACGCCGCCATCATCTGCATTCCAATGACGCAAATCCAGCTGCCCGTTCGTAATGGACACCTGCTCTTGATGAGGCAACAATACCATCCACACCATGCGCAGGCTCGATAGAATGACTAACAATAACCCTATTAACAAGATCATATGACTCTTTTTCATTTGGTATATGGGTGAGTCGTTTGCCAAGAAGTATTCTCTCCTAATCCATTCTAATGTAGGCACTGCTCCATGCAAGAACAACCATTGACGACTTCCATGCCATCAATGGTTGTTTTAAGTTGCTTCATTATTTATTGCTCAATTTATCAATTTCAGCAGCTATGCAATTAATACTCTTACCGCTGCACGCGTCAATTGTTCAATATCCAAAAATTGTCCTACATTAGATTAACAACCCTATCTATACAAAATCTATACAGGGTGGCCTAGGGCATTGACAGCGATTCTATGACGGGACACAAACTATATAGACAACAAAAAAAGAGCGTCCCCCTTATGGGAAACGCCCTTTCTAGTTCTCCGAATTATTTCAAGCCCAGTACTTCAAAATCATAAATCCGCGTAGCCGTGTCCCCGCCTTGCGTCGCCTTCTCTATTTGAAGACGCACGTACTGTGCGGAGGTGAGTTCGATGGCATGGCTGCTGACCGCTTTCGTATTGTCTTTGACCGATACCGTGTCCTTCCATTCCTTGCCATCCGAGCTTACCTGAATGGTAAATGCCCGCGTATTGAACGCGGCCGGCTCGCCCCCGGCTTCCGCATGCTTGATCACGAATTCGCTGAGCTTATGCTCGGCTCCCAGGTCCACCGTCAGCCAGTGAGGCCCGTCTCCAACAGCACACCACTTGGTGGCGGCGTTACCGTCCACCGCAAATGCAGGTGCTTCCTTCTCATTCACGAAGCTGGATGCTGATGTTTCCTTGCCAAGAGCAAGGTTGCCCACGCCATTCTCCGCTTCCCGTGTAACCGTGATGAGTTTCTTCCGAACCAAGTCCTCGCCAACGCTATTTGTAGCGGTTAGCGTCACTTCGTACGTTCCTTCCTCCGGATAGGTCACTTTAAGATTCTGCTCCGTGCTGGATGCTGGCTGTCCGCCCGGGAAGCTCCAGCTCCAGGACTCCGTCACTTCCGAGGAAAGATCTGTGAATTGTACCGTTTCTCCCGGTGCGATCAGCGTTTTATCCGCCTTGAAGGCTGCAACCGGCTTCGGATATTCCGGCCAGTCAAAGCTTACCGACGATGCTTTTCCTTGTTCGTAATGTCGGTTTACCGGAATCACGGCCATCTTGGTTGCCTGCTCTTTCAGCATCCGCTTCATTTCCGGCACGTAATATACCGTATTCCCCGTCATGCCCATCAACTCGTACTTGCCGTCCGGATGAACCCGGTACACCTGGTAGTACATCACGTCCTCAGCCTGTTTCGGTGCCTTCCAAGACAATCGCGCATCTCCATATATTCCGTCGCGGAAATCATTATCGATGACCTGAAGATCGGTCACCTGGTGCGGCTTCTTCGCCTTATCGTTCACCTGAGTAACGGCCAGTTTTCCAATATTCGCCCGATAATCCGCTATATCCGCGGCTGATTCGAATTGCAGCGAGATTCCCACAATCGTGCGGCCTTTATACTTGTTCAGCTTAACGCTGCCCTGCTTCCAATCCTGATCGGCACCCGTGGCGGTCCACTTGCCAGGCTCGAAAAATTCATACCGATCCGGCGCATCGGAGAATGCCAACCCAATCTTCACCTTGGCGTCCTTCGCATTGTCCGAATAGACGAGCGATACTTCCGTCGTCGGTTCTACCGGGATATTCGCCTTATACAGCTTGACATGAGTAGAGGAGCCTTTGCTTACGGCACCCGCCACCTGAAGCGAGCTGCCTCCGTAGTAAGATTTGCTGAAGTCAAATCCAGGCTTGAGGGCTTCACCCTTGCCATTAGTTTCCGTGATCCAGCGCCAGGTCGGCAAAATATCCTGCAGGCTCCGATTGCTCCAGTCCCTGCTCCGCATCACTTTACCGTCCACCGCAAACATATGGCCGTTCCCGGTATTGAAATGGGTGACAAATTCGGAACCGGTGAGCACGGTTTTGGCAACCACATCATTCGCAATCCCTCTCCAGGCGAGCGGATCGGTCCCTTCAGGCTGCGAGGTATTAGCCGGATTCATGCCAGGTCCCGCCCAGAAGATCTGCTCCCTTTTCATATACTCCTCATGGGTTTCGGAGCTGTTGAACGCCCAATCGGGACGATAAATGCCAAGTGAAGTCGTGGCTTTCTTCCCATCCGGGAACACAACCGGCCAATTGAACTTGCCTTCGTAGCCCTTCGCCTCCACGTCGATGCCGGCATATAAATCATACGGACTGCGGCCAAGCTCCGCCGCTTTGGCCGGAGAGTTCAAGAACGGAGTAATGTAATCGTATTGGCCGTTCTTCTCGTCTTTGAACTGCCAGCGGAAATCGATGAACATATTGTCGGAAACCCGCTGATTTCCCTCCTGGAAGAACATCTCGTTCTTGTCCGTCAAAGCCCCCTGCCACTTCACCGGTCCTTCCTTGATCATGGAATCGTACCAGATCACTTCCATGCCCGGCGCTTTTTTCTGCTGAAGATACGTTAAAAACTCAGCCATCTTGGCGGCATCCTCAGGCGTTCCGCCCTGAGTCTCCTGATTGATGAACCAGCCATCAAATCCGTAATACTTAGCAACCTCAATCAGTTTGTCTGCAACCGGGAAGGATCCATCCTCCCGCTGCTTTAACAGATCATGCATCCACTGGATTTTGCCTCCATGCTCGGTTTGCGGCAAGAAAACGGTTCCAAAAACAGGTACGCCATTCTTGTGAGCCGCATCGATCACGTCAGCGCTTGGCGGAACGATCAATCCTTCGCCTGCCGAACCGCCCCACATCACCAGCTTGTCGATATACTGCCAATTGCTGAACGTATAGGTATGGAACTTCTCCGAGCCTTGGGAAGGAGCTCCGCTTGTGCTTGGATACATGGAAGCGATCGATAAAACCTTCACTTCCTCCTTGGCATTGCTGTTTATCTTATGACCCTGGATACGCTGATCCTCCAGCTTAACCGTTCCCCGATTAAACAGGGCATCCTTATCCGTGGACGGCGACCATTCCAGCAGCGTGTTCGGATACCAATATGACGAGTGAGGTTGTGCTGCTTCGGCTTCTCCAGCAAAACCCGTCAGGGACGCGGCCAGCACTGCCGTGCTCATCCATACCGTCATTCTGCGTTTCCACTGGGCTTTCGTTAAATAATCCGGTTTGATTCGTTTCATGGGAAAACCTCCTGTTTAATTCATGATTTCGTGGTAACAATGAATGCTTTTTCCATCTAAAAGAAGGAATGACAGAGAGAAACGGCCGCTTTAGATCAGCCGTTTCTACCCCCTCATACACTTTTATGGATTACTTGTTTTGAGTCTTCCACTCATCAAACTGCTTTTGAGCTTCAGCAATAACTTTGTCAATTCCAGCATCCTGGAATTTTTGTTTTGCTTTTGGCAAGTATTCTTCAGGATCGATGGAGCCGGTGTACAGTGCAGGAATGAATTCTTTCGCTACGTTAGTGATGGCCGCAACCTCCGTTTTTACCGGAGCCGTGTCGAAGTTAAAGCCGAACGTAGGAGCTACCACAGCGGAGCTGTTAAATTTCTCGAATGCTTCCCATTTGTCTTCAGGCTCGCCTTCATGAAGATACGTCAGGAACATATTGCCGAGCGCAAATCCAGGCATGGCATAGCTTTCCTGCATAGCAGGCATATCCTCGATGTATGGTCCTTCAAGCTTCTTGTAATGCGTGCCTTCCAAACCGTATTGAATCATATTGCGCAGCTTCTCATCCGTGTTCAGCAGGTTCAAGAACATCATCGCCCGCTCCGGATTTTTGGAGTACGAAGAAATCGCCATCATCGAGCCCGCAGCGGAGCTGGTGTAAATGACTGGATCGTGCATCGGTCTTGTCACAATGTCATATCCCGCGTTTCTGGACCAGCCGAGCTCCGCGTATGGCTGTGTAATCTCGCGGTCCACGAGCCATTTGCCGGTTTTGATGTTATCAATGCCGTCGAGCGTCGCTACGTCCTCGCGTACATAACCCGCTTTATAATATTTGCGCATCGTGGTCAGAGCCGATTTCAGTTCAGGTGAATCCAGCAGATTCTCAAATTTAAAGTCTTTGGTGTCAAGGTACATACCGATCGGAATTTCATCGCCAAGCGGGAAGTCGACCGGTAAGTACGGCTTAAAGCCTTTCGGTACGGCAAGCGGTGTAATATCCGCAGGCTCGTTCTCTTTAATCGTTTTCAGAAGCGGCTCCAGATCCTCAAGTGTTGTCACCTTGGAAATGTCCAGGTTGTACTTATCCAGATACTTCTTATTGAAACGCCATACAAACTGCTGTGCCAATTCCTTGTTGGCCGGGATGCCATAGTTCACGCCGTTGACCTTCGTTCCTTCCAAGAAACGAGGATCCAGCGCTTCCTTAATGCCTTTTCCATATTGATCAAGCAGATCATTCAGCGGCTTAAATGCGCCCTTCGCTGCATTTGGAAGATAATCGAACGCCCATGAGCTAGTGAAGGCGATGTCGTAATTCTCGCCGGAGCTTGTAATAACCTGCATCCGCTGGCTGTAATCGCCCCAGTCGATCATACTGATCTCGAGCGTTGCATTGATTTTTTCCGTCAAATATTTATTGATTTCCTCTTGAACCACGGGAAGATCCTTCTGGTTAGGCCCGATCATGTACATTTTCAGTTTGACCGGATCCAGCTTGGAAACATCGACCGTGCCGTCGCTCTGAACGGCTGCCTCTTCCTTCGCAGGCTCGCCGGACTTAGCGCCTTCCTTGCTGCCGCAAGCCGACAATACAACCGTCAGCAGAAGCACAAGAGCAAGGGACAGTATAGAAACCTTTTTCTTAAACATGTGTTTTCCCCCTGTATCACTTAATGGTTAATGCTATATTGACACCGCTTACACACCTGAAACATCAAAGCCGGATTTCTCCGGCAGTGTGCGATGCGGGTACAACCATATGAAATTAGCCTTTGACCGAGCCTACCGTCAGGCCCTGGACAAAATATCGCTGGAAGAACGGATACGCCATAACAATCGGCAGTGTCGCCAATACGACCATCGCCATCCTTACCGTCTCTGTCGGCAGGCCGGCTGCTGCATCGAATGAACCGATATTTTGCGCATTCTGCGTCAGGAAATCCATGTTCTTCTCGATCTTCATCAGCATGAACTGCAGCGGTGGCGTTGCCTGTGGATTGTTATAATACAGCAAGGCATTAAACCAGTCGTTCCAGTAACCCAAGGAGCTGAACAAACCAATCGTTGCAATCCCCGGCAGCGAGACCGGCAGCACGATGCGGATAAAGGTCAGAAACTCGCCCGCGCCATCGATTTTGGCGGACTCGATAATTTCATCCGGAATCGTCGTTTGGAAAAAGGTCCTCATGACGATGATGGAGAACGCGCTCAAGGATAAAGGAAATATCAATGCCCAGATCGTGTTTTGCAGATGCAGGAACTGGGTCATCACGATATAACCAGGTACCATACCGCCCGAGAACAGCATGGTAAAGAATGCAAGGAAGCTGAAAAAGCCTCGAAATTCAAAGTTTCGACGAGACAATGCATAGGCATAAGTCGTAACCAATGCCAGACTCACCAGCGTCCCCAGTACCGTAACCAGGAGCGTCAAGCTGAATGAGGACAGCAGCTCGCCTCCCGTCTCGAAAATATATTCGTACGCCGCCGTACTGAACTKACTCGGCAGCAGCCTGAAGCCTTCCAAGACCAGCGTCTGTTCGTCGGTCAAGGAAATAATAATAACAAATAGAAACGGAAAGATACAGGAGAACGAGAAGATGCCGATCACGATATTAAAAATCGTATTCCACAATGGGGAGATGGCGTTGTAGTCTCTCTTCTTTGAACGCTTTGCCGGCTGATTCGCGGTTTGCGTTGATAGCTTCGTCATGAACGGTACACCTCCCTCGGATTAGAAGATCGCATGATCTTTTTCAATTCGTCGAACGATATAGTTGGCAACTAGAATCAGAACCAGCCCTACAAGCGATTGGTACAAGCCCGCTGCCGTACTCATTCCGATGTCCCCCATATTGATCAGTCCGCGGTAGACGAAGGTATCGATAACATTCGTTACCGGGTAGAGCGCGCCCGAGTCCTTCGGAAGCTGATAGAACAATCCGAAATCGGAACGGAAGATGCCCCCGATGGCCAATATGGTCAGTATGATCATAAGCGGCTTCAAGAGCGGAATCGTAATATACCGCGTTTGCTTCCACTTGTTGGCTCCATCGATAACAGCCGCTTCATAATAAGACTTGTCGATCCCCGTAATAGCTGCCAGGTAAATAACGCTGTTGTAGCCTACGCCTTTCCAGATGCCGACAAAAACGAGAATGAAGGGCCAATATTTAGCTTCGGCGTACCAGCTGATCGGCTCTCCCCCGAAATAAGTGATGATTTGATTCAACGTCCCTTTATCTACGCTCAAGAAGGTGAACGCAAAATAACTGATAATAACCCACGACAAAAAATGCGGCAGAAACATGCCGGTCTGATATACCTTGGCCGTCCGCTTGTTGACCAGCTCGCTTAGCATGATCGCAAAGCCCACCGCAATGATCAGGCCCAGGATAATAAAAGCAAGGTTGTACAGAATCGTATTCCTCGTAATGATATAGGCATCATTGGTTGTAAACAGATATTCGAAGTTTTTGAACCCTACCCATTCGCTGTTGAACACGCTGGCAAAAAATCCGTCCGGGCTTATACGGAAGTCCTTAAACGCGAGAACGGTGCCGAACATGGGCAAGTAAGCAAAGATAAGAAACCAGATGGTTCCGGGCAGTATCATCAGCAGCATAAACCGGTTGCGTATAACCTTTTTGATGAACCCCGACATGAGCACTCCTCCTCTTCCCCGTTAAATACAAGTGATGCGACTGTTCTAGAAGATCCCCCATGATCTATGTCAATGCGGCTATTCTATCCCTCGCCCTTAACTACTATCATTGTGCCAAGTAAGCGCTATCGCGCTCAAGTTGAAAAATACTAGAACGGGATGGATAAATTAAAGAATCCCTTATAAGTGCGTGTTCAAAAAGTCGGGTTTTCAGCACCGAGAAGGTTGGATGAAGCTAGGGACTGAGGAGCGGAGCGTACGTTTTGGGTACGTGAGCACCAGAAGGCCCGGCTGAATTCAAGATTCGATGCCGAGTTACTTCTTGACTCCCTTCGTGATCAAAAGATGACTTTTTGAACAACCTCTATAAAACAACAAAAAACAGGCCAAAGCTTATCTAAAATGTACCCCATGTAAAGGACAATTAAAAAAGGTTAGGCACTTTGAAGAAGATGATTTCTGTACTGTACAGGAGTCATCTTCTTTAAGTTCCATTGATATCGATAGTGGTTGTA
>NZ_JBNDYG010000026.1:0-64147 GCF_049893405.1 Paenibacillus sp. Dod16
GCTGAAAGCATCTAAGCGTGAAGCCCCCCTCAAGATGGCTGAAAGCATCTAAGCGTGAAGCCCCCCTCAAGATGAGATTTCCCAATTAGTAAGACCCCTTGAAGACGACGAGGTAGATAGGTTGGAGGTGGAAGTGCAGCAATGCATGGAGCTGACCAATACTAATCGGTCGAGGGCTTATCCAAAAAACACCCCAAAAAGTGAAGTGAAGTGAAGCTTTGAAGCTGACACCGAATACTTTTCGGGGACCCCGATACCACATCGGGTGAATGCTACGAATTCTAATGTGCAGCAAAGATCGTTTCGTATCTAGTTTTCAGGTGATCAAGCATCTGAGCCGTTTGGTGGCGATGGCGGAAGGGTTCCACGCGTTCCCATACCGAACACGACCGTTAAGCCTTCCAGCGCCGATGGTACTTGGACCGAAGGGTCCCGGGAGAGTAGGACGTCGCCAAGCGAAAAACCACTGTCGATGTAATCGATGGTGGTTTTTATTTGTATTCACCGAAGTTTTGATGAAGTGCAGATTTAGAGATTGTCCGACTAATGATATATGCTGCAGCGTGATGTCAGCAGCTTCTCTGTTATATAACATGATCCTAAAATTGACGTAAACAGATGAAGATTTTGTTACCGATACCATGCCAAAAATCAGTATAATAGAATTAGGTATAATCGGGAATGTGATTACCGATATGCGCAGGCAGTAGGAAATAAGGCCTGATTGGAAGGTTCTCCATTAACCAACCAACTATGAATACTCATCTGGAGACCGGTTATTGTGGGGGAAGGAGGACAATTACATGTTGTGTAAACGTGGTCTGCATGTGGCAGGGATGATCTGTGCGGTTACGATCGTGTTGATCGGATCCGGATGTGGGGCATCCACAAAACCAAGCTGGGAAACCTTTGACGGCGCGGCGAATGTGAAGTCATTCCCGGTTCCGAAGGAAGCGAATAAAACGGAGCAAACCACAGGCATTAGTGACTTGGATTATGTACGGTATGCGCTTCCGGGCTTAAAGGGAGACGACAGCATTCCTGAAGCCTACCTGGAAGAGATTGAGTCGTGGGGATGGAAGCAGAAAGAAGTTGAAGATAACGGTTCTTCTTTAGTTTTTGAAAAAGGTAAAAGTATCGTCCACCTATCGGTGCATGACGATTTTCTTATAATCACGGTTCCGGCACAGCTAAAAAAACAAGCCATACAAGGATTGGAAAGCAATAAAGCAAATGAATAAAGACCTCGTTCCGACTTCGGAATGAGGTCTTTATTTAGTTTGAAACGGAAATCGGGTTTATAGCGCTATGTAGTGATGGATGCAGAAGCTTCAACATTATTGCAGGTAGTAGGAGATGTCCTGTTCATTCATTTTCAACATGCCATCTTTACGCTGGCCGCTCAGACGCAGCATCGTATAGCCGCGCGGGAGAAGGAGCCAAAGATGCCAGAACAGAAGCGTAATGGCAAAAGGCAGCGGAGACCAGAAGGCCATGATAGCGCTTAAGACAATCCCCACCCAACAGGTATAGAACTGCACTAAATTAAATACGCGACGGCTGACGTGTTGATCCGGAATATAACCAAGCCAAGGCAACCTCAGACGGAAGCGCCAACGTTTACGGTAGCTTGCTCCCAATAGGACGAGCACGGTATGTCCGACGACATACTGGATCCATAACATAAGCGGAAAGGCGATTAGCAGATAGAGCAGGAAATACGGTGACACCCAAAATGCACCTGCAGCCGCTGCTAGCCAAGGCAAACTTAAGTAGAGGATGAGCAAGCTTTTGGGAATTTGGATTTTCTTAATTAATCGATAGTGATAAAAGGTGGCTTGATCATGTGGATCTGCCATTGGGCTATGCCGTCCCCCTTTAAGTAGAAGTGAATTTCGATAGACGAGAAGATTAAGTCTTTTATGTCTTTATCGGACAAAATCATATTTTTATTAAGCTGAAAAAAAAGGTACAGACACAAGGGCACCAAGGGGTACATATACATAAAGCGTAGACCGATATCCTATGAAAAGGTTTAAAATAATAGAAACTGTGTCATACTAATAGGAAAAGGATCAAGGTGGGATGGTTATGGAAGAATTGACCGAACACGTGTGTATCATATGCAATCAGACGAAGACAGAGGGAATCACCATTGTCTCGCAATTCGTATGCGAGGAATGTGAGTCCGAAATCGTTCATACCAGTGCGGAAGATGCCAAATATCATTTTTTTATTCGTCAATTAAAACAGATTGCCATGCCGAAAAATGCATAGATGCGGGTACACGCGTCAAATGGGCCTGAATGAAAGGCCTTTTTTTGTTTAGAGGGGGCTTTCCGTGCATGGAGACGTAGGCGTAGGTTTCAAATTGCGTTAAAATAGGTTAGAGAATGTAATCCGAAGGGATATGTCGATGACTACACATAGAGAGCGTGCCCCACTTGCAGAAGCTTTAATATGGTATCGAGAACGTGGGGCTTCATCTTTTCATGTACCTGGTCATAAAAATGGCAGGGCATATGCAGAAGAAGGTAACGCTGCGGAGATGCTGCAAGAGGCCATGCGCATTGACGTGACGGAAATTACCGGAACCGATGATTTATTTCATCCGGAAGGCGTTATTCAGGAAGCACAGGAGCTGGCTGCAGATTGTTTTGGCGCAGAGGAAAGCTTCTTCCTGGTGGGGGGAAGTACAGCCGGCAATTTGGCGCTAATCCTGACGGTTTGCCGTGAACCGGGCGATATCGTGCTTGTACAGCGGAACGTACACAAGTCTGTGTTGAACGGATTGATGCTGGCGGGTGCAAGGGCGGTGTTTCTTCAGCCAGAGATGGACAAGCCAAGCGGTTTAGCCATTGCTCCATCTGCGGCTACGCTGGCAGCGGCTCTTGAGGCCTACCCTGAGGCACGTGGGGCGATCGTCACGATGCCGAACTACTACGGGATGGGGAGCGACTTAAGGCCGCTCGCGGAAGCGTGCCATAAGCGCGACATTCCACTGCTGGTGGACGAAGCGCACGGAGCTCATTACGGACAGCATCCCCAGCTGCCGATGAACGCTTTGTCATGCGGGGCGGATGGTGTGGTTCAATCCACACACAAGATGTTAGCCGCCATGACGATGGGAGCCATGCTGCATGTACAGGGCGGGCTGCTGGACCGAAGCCTGCTGCGCCAGCGGCTGGCCATGGTGCAGAGCTCCAGCCCCTCGTACCCGCTCATGGCTTCGCTGGATCTGGCGCGGCGGTTGCTGCACACGCAGGGCGCAGGCGCCTTCACGGCTGGCCTGGCCGCCGTGGAGACCTTCCGGCGCGGCCTCGCGAAGCTGCCGCGCTTCGGGCTGCTGCAGCCACCGCAGCCCGGGGGCCACGCCGCGGGCACGGCCGCTGCGGCGTATACCCGCCAGGACCCGTTCAAGGCGGTCATCTATGACCGCACCGGGTCCCTGAGCGGGTATGCACTCCAGCGCGCACTAGAGGCGCGCGGCTGTGTGCCGGAGATGAGTGACGAGCAGCGCGTCGTCTTATTGTTTACGCTGGCATCGACTCGGGAAGATGCGAATCACGTCTTATGGGCTCTTGTGCATATTGTAGAGCAGGGGGAGAAGACAGAAGGGATCGGAACCGAACCAGGCGCTACGGCAGAGAGCACGGAATTACTGATCCGGACACTGCGGGATCAGGGGGATTTCATGAGCTATGAGCCGCGAGAGGCCCACGAGGATATGGATTCCAATCATTTCGATACCGATGATAAATTGTTAACTGACGCAAGACTGATCTCCGATGTTTCCACGTGGAACAATTTGTCCGCAGAGACTCCTTATTCGGCCCCAATTCCTTTCTCACTCAAGCCGATTGACAGGGGGAGGTTGGAATCGGTGCCGTTAGCGAAGAGCGCTGGGCGAAAGGCGGCGGAGATGGTTATTCCCTACCCGCCAGGCATACCGATCTTATACCCAGGCGAACACATCACAGCGGAAATGGAACAGAGGCTCCTGGTATTAAGGCATGCAGGGGCGAAATGCCAGGGGATATCCGATCCAACGCTGCAAACCATTGTCGTTTATAAGGAAACGTGAAGGAAGGAACTCCACTTTACGCTGGTATACCGGAGTGTATAACTTAGAGCTCCTCGATCAACAAATGATGAAAGCAGGATACGCTATGAATAATCGCAGACCACTATTTATTACCATCGAAGGAGGAGACGGATCCGGAAAAACGACCATGATGGGCAGACTCGCTGCCTTTATGCAGAACCATTCGATTCCGTATCTGATTACACGTGAGCCCGGCGGCATTGAGATTGCGGAGAAGATCCGCTCCATTATTCTCGATCCGGAGCATACCGCGATGGATGCACGCACCGAAGCATTGTTGTATGCGGCAGCCCGCCGTCAGCATCTTGTGGAGAAGGTGGAGCCGGCTTTGAGCCAGGGCTTGACTGTACTGTGTGACCGGTTCGTGGACAGCAGTCTGGTTTACCAGGGATATGCACGCGGACTGGGCATGGAGGAGGTATGGAACATCAATCAATTTGCGATTGATACCCGCATGCCGGATCTAACGCTGTTGTTTGATGTGGAGCCGAAGATTGGCATGTCCCGGATCACGGCAAATGCAGAACGGGAATTGAATCGGCTGGATATGGAGACCATGGCATTTCACGAGAAAGTTAGGGAAGGCTATCTATTGGTAGCAGAACGTAATCAGGATCGAATTCGCATTGTGGATGCTTCCAAAACGCCGACTCAGGTGGAAAGAGAAATGATTCGTCACTTGGAAGACGCGATATTAAAGGATTTTTGAGGTTGTTTGTCAAATAAGTACTGTTAAGGACATACGATGTCCAAATAAACAAGGAGGGTTTACCATGAAATTGATAGTTGCGATTGTCCAGGATAAAGATAGCAACCGTCTCTCCGCCGCATTGGTCAAAGCTAATTTTCGGGCAACAAAGCTTGCAAGTACAGGCGGCTTCCTGAAGGCGGGGAACACCACCTTTATGATCGGGGTAGACGATTCACAGGTTGAAAGTGTGCTCAGTGTCATTCGCACAAGCTGTAAAGTTCGTGAACAGCTGGTCACCCCGGTAACCCCTATGAGTGGTACAACCGATTCCTACTTGCCGCTTCCGGTCGAAGTGCAGGTTGGTGGCGCAACCGTGTTTGTTCTCCCTGTAGAACGATTCGAGCATTTCTAAATTCATTTTCTGGATCTGCGATAGATACGTAACGGATGTTTTTATTGGGATATTTGACGGCTGTGTTCTCCTGTCACCAAAGTCTTCTGAACCACTTCTGTATCATAATAAAAATAGTTACCGTAGATCGCCGCACTCGGGAGATGATCTTAATAGATGGATGATTTCAATGAATTCCGGATAATCGTCCAATTTATCGATAATTGTTAGTAAATCGCTTGACAAGCAATCCATTTCAAGGTACGTTCACGTGAGGCACAGGTTTGTTCGATATGAACGTACCGATGCCTCCGTTTTATTAGATGCAAGAAATAACGCAATAGGCGGTGGATTCAGGTGAAGATCAATCCGGGCTTTCGGCCCATGAAAAGCGAACTCACGGTGCCGGATGGCAACGCCAGACCGATTCAGAAGCGATCGTTCTCGGATATGATGCAGCAGCAGGGAGAACGTGCGACCCATGAAGAGCTGAGTCGTCAAATGCGTGAAATTGCAATGCAAGGTGATCGATTGGCTAAGGCGATGACCGTTCGAGAGCTCAAAGCGTATAAATTGATGGTTCGCCGATTCCTGGAGGAAACGGTACGTCGCGGTGTGAAAATGAAAGAAACGCGCGGCTGGGACCGCCGGGGACGCGGAAAGCGGTATAATGTAATCGATGAAGTCGATTCTGCGCTGCTCGCAATGGCGGATGAACTGCTGGATACGGAGCAGGGGAGAATTGATCTGCTGAACCGAGTTGGTGAAATTCGAGGCATGCTGATCAATCTTGTATTCTAGCTGCAAAAAGCAAGGAAGCGTATCGTAATTCATGACTGCTCCACATGGAGGAGGATCATGAAGGATTGATAGAAAGTGAGGACTTATGTCTTTTAATGATATCGTAGGTCAAGAGACTGCGAAGCAACTGCTGCAAAATGCCTTGCGCCGTAATGCGGTCAGTCATGCCTATCTGTTTAGCGGCCCTCATGGTGCCGGACAGATGCAGACGGCGCTTACGTTTGCCAAGGCTTTGTTTTGTACGGAACTTGAAGACGATGCCTGCGGCCAATGTTTGGAATGCCGCAAGGTAGATCATGGCAACCATCCCGATCTTACATTGGTTGAGCCTGATGGAGCAAGCATTAAGATCGATCAGATTCGCGATCTTCAGCGTATATTCTCTTATCGATCGGAGAATCGCAATCCTAAGGTTTATATCATTGACCGGGCGGAGAAGATGACCACACAGGCAGCCAACAGCCTGCTGAAATTTCTGGAGGAACCCCAAGCGCCGGCTGTAGCGATTCTGATTGCCGAGAACGGACAGGCCCTTTTGCCCACCATTCAATCGAGATCCCAGCAGGTTCCGTTCAGGGCTTTAGATCCGCAGATGATGGAGAAGGTTCTTGTAGGGGAGGGTTATCCTGCCGCACTTGTACGCTGCGCAGTTCACCTTTCATCAGGACTTGATGAGTGCAGGAAAATATTGAGTGAGAATTGGTTTGCAGAAATTAGAAACGTAGTGTTACAATTAGGGAAGGAGTCTTTGAACCGCAGCGGCTCAGCGATCATCACAGCGAGTCAAAAAGTGTTCAAAACCGAACTCTCAGATCATCTGGACCTATTGTTCAGTATGTTTCATTTATGGTTTAAGGACATGATCCATGTCCAGTATGGAAGGAAAGAGTCTCTCGTTTTCATAGATCAGGCAGAGTATATCTCTGGTCATGCATCAGCCCGCAGCACAGCACAGTGGGTGTCATACATGGATTTGGCCGCAGAGTGTCAGAAGAAGTTACGCTATAATGTCAATGGACAGCTCAGTTTAGAGCAGTTATTGATGGGTTTGGGCGGTAACACTCCGGCGTGAGAAGACCCCCAGGCCCGCAGAATGGCCATTATGTACAGGCACAAGGGGGTTTATTTTTGTACAGTGTAGTAGGTGTCCGCTTTAAGAAGGCGGGCAAAATATATTACTTTGATCCGCTCGACCTGCCAGTGGAGAAGGAACAATCCGTCATTGTGGAAACCGCGAGAGGTATTGAGTATGGTCAAGTTGTGATAGGAAAGAAGGAGGTCGGTGAATCAGACGTTGTCCTTCCGCTCAAGAAGGTCATTCGGATCGCTGGTGATTCTGATGCCCGTGTGGTTGAAGAGAACAAACAAGCGGCTAAGGATGCATTCACCACCTGTTTAAATAAAATTCGGGATCACGAACTGAAAATGAAGCTGGTCGATGTGGAATTTACCTTTGACCGCAACAAAATCATTTTCTACTTCACGGCGGAAGGCCGTGTGGATTTCCGTGAGCTGGTCAAGGATCTGGCCAGTATATTCCGTACAAGAATCGAACTTCGCCAGATTGGAGTTCGCGATGAAGCAAAAATGCTCGGCGGTCTTGGACCTTGCGGACGCGTACTGTGCTGTTCCTCATGGCTTGGTGATTTTGAGCCGGTATCGATCAAGATGGCAAAGGATCAAAGCCTATCGCTCAATCCGACTAAAATTTCCGGGCTATGTGGAAGATTGATGTGCTGCCTGAAGTTTGAGCATGATAATTATGAAAGCGTGAAAGAAGAGCTTCCATCCGCTGGGAAAATGGTCGTTACTTCGCTTGGAGAAGGCAAAGTAGTCGGACTGAATGCGGATAAGCGGACGGTTCATGTTCAGCTGTTTGAAATTGGTAAGGTTAAGGAACTTCCAATGGATGACGTTGTCATCAAATAGTCCAATAGAATGTTTATTTTCGGGGTGTAGACTTGGAGAAGAAAAACATTTTTGTGCTCATTCAAGAGTTGGAAACACAGATGGGACATATACACAGTGAACTGGGTGGACTTAAGCTGGTCATCAAGGAACTGCTGGAAGAGAACCATCGCCTCAGTCTTGAAAATGAACAGCTCCGGAAAATTTTAAAGCGGGAAGTCAATCCGGCAGAATTGGAAAACCCAGTGGCTTTACAACCTCAGCCTCATGTGAAGGATGAGGAACATGAAGATGTGGTCGGCGAGGGATATGATAACCTGGCTCGGCTGTATCATGAAGGCTTCCACATCTGCAATGTCTATTACGGACATCTGCGGACGGAAGGGGATTGCCTGTTCTGCTTATCTTTTTTGAATAAATAAGAAGCCGTAGGAGAAACTGCCTACGGTTTTTTTCTAGAATGGAAAGGTTATACTGTAAGGATCGCGATTGAAAAAATACCATACGGCTGCTTGTCATGCAATGTGAAGAGCAGCCTTTTATGTATTTCATTTTATCAGGTACTATGTAGAGAGCCGATACACCAGAAGAGCGTGTTTGGAATTATGGAGATAAAGGGTTGAAACTATGAAATTGAAAGAAGTGTTATTGCAACCATCCGAGCGGATTGATGATCTGCTTACCCATGAGCTTGGCATCATCCAGAGTGAGGAGGTATTCAGCTTTTCCATGGACGCCGTCCTGCTCGCCAGGTTTGCCAGCATTCCGCGCAGGGGCCGTATTTTGGATATGTGCACGGGAAACGGAGTTGTTCCGATCCTGCTGTCAACACGTACAGGAGCGCCGATCGAGGGGATTGAGATTCAGCCCAGACTTGCAGACATGGCCAGACGGAGCGTCGAGATGAATGATCTGCAGGATCAGATCACGATTCATGAAGGAGATCTGCGGGAACTGTACAAGGAAAAAGGGTATGGAGCGTACGACCTGATTACGGTCAACCCGCCTTATATGCCGATGAACGGCAGCGACTTGAAGCTGAATGAGCACCAGGCGATTGCCAGGCATGAAATTCACTGTACGCTTGAGGAAGTAATTGAATCCTGTGCAAGACTGCTTCGCCAAGGCGGGAAGATGAGCATGGTCCACAAGCCCCTGCGGCTGGCAGAAATCATTACGCTGATGAGCAAATACCGGATTGAGCCCAAAGTCATCCGCTTTGTCCATCCGCGCGTGAATATGGAAGCGAACATGGTGCTTATCGAGGGGATTCGGGACGGGAAGCCTGAGGTTCGGCTGAAGCCCCCGCTGATCGTGTATGATGAGCAAGGAAACTACGGACCGGATTTTATGGAAATTTACTACGGAACACATAAGGATGAGACGAACGAATGAGAAATCTTGTACAGCAAAGTTATGCCGACCAGGGAGAGGGGAGCCCGGGCTCTCTGTATTTGGTGGCAACGCCGATCGGTAATTTGGAGGATATGACCTATCGAGCCGTGCGCATCCTTCAGGAGTGCGATATTATCGCCGCAGAGGATACGAGGCAGTCACACAAGCTGCTGACCCATTTCGAAATTCCGGCCAAACCGCTGTTTAGTTATCACGAGCATAATAAGGCGGCCAGCGGGCCTGAAATCATACGTTATATAATAGAAGGAAAAAATGTGGCACTCGTCAGCGACGCCGGTCTGCCGGCGATTTCGGACCCTGGCAGTGATCTGGTTTCACTTGCGATTGAAGCGGGCATTTCGGTCATTCCGATCCCGGGGGCCAATGCCGCTCTTTCCGCCCTAATCGTTTCGGGTTTGCCGACCGAACGGTTTACGTTTATCGGCTTTTTGCCGCGGGAGCGCAAAGATATCGTCCAGCAGCTGCAAGCTTTGCAATCGGCGCAGGGAACGTTATTATTTTATGAATCTCCGCATCGCGTGAAAAAGACCCTGGAGATCTTGCAGGAGGTACTGGGAAATCGGAAGGTGACCTTGGCTCGCGAACTAACCAAGCGCTACGAGGAGTTCTTGCGCGGAACCATCTCCGAATGTCTGGACTGGCTCACGGAGCATCCGCCGCTGGGAGAATATTGTTTGGTGGTTGAAGCCGGCAGTGCAGAAGAGGAGCTTAAAGAGAAAAATGCCTGGTGGCAGGAGCTTTCGCTCCAGGAGCATGTGGAACATTATGAGCGGGAAGGACTAAGCCGCAAGGATGCCATGAAAAAAACCGCGAGTGATCGCGGTGTATCGAAGCGGGATATTTATAATGCACTCCTGACGGATTCGTGATCTAGCGTAACTCGGCGCAGGGGGATAACAAATAGCCCCACAAAGTGGGGCCTATGCTTCGATGTTTATTCAAATCCTTTGCGGGGACCCCAAAACATATAAATAAATGCGATTAAAGAATTGCTCACTTCGCTGAAAACTTATAAATTCTTTAATATCAAAAAAAGACCCTCCTGCGGCCGGGTTCATAGCCGAGGAAGGCACCAAGGAGATATGAAAAAGGTTAGAATTAACAAAATGTAATAATGCTATTATATACTAAAAATCTTAATTTGTCACAGGTGTAGGGATTTCCGAGATACATTCATGGCAAACAATTTTACCTTTGAAGTAAGTGACATTCTCAGCGTTACCACAGAAGATGCAGGCAGGCTCATATTTCTTAAGCATGATGCGTTCGCCGTCTACATAAATCTCCAATGCATCTTTCTCACCAATTCCGAGCGTACGGCGTAACTCAATTGGAATGACGACCCGTCCAAGCTCATCGACTTTCCTTACAATTCCTGTTGATTTCATCATAACTTATAAATGCCCCTCTCGCCATAATTTAAAAAAGTCATAATTCGACATAGTTCTAGTTTTTATGTTATTTATAGTACCAACGATTCCCAAAACAGTCAACCTATATTTTTGAAAAATCGGAACCTATTTACGAAAGTATAGTGAACGAAACCCTTGTATAGCAACGTAATTACCATAAACGAACCAATTTTTGCTGCGGTTTTCTATTTGTCGATTTGGAAAGCGTAATTTTACCTTATTCGACATGGTTCGACATTAGATGTCAAAAGAAGTGTTTATCGGCAAAAACCCAAATCAAAACGATAAGGAGTTGAGATGGAATGCATTCACCAATTTCGGAAGAAAAAGTGTTTAAGGATCCCGTCCACAATTATATTCATGTGCAAGACGATATCATATGGCGATTAATCGATACCCCGGAATTCCAGCGGCTCCGCCGGGTGAGACAGCTCGGGACTTCATTTCTGACCTTTCACGGGGCCGAGCACAGCCGATTCTCCCATTCACTGGGAGTCTATGAAATTACGAGAAGAATCATCTCTCAATTCGAACGGAGGGGGTACTCCGATTGGCCTGCCGAGGAAAGGCAAGTTGCCCTCTGCGCGGCTCTGCTGCATGATTTGGGGCATGGGCCCTTTTCTCATTCTATAGAAGAAGCTTTTCATATGAATCACGAGGATTGGACATGCCGGATCCTGCTTGGGGATACTTGCGTCAATCAGGTACTGCGGGAGCTTGGAGCGGATTTCCCCGAGAAAGTGGCTTCGGTTATTAACAAAACCTACGACAAGCCGATTGTGATAAACCTGGTCACTAGTCCGCTGGATGCAGACCGGATGGATTATTTGTTAAGGGATGCGTATTATACGGGAGTCAATTACGGAACGATTGATATTGACCGGATCTTGCGGATGCTGCGGCCGTACCGGGATCGGGTCGTCGTGAAGGAATCGGGTATGCATGCCGTAGAGGATTACCTGATGTCAAGGTATCAGATGTACTGGCAGGTGTATTTTCATCCTGTCACCCGAAGCTCCGAAATTATCCTGCGCCAAATTTTCCGCCGGGCCAAGGAACTGCATGACCGTGGATATGCTTTTCGTTTCATGATCGAACCGCTTCCTGCGTTGTTTTCGGGGAATATCGGGGTGAATCAATATCTGCGCCTTGATGAAGCTCTGATCCAAACGGCCTTTCTGCAATGGACGGAGGAGGAAGATCCTCTTCTTAGCGAATTATGCGGCCGTTTCATGCACCGAAAGCTCTACAAATATGTAGAAATCGACAACATCGATCTGGAGACCATCGACGGGATACGCCACGCATTCAGTGCCGTGGGATTGCATCCGGAATATGACCTGGAGATTGATTTTCCAACGGATCTTCCTTATGATAAGGTTCATTCCGATATGCCGCTTAACGAGAAGCAAATCCTGCTTCTGGATCGGCATGATGAGCTGAAGGAAATCTCGGAGGTATCCGATATTGTACGCTCGATCAGCGGCATTCATAAAGGACGGTACCATCTTTATTATCCGGAGGAGAAGGTAAGTCCGCTGCTGGCTCAAATGCCGGATAAGATAGCCAGTGTTTTTAAACAACAACATTAACCTAGGTGGAAAACAGGAACATTTGGTTTATCTGCAATTTACCCAGCTAATGGAAGATATACGACACAGAAACGACAGGAAGGAGAGTGTGGATTTTATGTTGTTCGACACGCACACTCATATGGATGCTCCCCAATTCGACGAAGACCGGGAAGAGGCAATCCAGCGGGCGCTCGAAGCCGGCGTGACCCGGATGATCAATATTGGATTTAACCGGGAGACGATTCCGACTACGATGAAGCTGGCAGAAACCTATGATTTTATATATGCAGCGGTAGGCTGGCATCCTGTAGACGCCATTACCATGGAGGATCAGGACCTGGATTGGATCGCCTCTTTGTGCAGTCACGAGAAAGTGGTGGCTATAGGAGAGATCGGTTTGGACTATTATTGGGATACGTCTCCGAAAGAAGTTCAGCACCGAGTGCTTCGGCGTCAGATCGGACTGGCCCGGGAATTGAACATGCCGATTGTCATTCATAATCGGGATGCGCATGAAGATATCGTGAGAATTTTGCGCGAGGAAAAAGCCTCCGAGGTGGGCGGTGTCATGCATTCCTTCTCCGGAAGCTGGGAAACGGCCAAAATATGTCTCGATATGGGATTCCATATTTCGTTTGGCGGGCCGATTACCTTCAAAAATGCAAAGCAGCCCAAAGAGGTTTTGGCGCAGGTTCCGCTTGATCGATTATTGATCGAAACGGACTCCCCTTACCTAACACCTCATCCCTTCCGCGGGAAACGAAATGAGACCACTTATGTAAAATTGGTGGCGGAGGCGGCAGCCGAAATTAGAGGGTTGTCCTATGAGGAATTGGCCCAAATTACCACCCAAAATGCGCTGGAACGATTTGGTATTTAACGAAAACGAGAGCAAAAGCGATGAAAAAGGGAGCATTTTCGATTAATTAAAGTTTTTTAATCAGAAAAGGCGTTGATATTACAATATTTAAACTTTTACATGAGAAAATGTGGTTGAATGTTGCTTTACAACCTGCATACAAACAGGATATCATCTTTTCAGTGATAAGAAGCTGCGATGTGCAGATCGCGGCCGAATATTTCATGAACCGTCTCGCTTAATCTCCGAAATTTTGGGGAACGGGGGAACCGATACCGCCGTGCATACTGGTCTGAATGCGCGCAGCTGTATTTGATTTCTTTTTCGGGTCTTTGGGGTGAATTTGAAGGATCTCGCCATGAGCGGGTATCCGGATCTAGGGCGTCTCTCTTACGTCCGAACCCGACAGCTAACTCCGTAAGCGAAATAAGAGGGGAATTCTCGTGCATACCATTTCCATGATTCTAATCATCAGGAAGCCACGTTAGAGCCTCTAGTACTCTTTCAATGGCTTTCTTTTATTTTTGAATAATGGAGAGGGGATCATCATACTCTTGGTAAACAAGGGGTGGTGGTACATGGACGGAAAGACGGGAATTGACGCAGGGTGTAGATAGATAGCAGGGCGCCTTGTGAGAAAAATTGCTATAGTCACGTCAAATGCATTCATGCGTTTACCTAGACGGCGGGACTATGAAGGAGGATGGAATAGTGGGCATTTTTCAACCTGAAGAAACCCATGAATCACAATCATCCAGCATGTCTTACGCATTGAGATGGAAGCATGACAATTTGCGTCAACTGATGTTGCTCGGTGCCATGGGTGCCGTTACGGTATCACTTCTCATATCGTTGGTCGTACATGATCAGGCAGGCAAGGAGGTTCAGCTTGTCGTCGATGGTCGTGTCACCACAGTAGAAACACGTGGATCATTGCTGCAGGAATTGCTGGATGAGCAAGCGATCACGTTGAGTCCTCAGGATCAGATTTCGATGCCTTTAAACGGCGCGATCCAGGATGGAGACCGGATCATCATTGACCGGGCAATTCCAGTCAAAGTTACAGTAGGCAGCACAACCAAAACCATATTTACATCCCAGGATACGGTTGATCATGTACTTAAAGAGGCTGGTATTACGATCCAGGGTGAAGATATAGTACAACCGGCACAGAACACGAAGCTGACCAGCAATATGAATATCGATGTCGTTCGCGTCACGAAACAAAAAGTTAAGGAGACGGAGGATCGCAATTTCCGCGTGATCAAAACAGCCGACCCATCGCTTGAGAGAGGGGATAACCGCGTTATTCAGCGGGGCGAGCCTGGTCTCATGGTGAACCATTATGAGAAGGTCTACCACAATGGCAAGCTGGTTTCCAAGACGAAGGTCTCCCAAGAGATTGAACGCAGAACGAAGGATAAAATCATTGCTATTGGCACGAAAAAAGTAGAGAAGCCTGTCATCGTTCAGGCGGCAGCCACCGATGTAAAGGCTAAACCGGCTAAATTGTCCGGCACGAAAAAAGTAACGACCGCCAAGGCTGTCGAGAACAACGTGGTTTCTCGGGCAGGCGTTGATTTTAAATACAGCAAGGTATTGAACAACGTGTCGATGACGGCGTATTCCGCTGAGCAGCAGGGAATCGGTACACGCACTGCATCCGGTACACGCGTTACAGAAGGACGCACCATCGCCGTTGATCCTAACATCATCCCGATCGGCTGGTGGGTCTATATCGAAGGCATTGGCTTCCGTCGTGCAGAAGATACGGGCGGTGCCATCAAAGGCAACAAAATCGATGTGTATTATGATTCACTGAAATCGGCCATAAACTTCGGCCGGAAGAGCGGCCGCACCGTTTACGTGATCGGTCCGGTTAAACCTGAATTGAACTAGACGCATGAATTCCAATTTACAATACCATTCTAATGCTATACTATTTAGCTTATAATATATAATGATGAAGAAGAGGGAATATTTCCTCTTCTTTTGTTTTGTTAAGAACGGAGTATATAGGGCTAAGTTGGTAGAACCTAGAGGTTGTACAAGCCTGTTTTCTTGGGAAGGAAGAGAACAAACGCATGATTAAAGAAGTGATTGTTGTGGAAGGCAGAGACGATACCGTTGCCATTAAACGGGCCGTAGAAGCGGATACGATCGAAACGGGCGGCTCAGCGATCAATAAACAAATCCTGAAACGCATAGCGCTTGCTCAGGAGCGCAGAGGCGTTATTATATTAACCGATCCTGACCATGCAGGGGAGCGGATCCGCAAAATTGTGGATCAGGGTGTCCCTGGCTGCAAGCATGCCTTTATTCCGGAAGCGGATGCTACCCGCAAAGGGGATATCGGCGTAGAGAATGCCTCGCCAGAAGCGATACGGCGTGCGCTGGAGCGGGTACATACCTCCTTTGAGGGCGGAGAGAGCCTGATCAGTCTGGAGGACATGCTGGAGGCAGGATTATCAGCCCATCCGGAGGCTGCTGCAAGGCGTATGACGATGGGAAACCTGCTCGGGATCGGATATTGCAACAGCAAGCAATTCCATAAACGATTGGCCATGTTTCAAATATCGCGGGAAGAATTTCTGGCCGCACTTTCACAGCTGGAAGAAGGGGGCGTAAGCCAATGAATCGGATCGAGGATATATCAACACCAAGACGGACGAAGGAGATCATCTCACGGCATGGATTCTCCTTCAAGAAGAGTCTGGGTCAAAACTTTCTCATCGATCAGAATATATTGTATAAAATCGTGGAGGCTGCAGGACTGGATGAAGATAAGGGAGCGCTTGAGATCGGTCCTGGGATCGGTGCGTTAACCGAGAAGCTGGCACAGACGGCAGGAACCGTCACCGCGGTCGAAATTGATCAGCGCCTGATTCCCATCTTGCGGGAGGTCCTGGAGCCCTATGAGAATGTGAAGGTGCATCATGGGGATGTCCTGAAGGTGGATCTTCATGAGCTGTTCCGTCAGGATTTTGCGGGCGTATCGAAGGTAAGTGTGGTTGCGAATCTGCCGTATTATGTGACGACGCCGATTCTCATGAAGCTGCTGGAGGAGAAGCTGCCGCTGGAGAATATCGTGGTGATGATTCAGAAAGAAGTGGCAGAGCGGATGGCGGCCGCACCGGGAAGCAAGGATTACGGCAGCCTTAGCATTGCCGTTCAATATTACAGTGAGCCTAAGCTGGTCTGTATTGTGCCGCATACGGTGTTTATTCCGCAGCCGAATGTCGCTTCGGCCGTTATTCGCTTGGCGGTACGGGAACAGCCTCCTGTCAGCGTAGAAGATGAAAGGTTCTTCTTCGAGGTGGTCCAGGCCTCTTTCGCACAGCGGAGGAAGACGATTGCCAACAATCTGAAGAGCCGGTTCTTTCCGGGAGAAGGCCGTGAACGGCTGGAGCAGCTGCTGCAGGAGGCGGGCATCGAGCCTTCACGGCGCGGCGAGACCCTTAGTATTGAAGAGTATGCCCGGCTTAGCAACATATTGTACAACGCGGATATTCGTTAATACAGCCATTAGGGCGCCCATAGACCCGCGGAAGGTCTCGACGCGATAAATTGATGTTTCCAAGAACCAATAGTCACAGTGGCCCATACCATAGGGTAGGGGTGATGTTGTGATGAACTTGGGAGACTTGGTCGTTCGTAAATCCTACGGCGGCGATGTAACGTTCCGGGTAGAAGGCATGCGGCAAAATAACAATATCGTCATCAAAGGGACGGAATTCCGGTTACTGGCCGATGCTCCCGTTGATGATCTGGTCACGGTCCCGCATCCCACCTTAAGCGAACGAACAAAGCAGGCACAGATCAAAGCCAATGAGTCGCTGGACCGCCTGCAGAAGCACAGACAGGAGCAGAGCGAGCGTCAACTGGCCAGCCTGCGCAATATCGAAGGCGGCCAGCTTGCGGATAAAGGATATTTTGACGTGCCGGGCAAAGTGCTGCATTTGGATGGGGATCCCCAATACCTGAAGAAGAGTTTGACCTTGTACAATCAGCTTCGGGTCCCAGCGGAAGGCCATTATATCAATGAGTCGGGGATGGCCGATTCATTATATCGTCTTCTTCCGCGGGTAAGACCTGATATCGTGGTAATTACAGGTCATGATGGAGTTCTGAAGAGACGACAGCCATACGATTTATATAGCCTGGACAGCTATAAAAATTCACACAACTTTGTCACGGCCATTCAGGTAGCACGTCAATATGAGCGGAATCTGGATTCCCTGGTCATTGTAGCCGGAGCGTGCCAATCGCATTTTGAAGCGCTGCTGCAGGCAGGAGCCAATTTTGCCAGCTCGCCGGGGCGAATCCTCATTCATGCCCTGGATCCCGTCTACGTTGCCGCCAAGGCAGCCTATACGTCGGTCAGGGATACCGTGAACATTCATGATGTCGTTCATCATACGATCAGCGGCAGCCAGGGCGTGGGCGGAATCGAGACGAGAGGCAGCTACCGGATCGGTCTGCCCAAGCTGCAGGATTTGTCCACATTGAAGGTTACGCCTTCGGTCAGTTAGGCTCATACTGTGTGCTGAAAGAGGCTTATCGGCCGTTGAGGAAAGACCCGAGAAGAACCCCACAAGCTGGGGTTTTTTATTTTTTGTTTCAATTCTTTAAGAAAGTTGTCAAAAAAAATACATAAAGCTTGTCAATTTAGCACATATTAAAGCAAATGCACACGAGAAATACAGGGTCAAAAAAAATACGTTGACAATATATTTTTGATGCTGATATAATTAATGTTTTTGAATTGACAAATGACTGAATCTTTTGTATAATGGACAAGGAAAGAGGTGGTCGTCGACAATGGCTAAAAACGCGCTGTTGGAAATCAAACGCAGTCTCGATGCCCATTTAGGGCAAAAAATTACGCTTCGGGCTAACGGTGGCCGTCGGAAGACCGTCGAGCGTACTGGTGTTTTGGAAGAAACGTACCCTTCTGTTTTCATTGTGAAGCTGGATCAAGACCAGCAAACTTTTAAACGTGTGTCCTACAGTTATGCCGATATTCTGACCGAAACCGTGGAAATCATGGTAACCGGTGATGACAACGAGATGCGAATCACCTATATCAAGTCATAACGATATGTCATGAGAGAGCAGTCTCCACTTACAGGGAGGCTGTTTTTTGTTGCCATCGAACCGGGGAGAATGACAAGCGAAAATTAAACGCATACTAAGGCTGCGCGAGGCCTTCTTTATCCGTTCCATATGCGGAGATGGAGGTTAAGCTTGCAGGGGGGCGTAAAAGGTCACTGCATCGCGCCGGATGCTGTTCATGCCATACTCAATACATTTTCCAAGGAGGCGGGATTGATGAGCAGGAGAAGACGAAGCATTATGTCCGATCAATTGAAGACCGAATTGGCTAAGGAATTGGGATTCTACGATACCGTGGAAAAAGAAGGCTGGGGAGGCATTAAGGCCAAGGATGCCGGCAACATGGTAAAACGGGCGATTGAGCTCGCCGAGCGGGCAGCCCGCAAATCCGATCTGTAAGAGAAAGACCATAACGCGGCAGGGGCTTCCGGTTAAGCGGAAGCCCCTGTTTGTTTACCTCCATCAAACGGTCCCATGACTTCAAAGCCTGAGTTTGTTAATATAGAGGCATTAGATGTTTTTCCTCGAATATGTTAAGTTCAAGCATATGGGAAAAGCTAAGGATAGGTGAACGTTCTTGAAAATATACGAAAAAGCACCGGCCAAAATCAATTTGATGCTGGATGTACTTCATAAACGTCCTGACGGCTTTCATGAGGTAGAGATGGTCATGACGATGATCGACCTCGCCGATCGGCTCGAAATGTCCGAACAGAAGCGGGACACCATCATCATCACCTCACAGGCAGGGTACATACCGCTGGACGAGAAGAATTTGGCCTTTCAGGCAGCAAGACTAATTAAAGAGCGCTACGACGTGAAACAGGGTGTACATATTCACCTGGACAAAAAAATTCCCGTTGCCGCTGGGCTGGCAGGAGGCAGCAGTGATGCAGCGGCAACACTGCGCGGCTTGAACCGCCTCTGGGGACTGGGTATCCCCCAGGAGGAGCTGCTCGCGCTGGGGGCAGAGCTCGGCTCGGATGTGCCGTTCTGCGTAACGGGCGGCACCGCACTGGCTACAGGGCGCGGCGAGGTACTCACGCCGATCCCGAATCCGCCGCAGTGCTGGGTGATTGTGGCGAAGCCGCCGATCAACGTGTCGACGGCGGAAGTGTACGGCCGTTTGCGCAGCGAGCA
Organism: Paenibacillus sp. Dod16; assembly: GCF_049893405.1. Taxonomy (NCBI): domain Bacteria; kingdom Bacillati; phylum Bacillota; class Bacilli; order Caryophanales; family Paenibacillaceae; genus Paenibacillus; species Paenibacillus sp. Dod16. The sequence continues at coordinate 19,413 of NZ_JBNDYG010000026.1, forward strand.
GATTCAGCGCCACCCATCGGCAGAGCGCATGGTAGAGGCGCTTACGCAAGGCAGCTTCCAGCAGATGTGTCAATCGCTGGGTAACGTTCTGGAGGAGGTTACCTTGAAGATGCACCCGGAAGTTCAGCAGCTGAAGGAAGGAATGCTGAAATTGGGAGCTGACGGCGCGCTCATGTCCGGAAGCGGTCCTACGGTCTTCGGCTTGGTCTCCAAGGAATCCAAGGTAGCCCGAATTTATAATGGCCTGCGGGGGTTCTGCAAGGAAGTGTATGCCGTTCGCCTGCTGACTTAGAAACGGTTATGTTTGACAATTCGGGGTCGAATTTCAAACAAAGTTGTATAAATACGTACAAAGGTGTTATATTTAACATATAATATTCGGATTTAGCGAGGAACCCTAGGTGAAAAAATTAAAACGAAGCGAACGATTGGTCGATATGACCCAATATTTACTATCTAAACCGCATACGCTGATTCCGCTGACAACGTTCGCCGAGCGATATGGAGCAGCCAAGTCATCCATCAGTGAGGATTTGGCGATTATTAAGGACGTGTTCGAGAGTGAGGGACTCGGAGAGCTTCAGACCCTGGCCGGCGCAGCGGGAGGAGTCAGATACATTCCGAAGCTGCGCAAAGATCATGCCTTGCGGTTTGCGGAGGAGCTGTGCCAGCAGCTTCAGCAATCGGATCGGATTTTGCCGGGCGGATATTTGTACATGTCTGATCTGCTTGGACAACCTTCGCTGATGAACGAGGCGGGCAAGATCATTGCCACGGCGTTCGCCGACCGGGATATCGATGTGGTCATGACCGTAGAGACCAAAGGGATTCCACTGGCTTATGCGACAGCGGCCCAACTGAACCTGCCGGTCGTACTAGTTCGCCGGGACCATCAAGTGACCGAAGGGTCGGCCGTAAGCATCAATTATGTGTCGGGCTCGCACAAGAGCATCCATACCATGTCATTATCCCGCCGGGCGCTCAAGGAACGCTCCCGCGTGCTGATCGTGGATGATTTTATGAAGGCAGGCGGGACCATTCAGGGAATGGTTGACCTGCTGGGTGAATTTAATGCTGAAGTCGCAGGTGTCGGTGTGCTGGTAGAGTCGGGAGCGGTGGAAACCGAGGAAAGACTTCTGGAGGACTATATTTCACTGGCCATCTTAAGCGATGTGGACTCCAAAACGAAGAGAATTACCGTCAACCCTGGTAATTATTTCGAAAAATAGAGTCGCGATATTTGTCGATATAATAGCGTTTTCATTCGAATTAGCCCGAAGTCTGTCGAAAATATCACATTCTAAAAAAAATTCCTGTTTTTAGGACATTTTGTATTAGAAAAAAGAAGGATTTCTGGTTTGCTGTGTGGAATTATACACCAAGTCTCTGATGGAAAAAGGTGGTGAACACATATGCAAATTACGGATGTCAGACTCCGCCGTGTTAACTCTGAGGGGAGAATGAAGGCAATCGCATCCATTACCATCGATAATGAATTTGTCGTTCACGACATTCGCGTCATCGACGGAAACAATGGAATGTTTGTCGCAATGCCGAGCAAACGCACTCCGGATGGAGAATTCCGCGATATTGCCCATCCCATTTCTTCGGGTACCCGCGAGAAGATTCAATCGGCCGTCCTGGCCGAGTATGAGCGTGCGGCTACAGAAGAAGAAGTGATTGAAGAAGGCGCTTAAGATTTACAATTGGGGTTCAAGGAAAAGAGAGCCATATTTGTGGCTCTCTTTTCTTTTTTTGTAGAATGAGATATATTCAGTAGTGAGTTCAAGAGGAGGAGGCATGGCCCTTGAAAAGATTTGCTATTGTGCTCGCCGCTGGGCAGGGCAAACGTATGAAATCCAAACTATATAAAGTGCTGCATCCTGTTTGTGGCAAGCCGATGGTAGGACATGTACTGCAGACAGTACAGCAGGTGAACTGTGAGCGCAGCGTTGTGGTGGTTGGACATGGCGCTGAAGCCGTTCGCACGTACCTGCAGGACGCAGCGGAATATGTTTTACAGGAGCAGCAGCTCGGAACGGGCCACGCTGTGAAGCAAGCCAAGGATCTTCTTGGCGGGGAAGAAGGCTCGACGATCGTCATTTGCGGGGATACTCCTCTGGTGACGTCCGAGACACTGGAGAATCTTTTGAAGCTGCATGAGAGCAACAATGCGGCCGCTACGGTGCTTACCGCGCATATGGATAACCCGAAAGGCTACGGCCGGGTCATTCGAGGCGAGGATGGCAGCGCACTTCGGATTGTTGAGCAGAAAGATTGCAGTCCGGAAGAGGACGCCGTCACTGAAATTAATACCGGTACCTATTGTTTTGACAATAAAAAGCTATTTGCTGCACTGGACAATGTAACCAACCAGAATGCGCAGCAGGAATATTACCTGACCGATTGCATCGGTATTCTGAAACAAGCCGGCGAGACCGTGCTTGCTTATCAGACGGATGATTACGCGGAATCGATTGGCGTCAACGACCGTCTGGCGCTGTCGGAAGCCGAAGGCTTCATGAGAGAACGCATCAACCGCACGCACATGTTGAACGGTGTTACGATCATTGACCCGTCATCAACCTATATCGGGGCTGATGTTAAGATTGGTTCAGATACCGTGCTCTATCCCGGTACCGTCCTGAAAGGAAATACGGTGATCGGTGAAGATTGCGTGATAGGACCGGATTCCGATATCGAGGATTCCGTTATTGCGGATGGTGCCAGCGTCAAACATTCGGTGCTCAGCAGTGCTGAAGTCGGCTCTCGGACCTCTGTAGGACCGTATGCTTATCTTCGTCCAGGCGCCAAGCTGGGGGATGATGTAAAGGTGGGGGACTTCGTTGAAGTGAAGAACGCCACGATTGATAACGGCTCTAAAGTATCTCATCTCAGTTATGTGGGTGATGCCAAAGTCGGCAAAAACGTTAATATCGGCTGCGGTGCGATTACAGTCAACTATGATGGTTATAATAAGTCCATTACCGAAATTGAAGATGATGCATTTATCGGCAGTAATGTGAATTTGATTGCACCGGTGAAGGTGGGCAAAGGCGCATTCGTTGTTGCAGGCTCTACCATAACGGATTCCGTTTCGGATAATGATCTGGCCATCGCCAGACAGCGTCAGGAGAACAAGCCAGGGTACGCAGAGAAGATCCGGGAACGCGCTATCGCCAAGAAGAACAAGAAATCGTAATTATCCCTGCTTCCTTTACCAAGATATGAAGCGGTGATCGGATACCTAATTCAACGAACCAGCACGGAGGGTTTTTATTCTATGACTTATCTTGATTCTAAATTAAAAATATTCACGTGTAATTCCAATCCTAAACTTGCCCATCAAATCGCCGATTATATCGGCATTCCGATGGGGGAATCGCATACAACCAGCTTTAGCGACGGCGAGATTCAAGTAAAGCTCTCCGAGAGCGTGCGGGGCTGCCATGTTTATATTGTGCAGTCCACCTGCTTGCCGGTGAATGATAACCTGATGGAACTGCTGGTTATGGTGGATGCGCTCAAGCGGGCATCCGCGAAGAGCATCAACGTGGTTATTCCGTATTACGGATATGCCCGTCAAGACCGCAAAGCGCGTTCGCGGGATCCGATCACCGCTAAGCTGGTTGCGAATCTGATCGAAAAAGCAGGAGCTCATCGTGTCATTACGATGGACCTGCATGCGATGCAGATTCAGGGATTTTTCGATATTCCGGTGGATCATCTGCTCGGGGTGCCGATTCTTGCCCAATATTTCCGTTCAAAGCAGATCGAGAACCCTGTCGTTGTATCTCCGGATCATGGCGGTGTCGTTCGCGCGAGAAAGCTTGCTGATTTCCTGAATGCGCCGCTGGCGATTATCGATAAACGCCGCCCTGAGCCGAATGTCAGTGAAGTCATGAACATTATCGGGAATATCGAAGGTAAGACCGCCATTCTGATTGATGACATTATCGATACCGCCGGTACGATTGTGCTGGGTGCCAATGCGTTGATGGAAGGCGGCGTTAAGGAAGTCTACGCGTGCTGTACACATCCGGTTCTCTCGGGCCCTGCCCATGAGCGCCTGGAAAACTCCCCGCTGAAGGAAGTTGTTGTAACAGACACCATTCCGATCACCAATCCGAACCCGAGCAGCAAGCTGACGGTATTGTCGGTTGCTCCGTTGATGGGTGAAGCCATCATCCGGGTTCATGAGGAATTGTCGATTAGTAAATTGTTTGAAATAGAATAATAAACCGTGTAAAGGCAGGGTTACATCTCCTCATGAGGAGATGTAACCCTTGTCGGCTATGGCGACTTTGTAGCTTGGGTTAAGCAAGAGCAGGTGAACAGCCTGGGGGAAAACGTTTTCATAATTTCAGCCTGATAATACGTGCTGCGCAGGCTATCAATATCCGGGCCTGGAGATGAAAGTGAACGTGTTCCGGTTGTATAGCGTCCCCTCAAGCTCGACAAAGTAGGCGTCGACTGCAGTGATCAGACCCACGTCGATGTGACAACCCAGTTCATAGACTTGAACAGGGATGCCATGCTTCATATGGTATTGAAAATGACTGTGGTGCGTTAATTTCTGTTCGAAAGCTTTCAATGCCGATTCACCTTCTTATGAGGGCATAACGCCGATAGGTTTTGTTCATATTGTACTCAGAAATGCGCAAAGAAGAAAGTATAAATCGTGAAAGGAATCAACCTGTGATGAAATGGATTGTCGGACTGGGCAACCCCGGTTCAAATTATGAGAAGACACGCCATAATGTTGGGTTCATGGCGCTGGATGCTCTGGCAGAGCGACACGGCATGAAGTTCAATCAGAATAAATGCAAATCGGTCATCGCGGAAGGGATGATTGGCGGCACTAAAACGGTCCTGATCAAACCGATGACGTTCATGAATCTTTCAGGCGAGGCCGTGCGTGCTTATATGGATTATTATAAAGTGAGTCTTGAGGACATGATTGTGGTCTATGATGATTTGGATACCGTCGTCGGTAAGATCCGCCTGCGATATCAGGGCAGTGCCGGAGGACATAATGGCATTAAATCCATTATTCAGCATACCGGGACGCAGAGCTTCAACCGCGTCCGAATGGGCATATCGAGGCCTGAGCCAGGTTATGCCATTGTGGATTATGTGCTGGGTACATTTCCGAAGAAAGAACGCGAACAGCTGCAGAGCATGGTTGAGGAGACCTGTGACGCGCTGGAATTCAGTCTGGATCATACCTTTGAGCAGACGATGGCGAAGTTCAACAAGTCCTAGAGAAGCATTATAGGATGGAAGCAAACTGCCGGAAGATCGAAGTCTTAAACGAGGGAATTCCGGGCATACTGAAGGTATATACGACCTTCAGGAGGCATATGATGGCGATAACCTATGTTTGCAGACACTGTCGGGCTTTTCAGGGCCGCATCGATTCCAATCACGTATCCGAAGCCCGTCTCGGATTTGATTCCTTGACCCCTGAGGAACGCAAGGATATAATAGCCTATGATTTTAACGGAGAAGTGATGGTCCGGGTAACCTGCGATCATTGCAGAGAAGCCCTCGAAGCCCATCCGGAACTTAGCCTTTTGGCAAATCCCCTGCAATGAGAGTATAATGGGGTTAACGACGTTTTTTGGTAGAAGACATACAGCGGCAGGCCCTGCCGCTGCTCTAGCCTTGGCAGTTTTGCTCAAGGCTTCTTTTCGGTTATAATTTTTTGGCAATCGTCTAAAATTCCATGAGAAATAGAGTCTAGGAAATTCATTTCTTTTGCATAAGAGAGGTGCCCCCTTTTGTTACAAGCACTTATTGATGTATTTTCGAAGGATTCGGACTTCAAATCCATAACCGCTGGCGTTCAAGCCGGCATGAGGGAGCAATTGATCTCCGGTCTTTCCGGGTCGTCCAGACAGATCTTAATGGCTGCATTGCACCAGGACCAGCAGCGCCCGCTGCTCGTGGTCACTCATAATATGTTTTCAGCCCAGAAAATTGCGGATGATTTACAGGAAGCGCTCTCACCGGATCAAGTGTTATTATACCCGGCGAATGAGCTGGTAGCAGCCGAGTCGGCCGTTTCAAGCCCCGAGACTCTGGCGCAGCGGATTGATGTTCTCGTCCGTTGTGCAAGAGGCTTCCGGGGTATTGTCGTTGCGCCATTTTCCGGCGTGCGTCGCCTTCTTCCCGCTCCCGAAGTGATGTCCGATGCCCGAATCGTGCTCCATGACGGCGGTACACTCGTGCTGGAATCCTTTCTGAACCAGATGATTGAGATGGGATATGAACGGGTGGAGCGCGTCGAGAGCCGCGGCGAGATGAGTGTCCGCGGCGGTATCATCGATTTTTATCCGATGACAACGACCATGGCGTACCGCGTAGAACTGTTTGATGAGGATATCGACTCGATTCGTACCTTCGACCCGGCGGATCAGCGCTCGATTGATAAGGTCCGGGAAGTCACCATTACACCATGCAAGGAAATTATTGCCGATTCGGAGCGGCTTAGTCGCACAGCGGATACGGTGGCCCGTCTGCTGGAGACGCAGCTCGAACGCATGAGTGATCGTCAGGCCAAGCTCCGTTTGCGGGACGAAATACACCGGGAAGTTGAGATGCTGCGCGAGCGGATGTATTTCCCTGAAATCTATAAATATATCTCCCTGTTGTATCCGGAGAAGACCAATTTATATGATTACTTGCCGAAGGATACGATTCTGATTATGGATGAGCCTGCTCGCCTGTTAGAAACAGCCAAGCAGCTGGAGCGGGATGAAGCGGAATGGAATTTGCATCTGATGCAAAATGGCAAATCGCTGCCGGATCTGCCGCTGTCGCTGGATACGGAAGAACTGATCTACCAGCATCCCTACCAGAGCCTGTTGATCTCCATCTTCCTGCGTCAGGTGCCAAGAATGCAGCCGCAAAATATCGTCAATATGATTACGCGCGGCATGCAGGATTTCCATGGACAGATGAACGTGCTCAAGGCCGAGATGGAACGCTGGAAGAAGTCGGGCGTTCAGGTCATGATGCTGGCAGGCGATGCAGAGCGGATGGACCGTATGCGGCGGGTGTTGCTGGACTATGGCATCGAAGAACCGGTGATGTATGAAGGGCATTTGCAAAATGGCTTCGAGATGCCTTCGGTCCATGCTGCTATTATTACAGAGAGTGAGATGTTCTCCTCGAAGCAGCGTAAAACACGCAAAACCACGAAGAATATGGACAACGCCGAGCGCATCAAGAGTTATACGGAGCTCAAAGTCGGCGACTATGTGGTGCATCAAAACCACGGTATCGGGAAATATATGGGGATCGGGACGCTCGAAATCAACGGAATCCATAAGGACTACATGCATATTTTGTATGCCGGGGGCGATAAGCTGTCCGTTCCGATTGAGCAGATCGATCTCATTCAGAAATATGTCGGTTCCGAAGATAAGGAGCCGAAGGTTTACAAGCTGGGTGGAAATGAATGGACACGGGTTAAGAACAAGGTTCGTTCTTCCGTTCAGGATATCGCCGACGATCTGATCAAGCTGTATGCCGAGCGTCAGTCTGCGCCTGGATACGGTTTTGAGAAGGATACGTCGGAGCAGCAGGAATTCGAGGACATGTTCCCATATGATGAAACACCCGATCAGCTTCGGGCCATTACCGAAATCAAAAAAGACATGGAACAAAACCGACCGATGGACCGGCTCCTGTGCGGTGATGTCGGTTACGGGAAAACGGAAGTGGCGGTTCGAGCTGCCTTTAAAGCGGCGATCGAAGGGAAGCAGGTTGCGGTGCTGGTACCGACAACGATTTTGGCCCAGCAGCATTACGAGACGTTCCGGGAGCGCTTCGCCAATTATCCGATCAACATTCAGGTGCTGAGCCGTTTCCGGAGCCGTAAGGAGCAGAATGAGACGATCAAGAAAGTAAAGCAGGGCTCCGTCGATATTCTGATCGGAACGCATCGACTGCTTTCGCAGGATATTGTGTTCAAGGATCTGGGACTGCTGATCGTGGATGAAGAGCAGCGATTTGGCGTTACGCATAAGGAGAAATTGAAGAAGCTGAAGACCAATGTCGACGTGCTGACGCTGACGGCAACGCCGATTCCGCGCACGCTGCATATGTCGATGCTCGGTGTTCGGGATTTGTCCGTGATCGAGACACCGCCGGAGAATCGTTTTCCAGTGCAGACTTATGTCGTAGAGCATAGCCAGACCCTGGTGCGGGAAGCGATCGAGCGGGAGCTGGCCCGGGGCGGTCAAGTTTACTATCTTTACAACCGGGTTCAGGGCATTCAGGAGATGGCAGCCCAGATATCCATGCTGGTACCGGAGGCCCGAGTGGGTGTGGGACACGGCCAAATGTCGGAAACGGAACTGGAGAAGACCATTCTCGACTTCCTCGACGGCGAATACGACGTATTGGTGAGCACAAGCATTATTGAGACGGGCGTGGATATCCCGAATGTCAATACGCTTATCGTGCATGATGCGGACAAAATGGGCCTCTCCCAGCTGTATCAGCTGCGCGGACGCGTCGGACGTTCCAACCGAATCGCATATGCTTATTTCACGTACCAACGGGATAAGGTGTTGACCGAAGTGGCCGAGAAGCGGCTGCAGTCCATTAAAGAATTTACGGAGCTTGGCTCCGGATTCAAGATTGCGATGCGGGACCTGTCGATTCGCGGTGCGGGCAACCTGCTCGGAGCGGAGCAGCATGGTTTTATTGCTTCCGTCGGGTTCGATTTGTATTCACAAATGCTGGCGGAGGAGATTCAAAAGCGCAAAGTCAGCATGTTGGGTGAGCCGCCATTGCCATCGAAGGACTGGAACACCTCCATCGATCTGGGGATTGATGCTTACTTGCCGTCTGATTACATTTATGACAGCATCCAGAAGATCGAAATTTATAAAAAAGTGGCTGTCGTTTCGTCTATCGACGAATCGGCTGAGCTTGAGGACGAGCTGCTTGACCGCTTTGGCGAGCTGCCGCTTGCGGTAAGTAACCTGCTTGCCGTATCCCGCTTGAAGGTATATGGTCGTACGTACGGGATCGACTCCATCATCCAGCGCGGCGATGATGTGCTGCTGCAGTTTTATGAAGGGCAGGACAAAGCGATTGATACAACAGGGCTTGCGCAAATTGGAAATATGTTCGAAAGACGTGTACAATTTGAACAAGGGCCGACTATGGCCATTCGAATCAAAGGCAAGGGACTTTCCGATCAACAACTGTTAGAATTGCTGGAGCAATTCCTGGAGGCCGCAAAAGGGCCATTCAACCTGAAGGGAGAACTACAAAATGCCGTCAAGAAATAACAAGGCATGGAAGACGTTTATTGTATCCATCACAGCAGTACTATCCATGTCGATGATCGCTGCGTGCGGAAACGACAAGACTAAGGGAACCGAAGATGATAATAGCAAAGTTATCGTCAAATATAAGGGTGGAGAAATTACCGAGAAGGAATTTGATCTGGAACAGCGCATGATTCAGTTCATGTCCCCGGAATACGCCCAATTTTTACAAATGGATGAATTTAAGGAGTATTTGGCGAAACAGGGGGTAGCCTATGAATACCTGTACGCCAAAGCTGACGATAAAGCGAAGGAAGCTGCCGGGAAGCAAGCGGATGATTTGTTAAAGCAGCAGAAGAGCGGAATGGGCGAGGAGCAGTTTAAAGCTGCTCTGGAATCGCAGAAATTGACGGAAGACGACCTCAAAAATTATATGCTTCGCGTCATGACCGTCATGGAGTACGAGAAGAATCAGGTAAAAGAAGAGGATATCAAGAAGGAATTCGATGCGAACAAGAAGGATTATACCAACATTAGCGTTCGTCATGTCCTGATTGGTTTTCAAGATACCGAAGGCAAGGAGAGACCTGAGGGAGAGGCGCTCAAAATTGCCAAGGAAGTACAGTCCAAGCTGAATAAAGGGGAGGATTTTGCTGCTTTGGCGAAGGAATACTCCCAGGACCCGGGCTCCAAGGACAGCGGGGGTCTGTACGAGAACAAACCCGCAGGCAGCTGGGTGCCTCAATTCAAGGAAAAGGCCTTAACGCTGGAACTGAACAAAATCAGCGATCCGGTAGAAACCGATTACGGCTACCATGTCATGAAAGTGGAGAAGCGTGAGGAAGTGTCTTACGACAAACTGCCTGCCGATCAGAAGGAAGGCATTCGAAATGAGCTGGCTTCGGCGAAGATTGACAACTTCATGCAGAATGAGCTTAACGACCTGATTGAGAGCATGAATCTTCCGAAAAGCGAGAATGCGGACAAGCCTGCCGAGGGTACGGGAGACCAGAAGACAGACGGTACAGCCGACAAACCGGCGGAAGGTGATCAAACACCGGATGCAGGCAAGGACGACACAGGTAAATAAGCCCGCAGACAAGCGGTCGGGCAATGATATTGTAATGCGTTGGGGCAATGCCGGATGTATGGCCAGCGCACGCAAGAAATGGCGGGATCTTCGAATCCATAACGTGCGAAATCGCGCGTTATGGATTTTTTCTCCCCTGACGTCAGTCTCTTTCGAATGATATTTATTTTGGATTTCGCAACCAACAGAGGGTAGATGATGTATAAGGAATTGGGAATGGATGAATACTATGGTCAGACATTAACTCTTATATACCTGGGGACATCCTCTTCCCGAATGGAACAGTAGTTGAAAAATCTTCTTATGAAAGTGGGGCAACAAGTGACATGAAAGCTACTGGTATCGTCCGCCGTATTGATGACCTCGGGCGCGTGGTCATTCCAAAAGAAATTAGACGCACACTGCGGATTCGCGAAGGCGACCCGCTGGAAATTTTCGTTGACCGGGATGGAGAAGTCATTCTGAAGAAATATTCACCGATCGGTGAGTTGGGTGATTTTGCGAAGGAATATGCAGAGTCCCTTTATGAGAGCACAGGTCACATCACGATCATATCGGACCGTGATACATTTATCGCCGTAGCAGGCGGCTCCAAGAAGGAGTATTTGGACAAGCCAATCGGCAACCTTCTGGAAAACTGCATGGAAAATCGCAAGACAGTGCTGGAAAGCAACAGCGGTACGTATGAGATCAGCAAAGACAATCCGGAAACTCTGTCCGCATTTGTCGCTGCGCCTATCATTGCTGGTGGAGACCCGATTGGCAGTGTTGTGCTGCTGAACAAGGATGAATCCGTGAACATGGGTGAGATGGAAGTGAAGATGTCTGAAACTGCTGCAGGCTTCCTCGGCAAGCAAATGGAACAGTAAGACGAGGACATGAATCCTTGGATGGAGACTCCCGCTGAACGTTGATCACAGGTCAATCGGCAGCTGGGAGTTTTTGTTGTCCGGTTTCTTTTTTTGTACCACGCTCACACCCTTGGTTATAATGATGTACATATGGCAGCATCTGAATGATGATGGGTCTATATTTACGGAAAAAGAAACTAGGGGATTGGAAGAGGATATGAAACCAGATCAAACAGGGGCAAGGCTTCTACAGGGAGCGTTTATTCTCAGTGCGGCCGCGCTTTTGTCCAAATTGATTGGCACACTGCAAAAAATACCGCTGCAAAATATGGGCGGGGATGCCGTCTTTGGCATCTACAATACGGTTTATCCGTTCTATATGATGATCATTACGATAGCGGCCGTCGGTTTCCCCGCAGCGGTCTCCAAATATGTGGCAGAATATGAGGCTGAAGGGCGCACCGAGGACGGTCATCGCCTGCTCCGCCTGTCATCCGCCTCGTTGGTGCTGTTCGGTCTGATTCTCGGCTTGCTGATGTATGTCTGCGCTCCGTGGATCGGGATGTGGATCGGAAGCAGTCAGGTTGTACCCGCCCTCCGCGCAGGCGCGTTGGCGCTGGCATTCGTGCCTTGGATGTCGGTCCTCCGCGGTTATTTTCAAGGGCTGCACAATATGGTGCCGACGGCGATTTCCCAGATTACGGAGCAAGTTGTCCGTGTCGGGGTTATGATTGTGCTGCTCCTTTACATGATACGGGCCGGCGCCGATTCCGACATGATTGCCGCCGGGGCCCTGCTAGGATCTGTTGCCGGTGGTGCTGCCGGTCTGGTGGTGATGGGAATCTACTGGCGCAAGCATCTCCGGGGAACTCGGAGTAAAGCACAAGGAAAAGTTGTCTACGGAATCAGAGCAGCGGGTATGAACGAAACGAGGATGCGTGCCGATGTATCTAGAGAGGGAGCAGGTGTTCTGCTTGGACGCCTGCTTGCTTATGGAATTCCGGTCTGTCTTAGTCTGCTCGCGGTTCCGCTGATTGGACTGGTGGATACCTTCACGGTGCCCCGGTTATTGACATCCGGCGGACTGGGCGAAGCAATGGCTATGGCAGAGTTTGGGGTCTATAACCGCGGACTGCCGCTTGTCCAGCTGGTTACGATGCTGGCTACTTCGTTGTCGGTTCTGTTTATCCCTGCCCTGGCAGAGGCCAAGTTCAAGGGAGAGTCCAGCCGGGTTGCAAGCCAAACCCGCATGGCCCTCCGCTGGTTTTGGCTGATCGGGATGACGGCCTCCGTAGGCTTGGCAGTGCTGGCTGAGCCGATTAACGTTATGCTGTACGAGGATGCCGCAGGAACGGTGACGATGCAGGTGATTGCCTTTACAGCCGCCGGGGGTACGCTGAGCACGATTACAGCCGCGCTGCTTCAAGGCATCGGCATTGTAAAGGCCCCGGCGGTTCATCTGCTGGCTGCGGCAGGGCTCAAGCTGCTGCTCAACCTGCTGCTGGTGCCGCAGTTTGGCATTACCGGCGCAGCTATCGCCGGCGTGGCCGCGCATCTGACCGCCGCCGCGCTCAACCTCGCGCTGCTCTCGCGAAGCGCCGGCGCCCGCCTTGACGCCGGCGGCATGCTCGCGAGGACGCTGCCGGTCCTCGCCGCGGTGGCGCTGGCCGCCTGGGCCGCAGGTGAGGCAGCTGGCGGCATTCTGGCGGCGGCCGGCTTCGCCCCAGGTCGCCTCACCCACGCGGCAGCGGGCCTGAGCGGCGTCGCGGCCGGATGCGGCGCCTTCCTTATCGGCGCCGCGCTCACGAAGCTCCTCACCGAGGAGGAGCTTCGGATGCTGCCGAAGGTCGGAAGACCACTGGCAGCCTTCTTGCGGGCCCTGCGTGTGCTGCGCTGAACCGGGCCGATTGTGAGATGTTTGATCTTCTGTGCTATAGTAGTGTACGATAATGACGTCGACAAGGCGGACGAAGACGAAAGGAAGTAGCGTATGAGTGCATCCATTACGGTGGTCGGCTTGGGTTCTGGCAATCCGGATCGATTGACGATAGGTATCATAAAAACCATGCAGCGGGCATCGAAGGTGTATGTGCGTACATTATCTCATCCCGTCATTGCTGCGTTGAATGAATTCCAGATTGAACTGGAATCGTTTGACCATGTGTATGAAGCGTATGACACCTTTCCCGAGGTGTACGAATCCATTGCATCCGCGCTAATCAACTTGGCCAAAGCTGCTGAGGAGGATCGCGAGATTGTCTACGCGGTGCCCGGGCATCCCATGGTAGCGGAGGCAACGGTTCGGTTATTACGGGAACGCTGCCCGGGAGAGCATGTGACGCTTACGGTGCTCGGCGGTGAGAGTTTTCTGGACGAGGCCTTCGTTCGCCTTGGTTTCGATCCCATTGAGGGCTTCCAGCTTCTCGATGCGGCTGAGCTTCGGGCAAGCGTCATCCAGCCGCAGCTGCATACCCTGATCGGCCAGGTGTATGACATGTTTACGGCTTCGGAAGTTAAACTGGCGCTGATGGAGCTGTATCCGGACGATTATCCAGTCATTGTCGGCCATGCGCTGGGCGTTGAGGGCGAAGAAGCGATACAGCAAGTACCGCTCTTTGAACTCGATCGCATCGACGGCTACGGGAATTTGTCGCTGATCTACGTACCCCGAAGCGATGACAGCACGTTAAGGCAGCGAACGTTTGCCCGGCTCCATGAGATCGTTGGCATTCTCCGCAGTCCTGAAGGCTGTCCGTGGGACCGCGAGCAGACCCACGAATCCATCCGCAAAAATCTCATCGAAGAAACCTATGAGGTATTGGAGACGATTGATGAGGATGATCCTGAGCATATGCAGGAAGAACTTGGGGATCTGCTGCTGCAGATTATGCTGCATTCCCAGATGGAAGAGGAGCTCGGTACCTTTACGGTGTATGATGTCATTCAAGCGCTGAATGACAAGCTGATCTTCCGCCACCCGCATGTCTTTGGCGAGAGCAGCGCCAAAGACGCGCAATCTGCCCTGCAGAACTGGGAGCAGATGAAAGCGGAAGAGAAGCGTCGCAAGGGGCTCTCACCTGAGAAAGCCTCGGCGCTGGATGGCATCCCGCGGGATCTTCCCGCCTTGATGAAGGCGTACAAGCTCCAGAAGAAGGCATCCAAGGTTGGTTTCGATTGGGATAATATCGAAGGTGTGTTCCAGAAGATTGAAGAGGAACTCGGTGAACTGAGGCAGGCGGTGACCGAGGGCCAGTCTGATGAGGATACAGCACTAGAGCTCGGCGATCTGCTGTTCGCGGTCTCCAATGCGGCAAGATTTATCGGTGCGGATCCGGAAGAGGCGCTCTCGAGAACGAACCGAAAGTTTGTCAGTCGCTTCAGCTACATAGAGGAGAAGCTTGCCGCCCAGGGGAAAACCTTGCAGGAAAGTACTCTGGACGAGATGGAAGCCCTATGGCAGGCCGCTAAATCGGGATCGGCACAAAACGGCGGTATCGACGTGTGAAAAGGGCAACTTTTCACGTAAAAAATAAAAAAATAGGGATTTGCGGCAGGAATTCCGCAAGGCATCCAGAATAATCATTAATGGTGAAATCTTGCAGGTTGCAAGGCGGTTTAACCGAATAACCGTAAAATCTTATATTTTTCTGATAATTGGGAGGATTTAATTCATGAACAAAACAGATCTGATCAACAACATTTCCGGTAAAAGCGGTTTGACAAAAAAAGACGTAGAGAACGTCCTGAACGGCTTCCTTGGTGAAATCACTGAAGCTTTGGCTAATGGCGATAAAGTTCAATTGATCGGCTTTGGTACATTCGAAACTCGCAAGCGCGCTGGACGTACTGGCCGCAACCCGCAAACGGGTAACACGATCGAAATTCCAGAATCCAACGTTCCTGCGTTCAAGGCAGGTAACAAGCTTAAAGAAGCCGTAAAATAATGCGCGTCGATAAATTCCTGAAAGTATCGAGGTTGATCAAGCGGCGTACCGTAGCGAAAGATGTATCGGATCAAGGTCGGGTGCTGATCAATGGCCGCGAGGCCAAGCCGAGCAGCACGGTTAAATTGGGCGACGAGATCACCGTCCAGTTTGGCCAGAAGCTGGTGACCGTCCGGGTCGAGCGTCTTACCGAGACAACCCGTAAAGATGAGGCGACCAGCCTCTACACCTTGGTCAAGGAAGAACCGATCGTTAAAGATCGCGGATTGGACTGGTAAGCAGCCCAAAGCCGTTCCATCAAACGTCCCTCTCACCATATGGTGTGGGGGGCGTTTTTATGTTTATCATGGATGTATAAACGATTGGAACTCCTGCTCTCTTTCTTTCGCCTGGCTTTCGTCGCAGCGTCACGATCATTCCTGAGGCGGTTGTTCTTCTTCCGGTTCTAAAGACAGGCACCTTCCCATAAGCTATTGTTAAAGGAGGGGTACATGCCATGATCGACCAAGGGAAGGGTAAGTTTCATGACCTGCGGATGCAGAACCGGAAGCTGCTGGACATAACGGGTGTCCAAAATGTGGAGAGCTTTGACAGTGAAGAATTTCTGCTTCAAACCGAGCTTGGGCATCTCACCATTCGGGGGCAAAATTTACATATTAAAAATCTCAGCCTGGAAGAGGGGCTTTTGTCGATTGAAGGTCAGGTGCATTCACTGATTTATTTGAATCCCGGTTCGCAGACCAAGAACAAGAGTCTGCTGGGTAAGCTGTTTAAATGAACCCCAGCGTACAATGGATCACGCTGCTCTGGATGCTCTTCTCCGGAGCAGCGATGGGAGTCGCCTTCGACAGCTACCGGGTGCTGGCAGGGCAGCTCCGTTTCCCGCGATGGTCCAAGCATACCCTGGACTTCCTTTACTGGATTGCGGCAGCCTTCTTCATTTTCCGCATGTTGTACATGACCAATGACGGTCAACTGCGTTTTTATGTGTTTGTGGGCTTGTTTATAGGGGTTTGGATCTATTTTTTATTATGGAGTGTCATAACCCAGCGTTTTGTGGTAATGTTAATTCAAGTGACAAAAGGCTTAATGGCCTTTTTGTACAAGCTGTTCCGTATGTTAGTGTGGAATCCCATCAAAGGAATCCTAATGCTCATCTTGGGATTGTTAAGGTTTCTATGGAAGTTTCTCCTGTCGCTGTTGCGTTTAGTCCTTAAATGCCTCATGCCTTTTTGGCGACTCTTGAAATGGATGCTGAGACCGATCACATCCAGAGTCAGGCTGCCGGCATGGAGCAAGCAACTCGCGGACAAGGTTATTAAGGCGTGGAAGCGCTGGTTTTAGGAGGTATGGTCATGGGAAGATTTGCTGATCCGTCGAAGCAGGCTCCCCAACAAACCAAGACAAAGAACAAGGGCGCACGCCGGCGAAAAAAAATGTTTGTGGCGATGATGGCGCTGTTTTTGATCTGGGCAGGTTCAACGCTCTGGTCCCAGAATGACCGCATCCGTAATCAGAACGAAGCGCTTGCTCAAAAGCAAGAGGATTATAAGTCCGTTGAACAGTCGCTAATCCAGATTACTCATGAAGTGGAGCGATTGAAGGACCCTGAATATATCGGGCAGATTGCCCGCAAGAAGTTTGGACTGTATCTGCCAAATGAGACGCCGATCATTCAGCCCCAAAATTCGGGCGAAAAGCCGTAATTAGGCATGACAGACGTCTGTTGACCTTGTTTAGGTCATTATCGTATAATCAAATCACCGCAGCGCGATTTCTAAATCGGACTGTATATTTTTAAGGGAGGATCATTTTATTCTATGGCAATTGAAGTGGGCACCAAGTTAGAGGGCAAGGTGACAGGCATAACGCATTTTGGAGCATTTGTGGATCTGTCAGGAGGTGTCACGGGTCTCGTTCACATCTCGGAGATCGCCGACAATTACGTTAAGGATGTCAACGATCATTTGAAAATCAACGACGTCGTTACCGTGAAGGTGATTAATGTCGACAAGGACGGCAAGATCGGTCTTTCGATCAAGCAGGCTGTCGACAAGCCGGCTTCCGAAAGTCGTCCACCCCGCGCACCGAGACCGGAACGCAGTGGAGGCGGCGGAGAACGATTCGGAGGTGGCGGTGGTGGAGGATTCAACCGTGAACGCGGCGGACGCCCGTTTAAGCCTGCGGCCAACAAGCCTTCATTTGAGGATAAAATGTCACGCTTCCTAAAAGACAGTGAAGAACGGATCTCTTCGCTTAAGAAGAATACGGAAGGCAAACGCGGTGGACGCGGAGCCAAACGTATGTAATTCGATAAAATATAAACTGACCGCAGAGGGAAATCGCCTTCTGCGGTTTTTTTGTCGTTGCATCCAAGGGTACGACAGGTTCCTACGCAATTTACGGCGCTGTCGTATGGAATGAGCACGGAATGTCCGCCTCAATTCGGGAAATGATCCGCAAGAATGCTGCAGGCTTGACCCGTGGAAACACCGCTGGGCGCGGGGGATGGACGCTCTTTTCCCGAACGTTCGCAAGACACGTTGATTTTGTCGGAAATTTCTTTCGGGCTTGTCCGGTGTTCTGACAAACTTTCCTGAACAGGGGTTTTATAATGGGACCAACAAATTCGTGAAGAATGGGGTGCCAGCGTAATGGATAAAAGAAATCTGGTGATGTTTCCGGGTACTGAGGCGGTTAAAGGGGGAGCGGGTTCCATTCGTGCCCGTGTAACAGAACGGTTAGGGCAGCTGCCTTTCCTGCAGCGTCCCATCCACTTCCTGGCCGCTAAGAAGTGGATGATTCTGCTAACCTTCATGGGTTTTCTGCTCGGACGAGCTATGATTCTGGGGGAGCTGTCTCCATTTGCAGTCGCTTATTTTGCAGTTATTGCCTTTATGCGTCGTGATGTTTTGCTGCCGGTAGGCGCAGCGATCGTTGCAGGTAGTTTATTTGCGTCCTTTCCGGTGGCATGGATGGTACCGGCAGAAATCTTGATCTTTTACTTTATGATGCGGGGATTGGAGACCTATGATCGGGCAGAATTGTCGTATGCGCCGCTGATGGTATTTGTCTCCACCTTCTTCGTGAATCTGTTCAGTGTTCTCATCGGACCTAGCATTACCTGGTATTCCATGATGATGCTCACCCTGAACGCCGTACTCAGCTTTGTACTGACACTGGTCTTTATCCAGGCGATTCCGGTGCTGACCCTTCGTAAAAAAACACATGCTCTTCGAAATGAAGAAATTTTATGTATCATCATTTTGCTGGCGTCGGTCATGACAGGAGCCGTTGGCTGGACGATCCAAACCCTGTCGGTAGAGCATGTCCTATCCCGATACTTAATTCTGTTGTTTGCTCTAGTCGGGGGAGCTCCACTAGGCGCCTCGGTTGGTGTAGTAACAGGCCTCATCCTCAGTCTTGCCAACATTTCGGCATTCTCCCAGATGAGTCTGCTCGCCTTCTCCGGGATGCTCGCCGGTATGCTGAAGGAAGGGAAGAAAGGCGGCGTTTCGCTGGGAATGCTGCTCGGGGCTACCATTCTCTCCATCTATTTCAGCAATCCTGGAGAAGTGATGATCTCCACTTGGGAAACCTGCGCGGCTATTGTGTTATTCCTCATTACGCCCAAGAGCGTGATGCAGGCTATAGGCAAATATGTGCCAGGCACGCAGGATCACACCCGTTCACAGCATGAATATGCCAAGCGGGTCCGGGATCTTACAGCGGATCGTGTTACCCAATTTTCCCGGGTGTTCCGGCAGCTCTCGCAAAGCTTCGGACAAACGTCCGGGGTTATACAGCCTCCGGGCAAACAAACGGAGGAGATGAATCATTTCATGAATGCCGTGGCGGAGGGCAGCTGTGCCACATGCTTTAAACGGAATCAGTGCTGGGACATGAAATTTTACCAGACTTATAAATATATGACCGATATGATGACCTCCATCGAGGAGAACCCTGAGATGGAAGCAGATGATCTGCCACCGGAATGGAGCCGGATCTGTGCCAAGAAGGAGGAGGTGCTTGGCATCCTCAAGCAGCAGTATCATCTTTACCAACATGATATGCAGTGGAAACGCCAAATATACGATAGCCGACATCTGGTAGCGGAACAATTATCCGGGGTTTCTCAGGTTATGGAAGATTTGGCACGAGAGATTAAGCGGGAAAGCCAGACGATGCACATTCAGGAAGAACAGATTCGGGAAGCGCTTCAGCAGCTGGGTTTATCGATTCAAGGCATTGATATCATCAGTTTGGACTCCGGGCAGGTTGAGATTGAGATCGTTCATGCGTATACCCGGGGTTATGACGAATGCAGGAAGATTATCGGACCGCTGCTGTCCGACATTCTCGGGGAGCATATCGCCGTAATGGAAGAGACCTTGACCCATCCAAGGGATGGATTGGCCACCGTGCGATTCGGCTCAGCGAAAACATATGAAATTATGACAGGCGTAGCCGCAGCGGCTAAGGGAGGAGATATTTTATCAGGTGACAGCTTCAGTACGGTCGAGTTGGGGAACGGGACGTTTGCGGTAGCGCTTAGTGATGGTATGGGCAACGGGGAAAGGGCTCGGCTTGAGAGCAGCTCGGCTCTGAATATATTAGAACAACTGCTTCAATCCGGGATGGATGAGAAGCTGGCGATCAAATCGGTGAACTCCATCCTTATGCTGCGTTCACCGGATGAAATCTATGCTACGGTCGATATGGCCCTAATTGATCAATATACGGCTCAAACCACCTTTATGAAGATCGGTTCGACGCCAAGCTTTATCAAGCGGGGGAATGATGTCATACCGGTCTCGGCCAGCAATCTCCCGATCGGGATTATTCAGGATATCGAAGTGGATCTGGTGTCGTTACAGCTGCAAGCCGGTGATGTTCTCATCATGATGACGGATGGCATATATGATGCGCCGGGTTATGCGGTGAACAAGGAGCTATGGATGAAACGAATGATTCAGGAGGTGAACAGCGAGGATCCGCAGGAAATAGCCGATTGTTTGCTGGAGAAAGTGATTCGCTATCAACAGAATCAAATACATGATGATATGACGGTGGTGGTCGGGCGTGTGGATCACTTCCATCCGGAATGGTCGAATGTGCATGTTCCGGGCTTCGCCCGAATGGAGCGGCCGCGAACGGTTAGCTGATGCGATAGATAAAATAGATAAACTAAGTGATTACCCGGGAAATGGAGGACCCCGGAGAGGGTAAATCTTTTCCGTCGATTCTTCTATATATCGTTTGAACTCTCTTGAATGTGGAAATGATAGAGACAGAAGTCAAATCGATAGGATGAGACGGAGGCGATCATTTATTATGAAGCAAATTCTACTGATTACGGACGGATGCTCGAACGTGGGAGCCAGTCCGGTTCTGGCTGCAGCCCATGCGCTCCAGGATGGTATTGTCGTGAATGTGGTGGGGGTCCTTGATTACGGAACGATCGGTGAGCTTGGGGGATTGGAAATTCAGGAGATAGCCAAAGCGGGAGGGGGTATACACCGGATCGTAGGTACACCGCAGCTGGCGCAGACGATACAGATGATGACTCGGAAAACGGTGGTTCAGACGATCCAACAAGCGGTAAATAAGGAGATACAGCATATTTTGGGGGGCGGGTCGCTGGAGGAACTTCCGCCGGACAAGCGATCGCAGGTCGTTGAAGTTGTGGATGAGCTGGCTGAGACGTCATCTCTGCAGGTCGCGTTGTTAATCGATGCAAGTGCTAGCATGAAACCCAAGCTGGCTGCCGTTGAGGAAGCGATACGTGATTTAATGCTGAGTTTGAAAGCGCGCGCAGGCTCAAGCGAATTGTCCGTATTCCATTTTCCTGGAAAACACAGCGGCGAGGATATCGTGATGGACGTGAATTGGACCTCGGATCTGGACGGCGCCCGGGGAATGTTCAGCCGCCTGCAGATGAGAGGGGCTACGCCGACGGGACCTGCCTTGTTAAAGGTGATTGAATTTTACCGATATGGTACACTAGAGGGTAATCAATCATGGCAGGGTCATTCCAGCCAAGAGGAAGGGATGCTCGGTGACTACGTTGTCTAACCCGGGTTATCCGCCAGGAACCGTAATTAAGGGCAAGTGGCGGAACAGCCGGTACATCGTGGAGCGTATGCTCGGCAAAGGGGCTAACGGCAAGGTGTATCTGGTCCATCGGGCAGGAGTACGCGAGCGTTATGCTCTAAAAGTTGGGTATGACGCTCTGGATCTTCAATCCGAAATTAATGTCCTGAATGCGTTGAAAGAACAGATGCCGAACCCTTATCTCGTGGAGGCGGACGATCATCATGACGGCAGTGGGGAAGTGTCCTTCTATGTCATGCGTTACATTGAAGGGAGTCCGCTGCATCATTTTATTCGCAAGCGTGGTGCCGATTGGATCGGATTGATCGGACTGAAGCTGCTCGAGAAGCTGTCCGTTCTGCATGCATCCGGTTATGCATTTGGTGATTTGAAGCCGGATAATGTGATGGTCTCGGCATACGGAAGAGTGGAACTGATCGATTATGGAGGCGTAAGCCCTTTCGGACGCAGCGTCAAGCAGTTTACGGAATGGTATGATCGGGGATACTGGAATGCCGGAAGCCGGACTGGCGACGTATCCTATGATTTGTTCTCGTTTGCCGTGATGTGTATCGGCCTGCTGGATGAGAAATCATTACGGGAGGCGTCTTGTCAGCTTCCCCAGACCCGTAGTGTTGCCGATCTGCAGCTGGTGCTGCGAAGAAACCTCCTGTTTAAGCCATACGCTGTGTGGCTGAACAAGGCTTTGTCGGGAGATTTCGCGGATTCACGGGAAGCGTTGAACGAGTGGAGAAAACGAATATATGAAGGTTCGGGCCGGAGCGTGCGTCCTAAACCGGGACGAACTCCGCGTTGGCTGAAGAACGCGTTTGGTTTGTCGTTAGTCATCATGGCCCTTACTGTTTATTTTTTCTTCCGCTCATGAAGTTGTTACCTTGTTACTGGGAGTTCATAAAGGTGCGAGTTCAAAAAGGTCGGTTTTCAGCACCGAAGCTTATGCTCCCGATGTGCGTTTTTTCAAAACGCTTCAGTTGGATGAAGCAAGGGACGTCAGGAGTGGAGCTACACGTTTTCGCAGAAAACGCCTTCGAAAGCATCTGCTGTTTTTGGTACGTGAGCACCTGAAATGTTTCCGCAGGAAACATACTTCGAAAGCATCTGCTTAGGCCCGGCTGAATTCAAGATTCGATGCCGAGTGGCTTCCTGATTCACTTCGTGTTAGATATAGAATTTATGAGTTATCAGTGGAACTGATGAAATTCTATATCGCAAGAAAACCTACCTATGCATCGCGCTCGCTCATCCTTGAAGTGGCCTCGATAGGGGTTTTCTTATCAAAAGCGGGCTTTTTGAACAACCTCTAAAGGGGACCTGGAAAGTGAAACAGGATTATTTACGGACATTCGTCAACCATGTCGAGCGTACAGCCGCAGAGTTTGATCTGTGGTCAGAAGGCGATAGCATCGTGGTCGCCGTTTCCGGCGGGCCTGATTCCGTTGCGCTCCTACACGTACTGCATGAAATTTCTATGCACCGGACGCCGCTCCGATTGATCTGCGCCCATGTGCATCATGGGTTTCGGAAGGAATCAGACCAAGAGGCAGAGATGGTGCGTGAACTGGCGGAGCGGCTCGGACTTCCATTAGAAACGGCGTTTCTCGATATTCCTGCTTATATGGAAGAGAGCGGTAAGGGTGGGCAGGAGGCTGCAAGAGAGAAGCGTTATGAATTTCTGCTGCAAACAGCCCACAAATACAATGCGCGCGCCGTAGCGCTGGCTCATCATGCTGACGATCAAGCCGAGACGGTGCTCATGCGGCTTCTGCGCGGGAGCGGCCTGTCCGGACTTGCCGGAATAAAATTTAAGCGAACGGAAAAAAAAGTGGAACTTATCCGTCCGTTCCTACGTATGTACAAGGCGGATATCGTGGAGCTGTGCCGTATATGCGGATTCCAGTATGCGGTGGATAACAGCAATCTGCAGACGAAGTACCGCCGTAATGCGATTCGCCTGGAAGTATTGCCTTTTCTGGAACGATACAATGGGCAGTTCTCCTCCTCACTCAATCAGCTGGCCGAGATTGTCCAGCAGGAGGATGATTTTGTGGAGCTTGAAGCTGCGAAGCAATTTCGGAGTATGGTACAGGAGAACGATGGGAGGCTCGCTTTCGACGCGCCTTCCTTTTTGGGCTTACATGTCGCTTTACAACGGCGTTTGATTAAACTAATATTAAATTACCTGCCCTCAGACCAGGAAAACACCGATTTTGTCAAGATTGAAACGGTGCGCCATGGCATTCTTAACGATCAGCGAAGCAACTGGCGTCTGGATCTGGGTGACGGCATTACCTGTGTTCGTGAGTACGGAGTGATCCAGTTTTGGCCTAAGCCTCCGGAAGAACAGGGACAGTACATATACATTCTTGATTCTCCTGATGTTTCGCAGCAGTATGTTAAGGAAATCGGAAAGATGCTGAAATTGTCGTTAAAGACAGGAAGCGAAAGCCGGAGCGGCTCCAGACCATCGGCCTTTGTGGCGGATTTTGATGCGGATGAGCTTAGGTTTCCTTTAACCTTGCGTAACAGACAGCCGGGGGACAAGATGAAGATCATGGGATTAAACGGAAGCAAAAAGGTGAAAGATATTCTCATTGATGAGAAAATCCCACCGTCTGTCCGTGCCCGGATTCCTATTCTTTGTGACGGTTCCGGCAGCATTGTGTGGATTCCAGGTGTACGACGTTCCGTTCACGCCGCTTGCGGGCGGCACACATCACGAGTTCTCCGGATGGAGCTATCGGATGCTTAAGGCAAGTGTAAAACGAAGAATGGCCCGTTTCACGCTTTCATAGTATAAACGTAGGAGGTCCACTTAAGTTGCAGAATGACATTCAGGAAATACTCATCAGTGAAGAAGAGATTCACGCAAAGATTAAGGAACTTGGTTCCAAACTCAGCGCCGAATATGTGGGACGCAATCCACTCGTTATTTGCGTTCTTAAAGGTGCGTTTATTTTTATGGCCGACTTGGTTAAATCCATAACAGTACCTCTTGAGTTGGATTTCATGGCTGTATCCAGCTATGGGGCATCAACCAAATCCTCCGGCGTGGTGAAGATCATTAAAGATCTGGACGCATCCGTTGAAGGCAGGGATGTGCTGATTGTGGAGGATATTATCGACAGCGGTCTTACGCTGAGCCATTTGATTGAGCTTCTGAAGAGCCGCAAGGCAAACTCGGTGTGCGTTGTCACCTTGTTTGACAAGCCGGCACGCCGTACGGTGGATTTGCAGGCCGATTATACCGGATTCGTGCTGCCGGATGCATTTGTTGTCGGATACGGACTTGATTATGCCGAGCATTACCGGAACCTCCCCTACATCGGGATTTTGAAGCCGGAAATCTACAGCAGTTAAACCGCGCCAATGGGCCGCTATCACAGTTCAGGGCCCTTTGTTGAGATGGCCAGACAGGCTGTGGTAAAATATCTTATGTGTCTTGAGAGGAGGTAGGGGATGAGTCGGTTCATCCGGAATTCTGGTTTTTATTTGATTCTATTTTTAGTCGTGGTGGGCATAGTACAATTCGTTACTAATGGCGGCGAGCAAGCCGATGCCCCTAGTTATAATGAACTGCGGCAGGAAGTCAAAGCTAACAACATAGAGGAAATGACGGTACAATTTGACGGTTACGCTTATCTGGTGACCGGTAAGTATAGGGAGGTTTCCGAAGAGAAAAAATCGGAGAATTTCTCAGCCTATATTCCTGCCACGGATGCAGCGATGCAAGAGCTGACTGCAGCCAGTGAGAGCAACAAAGTCAAACTGTCCGTGTTGCCAATGGAAGGCCAAAGCATTTGGCTGACATTGCTTTCATCCTTTATTCCGCTCATCATTATGTTTGTACTGTTCTTCTTCCTGTTTAATCAGGCTCAAGGCGGCGGCGGCAAAGTGATGAACTTTGGCAAGAGCAAAGCCCGCTTATATAATGAAGAGAAGAAACGGATTACATTTGAAGATGTAGCCGGAGCAGATGAAGAGAAGCAGGAGCTTGTTGAAGTTGTTGACTTCTTGAAGGATCCGCGCAAGTTCAACACGGTTGGCGCTCGCATTCCGAAGGGCGTTTTGCTTGTCGGTCCTCCGGGAACCGGTAAGACGCTCCTGGCTCGTGCCGTTGCCGGTGAAGCGGGAGTGCCGTTCTTCAGTATTTCCGGTTCCGACTTCGTTGAAATGTTTGTCGGTGTCGGTGCTTCTCGTGTACGTGACTTGTTCGAGAACGCGAAGAAGAATGCACCATGTATCATCTTTATCGATGAGATTGATGCAGTAGGTCGTCAGCGTGGCGCTGGTCTTGGCGGCGGTCATGACGAGCGTGAACAGACACTCAACCAGTTGCTGGTTGAAATGGACGGTTTCGGAGCGAACGAAGGCATTATCATCGTTGCTGCGACCAACCGCCCGGATATTTTGGACCCGGCGCTTCTTCGTCCGGGACGTTTTGACCGTCAGATTACCGTAGATCGCCCGGATGTGAAGGGCCGTGAAGCCGTACTGAAGGTTCATGCACGCAACAAACCATTGACGAAGGATGTTAAACTTGACATCATCGCCAAACGTACAACCGGTTTTACAGGCGCCGATCTGGAGAATCTCCTGAACGAGGCTGCCTTGCTTGCAGCTCGCCGCAACCGTAAAGATATTTCCATGCGAGAAGTGGATGAGGCGATTGACCGCGTTATCGTCGGTACGGAGAAACGCAGCCGCGTGATCAGTGACCGCGAGAAACGCATCGTGGCATACCATGAAGCGGGTCATACCATTGTGGGTTACTTCCTCGAGCATGCGGATACGGTGCATAAGGTAACGATTATCCCTCGTGGCCGTGCCGGCGGATATGTCATTATGATGCCGAAGGAAGATCGGATGCTCGTGACGAAGCAGGAATTGCTGGATCGCGTAACCGGTTTGCTTGGCGGACGTGTCGCTGAGGAGCTGTTCATCGGTGAAATCGGGACCGGGGCATACAGTGACTTCCAGCAAGCAACAGGCATTATCCGCAGCATGGTTGTGGAATACGGTATGAGTGAGAAGCTCGGACCGATGCAGTTCGGTACATCCCAAGGACAAGTGTTCCTTGGACGTGATATCGGACATGAGCAGAACTATAGTGATGCAATCGCTTATGAGATCGATCAGGAAATGCAGCGATTCATTAATGATTGCTATGAGAAATGTAAAGAGATCCTGAATAAGCATGCTAAAGAGGTTCATCTGATTGCGAATACGCTCCTCGAGATGGAAACGCTGGAGCTTGAGCAAATCAAGAATCTCATTGAGACCGGATCAGCTGAAGGCAACGGCAGTGGCGACGGTGAAGGAGAAGGTTCTTCCGAGAATGGTGAACCGATCATCGACAACATTGGCGACGTGAAAGTTCGCATCCAAGGGAAAGAAGACGGCGAGCAGCCGACTTCCACGGAGGAAATTCCGAACAACCCGATGGATTCGAATGATCCAGGGCCAGAGCGCAAAGATTCGGAGCGCAAGGATCCTCCAGGCGGATCGGACAACGGTAACAGCAGCTTAACGTAATATTTGCTGATAAAACCTCGAATACCGAATAAAATTGAAGAACCGGAGAACGATAATTCGTTTTCCGGTTCTTTTTGTGCTTTCTATCACATTGACAGGGGGCAGAACGAACGTGTACATTAGTTGTTAAATAAGGATGCGAATCCTTTCACAAAGGTGGAAACCATCCTGAAAGTCACATGGTCATCAGCGGCGAACTGCCGGACTATATAAGGGGAGAGGGTCGATCATGGAAGCGTTGGCACTGGAGCGTAAGGCGGAACAGAACCGTGAGCTGCGCGAGCGGTTAATGCAATTGAAGAAGGAACGTAACGCAATCATTTTGGCACATTATTATCAACGGGATGAAATACAAGAGGTCGCTGATTTCCGGGGGGATTCCTTCCTGCTCGCGCAGAAGGCAGCACAAACGGATGCCGAGGTTATCGTATTTTGCGGTGTGCATTTTATGGGCGAAAGCGCTAAAATTCTGGCACCGGGCAAGACGGTTCTTATACCGGATGAGCGGGCCGGCTGCCCTATGGCGGACATGGTGAACGTTGACGGACTGCGGAAGCTGAAAGCGCAGCATCCGAATGCCAAAGTGGTCACGTACATCAATTCATCGGCTGAGATCAAAGCTGAGACGGATATCTGCTGTACTTCATCCAATGCCGTGAAAGTGATTCAGTCGGTGGATTCGGATGAAATTATATGGGTGCCTGACAAAAATCTGGGGCATTATGTTCAGCAGCATACCGACAAGAAGCTCATTATCTGGGAAGGGTACTGCAACACGCATGACATGCTGACGGTGAAGGATGTCGTCGAGATGAAGGCCAAATATCCTCATGCTGAATTTGTCGTGCATCCGGAATGCCGTCCGGAGGTTGTTGCGATGGGGGATTTTGTAGGAAGTACCACCGCCATCCTGGAGTATTGCAAGAATTCATCGGCCAGGGAGTTTATCGTGGGTACTGAGGACGGAACCGGTTATCAGCTTCGACTGGATAGCCCGGATAAATCGTTCCATTTCGCTACGAAATTCCTGGTGTGTCCGAATATGAAAGTGAATAACCTCAAAAAGCTGGTTAAAGCGTTGGAAACGATGAAGCCGCAAATTTATGTGCCGCCGGTCGTTGCAGAAAAAGCCAGAACTTCATTAGAGCGCATGTTACAGGTTAAGTAGCATGCGCTACTCTTTCGTGAAAAGACAGGTGAGGCATCGTGATACCGCAGTATTTAATTGATTTTGATCTGAACGATCTTCCTGCAGTTGAGACGGACGTCATCGTGATCGGTTCAGGCATTGCGGGTTTATATACGGCGATCATGGCAAGTGCGACTCAGAATGTGCTGCTGATTACGAAGAAATCGCTGCTCGAAAGCAACACGCGTTATGCGCAGGGAGGAATTGCAGCCGTAACAGCTGAGGATGACTCCCCGGCCTATCATCGGCAGGATACCCTCTTGGCAGGGGCGGGCCTATGTTCATCTGCCGCGGTGGATGTCCTTGTAAACGAGGGGCCGGTTGGCGTTCAAGAGTTGATTCGGCTCGGCACGATGTTTGATGTGGAGAATGGCGAGCTCGCGCTGACCCAAGAAGGCGCACACAGTCACCGCCGGATCCTTCATGCCAACGGGGATGCTACCGGATATGAAATTGTGCGTGCCCTTTCCATTCAGGTTGAAATGCTTCACAATATAGAGGTGTGGGACGATCATTTTGTCATTGACCTGATTACCGAGCAGGGAGAATGTCATGGCGCTTTGGTACAAATGCCTGATGGAAAACGGGTATTCGTTCGTGGACGGGCGACGGTTATGTGTTCTGGCGGCGCCGGTCAATTGTACCGGTATACGACCAATCCGGAGGTTGCCACAGCCGATGGCGTTGCCATGGCTTATCGGGCAGGCGCAGAAATTCGGGATATGGAGTTTATACAATTCCACCCGACGGCGCTTAGCTATCCGGGTGCGCCCCGATTCCTAATATCAGAGGCGGTGCGGGGTGAAGGCGCCGTTCTTCGGAATATACAAGGGGAACGCTTCATGCCCAAATACCATGATTTACTGGAGCTGGCACCGCGGGATATTGTAGCACGGGCTATTGTCAGTGAGATGGAAGCAACGGGGTCTACCTTTGTTTATCTGGATATTACCCATGAGTCGCCGGAAATGGTCAGACATCGATTCCCAACGATTTATGAAACCTGCATGCAGTATGGACTCGATTTATCGTCAGATTGGATTCCTGTCTCCCCGGCTGCGCATTATATGATGGGGGGCATCAAAACCAATCTGCACGGCGAGAGCAGCGTGAAACGTTTATTTGCTTGCGGGGAGGTATCGTCTACCGGTGTCCACGGGGCGAACCGTTTGGCCAGCAATTCGCTGTCGGAGGCGATTGTGTACGGTAGTCGTATTGTCGAGCGCATTAAGAGCCTGCCGGAACCTTCAGGCGATCCGCTTCATGTATCATTCCACCTCGGTCGCAAGGACGCTCCGTCCCAAGCGATGGTGGAAAAACGCTTGAAGCTACAGAAGGTAATGGTACGTTATGCAGGACTTCGGCGAAATCGGGATACTCTATTAAGAGCAGCGGAAGAGCTTGGCCGTCAGCTGCCATTGTTCCAATCCGTGCTCACCAAGCGTGAGGAATACGAGTTTGCTAACATGCTCACAGCATCCCTGCTCGTGGTTCAGGGTGCGCTGGGTCGTGAAGAAAGCCGGGGAGCCCACTATCGTGGGGATTTCCCGGAACGGAATGACAGCGTATGGCAGAAACATATTGTCCATACACGGGATCAAGAAATGACGGAGGAATTAAGCGATGATGTTTAACGGATACAACGATGGCCTTCTCCAGAGTATACGGACTTGGCTGCAGGAGGATATCGGGTCGGGGGACATTACGACCCTCACCACCATTGAGCCGGGTCATGAATCCAAGGGTGTTATTCATGCCAAGGAGGCAGGAATCGTAGCAGGTATGCCGGTTGCAGAGCTGGTATTCGAAACGGTTGATCCGTCGCTGACGTTTACGGCATTGGTCCGTGATGGAGACGAGGTTGAAAAAGGAACGGTTCTCGCCGAAGTGGAAGGAAGCACGCACCGTATTTTGACAGGCGAGCGTCTTGCTTTGAATTTGCTTCAGCGTCTGTCGGGTATTGCAACAAGAACACGTTCTTTTGTTGATGTGCTTGAGGGATTGCCAACAAGGCTGGTGGATACCCGCAAAACAACGCCAGGCCACCGAATGCTTGAGAAATATGCTGTTCGGGTTGGCGGCGGCGCGAACCATCGTTTCGGCCTGTACGATGCCGTCATGATTAAGGATAATCACATTAAGGGTGCAGGCGGAATCGCGCAAGCGGTCAGCCGTGCAAGAGCCCATATTCCACATACCATGACTATAGAAGTTGAAACCGAGAGCTTGGCGCAGGTTGAGGAAGCACTGGCTGCAGGCGCAGATATTATTATGCTGGATAACATGAGTCATGACATGATGGCGGAGTCTGTTCGAAGAATCAAGGCCAAGGCCCCTCATGTTCGCGTCGAAGCATCGGGGAACGTGACGCTGGAAACCGTGCGCGGGATTGCCGAAACCGGGGTCGACGTCATATCCGTTGGACGGCTGACTTATTCTTTCCATAGTCTCGATATCAGCTTGGATCTAAATGCGAAGAAAGGAGGGACAGAGAGTTGATTCTGGTTGTGGATGTAGGGAATACCAATATTGTACTGGGTGTGTATCAGGGAAAGAAGCTGCTGCATGATTTTCGAATCAGTACATCGCGTCAGTCCACCGTGGATGAATACGGTGTATTGATACACAATTTGTTTCAAATGTCCAATATACTGGTAAGCCAAATAGAAGGTGTTATTGTTTCTTCCGTAGTTCCTCCCCTTGTGCGTGTGGTCGAGGAGATGTGCAATAAATATATTGGCAAGGCGCCCCTGATCGTAGGACCAGGCATCAAAACCGGACTTAATCTGCGGTATGAAAATCCGCGCGAGGTTGGCGCTGATCGGATTGTGAATGCAGTAGCAGCCGTCGAGCAGTACGGGGGGCCGCTGATTGTGGTGGATTTCGGTACGGCGACGACGTTTGATTGCATCGATGAGGCAGGCAATTATCTTGGCGGAGTAATTGTGCCTGGTATTGGCATTGCCACGGAGGCTCTTGTACAGCGTGCTTCCAAGCTTCCTCGCGTAGAGCTCGAAAAGCCGAAAAAGGTAATCGGGCGCAATACCGTGCATGCCATGCAGGCCGGTATCGTTTTTGGTTATGCGGGACAGGTCGATGGCCTGGTCAAGCGTATAAAAGCCGAGATGGGTACGGACAATGTTAAGGTTATCGCTACGGGGGGACTGGCTGAACTGATTGCTGGCGAGACGGAGTCCATTGAAGAGATTTCTCCCCTTCTGACATTGGAAGGCTTGCGTATTATTTATGAGCGTAACTAGAACCGATATAAAACCGTTAGATATTACAAACAACTAGAAAGACAAGGAGGCCTCAAGATGGGTAATCAAAAAGACCGTTTGCTGCGGGGAACTGCATTAAACGGGAAAGTACGGACATTTGCCGTGCGGACAACCGATTTGGTCGAAGAGCTTCGCCAAAGACATGATACGTTCCCTGTCGTTACAGCCGCTTTGGGCCGCACCGTGTCAGCAGCAGCGATGATGGGAGCTATGCTGAAAGGAGACGAGCGCCTTAGCATTCAAGTGCGCGGCGACGGACCGATCGGTTTGATTGCAGCGGAGAGTAATGCTAACGGCGAGGTGCGCGGATATGTCAAAAATCCGCATGTGGAGCTGACGAATATCCGTCCGGGCAAGATGGATGTGGCCGCTGCTGTAGGTACCACCGGCCATATTGATGTGATCAAGGATTTCGGCTTGAAGGAGCCTTACCGTGGCAGCGTGCCGATTATTTCGGGCGAGCTCGCTGAAGACTTCACATACTATTTTGCCGTATCCGAACAGACCAACTCGGCGGTAAGTCTGGGAGTGCTGGTTTCCCCGGATTATTCCGTGGCGAATGCCGGGGGCTTCATCATCCAGCTTCTCCCCGGGGTTACGGAGGATGAGATTACGGAGCTTGAGCTTGCGCTAAGCAAGATTCCTCCGATCACCGAGATGCTGGAAGAAGGACTGGAACTGGAAGACATCCTGAAGCGAGTCGTTCCGGATGTAACCATTTTGGAGGAAATGGAAGTGTACTTCAGCTGTGACTGCTCGCATGAGCGGGTGGAGCGCGCTTTGATCAGCTTGGGACAGGTAGAGCTTGAACAGATGATCGAAGAGGATGGCAAAGCCGAAGTTTCCTGTCATTTTTGCAATGAAAAATATACGTTCGATAAAGAACAGCTGAAATCCGTGCTAGAGCGGGCCAAATCTTAACGTTGGGATGAGCGACCGTGATGACGAGACAAGAGAAGGGATTGTGGGCGACCGTCATTGTCTTGACAGCATGCGTATTGGGTATGGGCGGCTGGATGCTGTTTTCCGGGAATTTTTCGCAAGAGGCTTCACCACCGTGGAAAGAGGGCTCCCAACCAGTTGCATCCATCCAGGACAGGGCGATTACCGAAGACGAGTGGGTTGACGAGCTAAAGAAGCGTTACGGCCGCGAAATGCTGATGACCATGCTGAATCGGCACGCTGTGGCCCTGGAAGCCAAAGCGAAGGGTATTGATGTTACGGCGGCTGAAGTCGATGCAGAAATCGAAGTCATGAGCCGCAGCTACGGTTCTATGGAGCGTTTCTTATCGGAAATGGAAAATCAGCTAGGCATTACGGAGAGTGAATTAAAGACAGAGACGACGTATCGGCTGCTGCTTGAGAAAATTGCAACTTCCGACGTGCACATCGAGGAGCAGCAGATCGATTCGTATCTGGAACAGTATCCTGACCAATTTCGTCCCAAGAAGCAGCTGAATTTATCCATGATCGAAGTCGCTTCGAAAGATGAGGCGGAACGGGTGATGGATCGGCTGGAGAATGGAGAAGCTTTTGCGGATCTCGCATCCCAGGTATCACTCGATGAGTATACTCGCGAAGACGGCGGGCAGATCGGACTGGTCGAGGAGGATGATCCCTTTTTGCCGCCGGCACTGCTGGATGCAGCTTTAACGCTGGAGCCCGGGGATATTGCGGGGCCAATCTCGCTCACAGACACCTATGCCATTGTTTATGTGAAGGACATTATCGAGCCTCAGGCCCCTAGTGAGGAAAGTGTCCGCGAGGCGGTTCGCAAGCAGCTGGCGCTGGAGCAGGCGGTGTCTTTATCCGAACTGGAGCGTCAGCTTCGTGAGAAATACGAGGCACGGATTAGTGCGGGTACGGTCACGTTGTAAAAAGAGGAAGAACAGGGAAAGCTCGCTGTGGCGGAGTAAGATGTAGCTGCAGGAGCTTTTTTTGCGTTAAAGGATGCAATAGGTTACGTTCACTGAAGGATGATGGCTTTTTGAGCGTGTATACCTTGGAGGCGAGTCCCCCGTTATCTCGTTCGGGAGGCGCAGGAAAATCCACCTAGAAATGTTGATTTTCGAGGTGTGGGATATTGACAATGACTCGTAACGTTGTTAAGATGAAGGTATAAAAACCTACCTTTTTACTCGGATATCAGAGACCTCAATAATCAAGGAGTTTGCGTCTATAAGCTGGCTCCGCTTTTCTTTCAACATCCAGACACTACAAATTTAATGATTCAACATTAAATGTATAACACCATTATGGACTTACTAGTTTATCTAAGATTCATATTTAGAGGAGGGCTTCATTCATGGCAAAAGTCGTAAATAATGTGACAGAATTAATCGGTGGAACTCCACTCGTCCGTTTGAACCGGATCGTACCGGAGGATAGTGCAGAGATCTATCTGAAGCTGGAATACCAGAACCCGGGCGCAAGCGTTAAAGACCGGATTGCGATCAGCATTGTGGAAGAAGCGGAGAAGGACGGACGTTTGAAGCCGGGCGATACCATTATTGAAGCAACCAGCGGTAATACCGGCATTGGTTTAGCTATGGTGGCAGCTGCCAAAGGCTACAAAGCCGTTATCGTTATGCCTGAAACCATGAGCTTGGAGCGCCGCAACCTGCTGCGTGCCTATGGTGCGGAATTGGTACTGACACCGGGATCGGAAGGAATGAACGGTGCGGTTAAGAAGGCAGAAGAAATTTTGAAGGAAAATGCCGGATTCTTTATGGCCGAGCAATTCAAGAACCAAGCCAACGTGAAGATTCACCGTGAAACAACAGGTCCGGAAATCGTTGAAGCGATCGAATCCATCGGTGGTTCCCTGGATGCGTTCGTTGCTGGGATCGGAACAGGCGGAACGATTACAGGGGCTGGCGAAGTACTGAAGGAGCAGTTCCCTGACATCAAGGTTATTGCGGTTGAGCCTGCTGCATCACCAATCCTTGCAGGTGGCAAACCGGGTCCTCACAAAATCCAGGGCATCGGCGCAAACTTCATTCCTGAAATTTTGAACCAAGAAGTCTACGATGAAATCATTCATGTTGAGAATGACGATGCCTTTGAAACTTCCCGCCGCGTGGCGAAGGAAGAAGGCGTTCTTGGAGGTATATCCTCCGGTGCGGCTGTATATGCTGCATTGAAGGTTGCCAAGGAGCTTGGTAAAGGCAAGCGGGTAGTAGCCGTGATCCCAAGTAACGGAGAACGTTACCTGAGCACACCGCTTTACAACTTCGAGTAAGATGATATCGTAATATGCACCTGTCTCCTTACCTCATCTGGTTGAGGTAACAGGTGGCAAGGAAGGAGCTCTCAATGTGTTTTTATAGCATTGAGGGCTTTTTGCGTATACTACTCCCTAAGATAACGCTTTATTAGAATCCGCCTGATGACCGCTCCAAAAATTATTGTTGGACGAGCTTCTATTTAGGGTTTTCAAGAGAAGCGGGATACAGTATACTGACAGGCAACAGTAAGGCTTTTGATGACTAAGGGAGGATCGGCATGGAGAGAAGAGTGGAGCTGGCCCAGTGGCAGGCATGGGCTGAAGAGGGCTGGTCCGTCGTTCCCTATCTGGTTCAATATAAAGGAGCAACAAGTGGGTTACCCCTGTCATGGAGACATGCATGGAACGCCGCATCACCATATGCCTTTGTGCTGGAGAGCGGTAAGGGCGGACGCCATACGTATCTTGGATTGCGGCCGGTGTCCATTCTGCAGGGGAAGGGATGCCATGGTGAGATCATCGAGCTGTCTGACGGTCTGCGAACGCAGGTAACGGGAGAGCCGCTGCACCTGTTAGAGCAGTGGATGAACAAATGGAAGGCTCCCCGTGTACCGGGGTGGCCGGACTTCCGCGGAGGCTGCACCGGATTCCTGAGTTATGATGTGATTCGGTCGATTGAGAAATTGCCCACGATGGCCAAGGATGAGCCGGGGTTCCTGGATTATATGTGGATGCGGATGGAAGAGATTTGGATCTATGATCATTCAGATGACAGCATCTACTGTTCGGTGCATGTCCCTCTGCCTTGGGCATTCGGGACCGGGGGAGTTTCGAAAGAAAAGAAAGCGCCCGGTGCTTCTGGTGATGAATCCAGTGGTTCGGTGCTTTCAACCGACCAAGAGAAGTTATTGCAGGAGTTATATGATCGGGCTGTCATAAGGGCTGAATCGATGCTGTCCCAATGGAATCAAATGTTCGGAACGGGCTCAGGGAACGACTCGAGTTCCGAAGATGAGCGCGTGCGGCAGGAACGATGGAAGAAAGCGCAGGAGCTGTCAGGGCCGAATGTCGAAATCTGGGATCGGCTGGAGATTGATTTTACGCAGGAAGCGTTCGAGCAGGCGGTGCTCTCGATTCAAGAATATATTCGGCAGGGTGACGTATTTCAAGTCAATTTGTCTCTTCGCCGGCACTTGCAGCTGCATGCGGAACCTGCCGATATTTATGAGTGGCTGCGTATCCTGAATCCGTCGCCATATATGGGGTATATCTCTTCACCGGGCTTCAGCTTGGCCAGTGGCTCGCCGGAATTGCTGGTGAAGCTGGATGGCGATGTCGTGTCTGCACGGCCGATCGCGGGAACGCGGCGCCGTGGAAGCAATCCGGAAGAGGACGCGGCAATGGAAGCGGAGCTGCTTGGCAGCGAGAAAGAACGGGCGGAGCATATTATGCTGGTCGATTTGGAACGTAATGACATTGGCCGCATTGCCGCATACGGGACCGTGCATGTTCCGGAGCTGATGACGGTTGAGAGGTACTCGCACGTGATGCATCTGGTGTCGCAAGTGGAAGGGCGGATTGCAGAGGGCAACCATGCGTACGATGTCATTGCGGCAGCGTTCCCCGGCGGCACCATTACAGGCGCACCCAAAATCCGGACCATGGAGATCATCGAGGAGCTGGAGCCTGTGACGCGAGGGCCCTATACCGGCTCCATGGGCTGGATCGATTATAATGGTGATATGGAGCTTAACATTATTATTCGGACCCTCGCCGTGAAGGATGGGGTTGGTTACATTCAGACGGGAGCAGGGATTGTTATTGACTCCGATCCGTACCGGGAATACAGGGAGTGTCATAACAAAGCAAAGGCTTTGATTGCCGCACTGATATGCAGCGAAGAGGAAGCGGCAGCAGTGGCTGCGAATATAGGGGGGAAATAACATGATACTTGTCATCGACAATTATGATTCGTTTACGTATAACCTGGTTCAATATTTGGGTGAGCTCGGCGAGGAAGTGAAGGTTTACCGGAATGATGAGATCGACATCGCCGGCATCGAGGCGTTGGCTCCGGACCATATCCTGATATCGCCGGGACCGTGCACGCCGAATGAAGCCGGCGTCAGTCTGGATGTGATTTCGCATTTCAAGGGTGTCATTCCGATCTTCGGCGTCTGCCTCGGCCATCAGGCGATCGGGCAAGCCTTTGGCGGCAACGTGATTCGTGCGGAGCGCCTCATGCATGGGAAAACATCTGCGATCCAGCATACGGGTGGCTCGGTCTTCGAAGGCTTGCCAGTTCCGTTCACCGCAACGCGCTATCACTCGCTGATCGTTGAGAAGGAGACCTTGCCGGATGAGCTGGAGATTACCGCATGGACCGAAGAGGGCGAAATCATGGGGCTGCGGCATAAACAATATCCGGTAGAAGGGGTGCAGTTTCATCCGGAGTCCATCATTACGGACCATGGCCATCAGATGCTGCGCAATTTCCTGAAGCGTACGGCCGGCGCCAAAGCATGAAATATATTGGCATGAACGGCGGCATCGTTGAAGCTGCCGAGGCTGTCATACCTGTAATGGATCACGGCCTTCTGTACGGAATGGGGTTATTCGAGACCTTCCGCACTTATGAGGGGAAGCCTTTTTTAATAGAGCGGCACTTGAACCGGCTCATGGACAGCTGCCGGGAGCTCGGGATCGTTCACAGGGCGGATGCTGAGAGGATCAACCGCTGGATAACGGAACTGATGGAGGCCAATGGTCTTCAGGATGCTTATATCCGGTATACCGTAACGGCAGGAGAGGGATTGCTCGGTTTGCCTGCTGGCGATTATTTGAAGCCTTCCGAGATTTTATTCGCCAAAGAGCTGCCGGCCGCAAACGAAATGCTCTACGAGAAAGGCAGAGCCTTGCGGAGGTTGTCCCTTCCGCGTAACACACCGGAATCATCGGTTCGGTTTAAATCTCTGCATTATATGAACAATATTCTCGCAAAGCGGGAATTGGCCGGATACCCCGGCCACTCGAATGGTTCAATAGAGGGGCTGATGCTAACGGCGGCCGGGGAAGTGGCAGAGAGCATTGTCAGCAATGTCTTTTTTGTCAAATCGGGTCGATTATATACGCCTGACGTTGGAACGGGCATTTTGCCAGGGATTACCCGGGCTGTGGTGCTGGAGTTGGCTGCCGATCTTGGTATTGAAGCCGAAGAAGGCCGATACAGTTGGGAGTTCTTTACCGGAGCGGATGAAATATTTACGACAGGCTCTGTGCAGGAGATTGTTCCGGTCACGACGTTGATTGGAGCTGAGGACGAGACTCTAGTCGTTGGACAAGGATTGGCCGGTCCGATAACCCGTACATTACTGAGCGCATATAGAAGGAAAGCAGGGCAAAAGGCATGAAAACAACGATTTACGAACGTGAATTTCGTCTGAGCAAGGATGCTGTGTTAAAGCTCGGTCAGTCCACGCTCATTATGGGTATATTGAATGTGACCCCGGATTCCTTCTCGGACGGAGGTCGATACAACGATACGGAGCGGGCCGTCGAGCACGCGCTTCAGCTGGTGGAAGAGGGAGCCGACATCATCGATATCGGCGGAGAATCGACGCGTCCGGGCCACGAGCCGGTTGGAGCCGCAGAGGAGCTTGCCCGGGTAATCCCGGTTATAGAAGCCATTCACCGGCACGCGCCGCATATTCCATTGTCGATTGACACGTATAAAGCGGAAGTTGCGCGTCAGGCAATTGGAGCGGGCGCTCATATCATTAATGATATTTGGGGCTTTAAAGACGACGCGGATATGCCTAAGACAGCGGCAGAGCTCGGATGCCCGGTGATCCTGATGCACAATCGCCGCGATCGAAATTACACCAATCTTATCGAGGACGTAAAGCGTGATTTGCTGAAAAGTGTCGAGATTGCGCGGGCTGCAGGCGTGCAGGATCATCATATTTTACTCGATCCGGGTATCGGGTTTGCGAAGGACTATGATGAGAACATGAAAGTGATGGCATCCCTCGATCAGCTCGTGGGGCTTGGGTTTCCGGTGCTGCTGGCTACCTCCCGCAAAAGGTTTATCCAGACCGCGCTTGGCGCTCCGGCACAGGATGTGCTGGAAGGAACGGCTGCCACTGTGGCTTACGGGATTGCCCAGGGCTGCCAGATCGTTCGCGTGCATGACGTGCTGCATATGAAACGGACAGCGAAGATGTGTGATGCCATGACCTACGCTTCGACAGAGCTTAGAAGCATATAATTTTTCCTTGGGACAAAGGATGGAAGGACGGAGTACGAGATGGATAAAATGATACTGAGCCGCATGGAATATTACGGCTACCATGGCGTGTTTGAGGAAGAGCGTAAGCTGGGACAACGATTCTATGTGGATCTGGAGCTGGAGATGGATCTGAGCAAAGCCGCCAAGACGGACGATCTGACGCTCACGGTAAATTATGCCGAGATTCATGATCTTTTGCTGGATATTATGCGGACGGAGTCGTTCCGCCTGATTGAAGCTTTAGCGGAGCATATTGCATCTAAGGTATTGGACACTTATACTATTATCGATGCTTTAACGGTCCGATTGACGAAGCCGCACCCGCCTTTTGACATTCATTTTGAAGGTGTGACCATTGAGCTGCACCGGACCAGGAAGTGAGAGAATCATGAATTCACACGCCACCTCTGAGTGTTCAGAGGCTTATATTGCTTTAGGGGCCAATTTGGGTGACCGCGAAGGTAACCTGATGGAGGCTTTGGAACGGCTGGATGAAGTACCCGGCATTACGGTAGAGCGCGTATCCAACTTGTATGAGACCGAACCGGTCGGATACGTGGACCAACCGATGTTTCTTAATATGGCAGCAGCCGTGTCGACATCGCTGAGTCCTCATGAATTGCTTGCCGAAATGCAGCGAATTGAAAAGCAGCTCGGCCGGGTCCGTCATATTCATTGGGGGCCGCGGACGGTGGACTTGGACCTGCTATGGATGGAAGGGCGCCGTCTGGATACGCCGGACCTTGTACTGCCGCATCCCCGTATGCAGGAGCGGGCTTTTGTGCTCAGACCGCTGGCCGATATCGTATATGAGTTCGAACCTTCAGGTCTGTACCCTGTGGTGAAGGCAGCACTTGAGAACCTGGAAGGAAAGGAAGGAATACAGCTTTGGAAAACAAGCAGCTGGCGCAGCGTATCCGCGCTTTCCGAAAATTAAAGGGTTTGACCCAGCAAGACCTCGCTGAGCGAACCGGTATTTCACTAGCCGTCCTTGGTGCGATTGAGCGGGGGAACCGCCGTGCCGAGGAGCAAATGCTGGCTCAGATAGCGGATGTACTGGAGATTTCATTGCAGGAGCTTAAGGAACGGAGCTAGATCATCTAAATAGGGAAGCCGGTGCAAGTTTATTTTTCATCAAACTCTGCCATTCATATAGGATGATGCTTCTGGATACGATCTACAAGAACATGTAATTTTTGCAGACTGGACGATAACGCGATGAATGAGTATGATGGTTTGGTTTGAAACTCAGGGATCCCTTGCATGATAACCGGGATCTTTCGACTATAAATATCTGAACACAAAGGGGTGACACATAAAATGGATAAGTTGAAAATCGGAAACATCGAGATGAAAAATCAAGTGGTTCTGGCGCCGATGGCTGGCGTATGCAACCCGGCGTTCCGATTGATTGCTAAGGAATTCGGCACCGGATTGGTTTGCGCCGAAATGGTGAGCGGCAAGGCCATTGTACACGGGAACAAGCGCACCCAGGAGATGTTGTTCGTCGACGAGCGGGAGAAGCCGCTGAGCCTGCAAATTTTTGGTGGTGACCGCGAATCCTTGGTGCAAGCGGCTAAAGTGGTCGATCAGCAAACCAATGCCGATATCATCGACATTAACATGGGCTGCCCTGCACCGAAGGTAACCAAGATGGATGCGGGTGCACGCTGGCTTCTGGATTCGAACAAAATCTATGAGATGGTGGCGGCGGTTGTCGATGCCGTGAACAAACCGGTCACGGTGAAGATGCGTACAGGCTGGGATAGTGATCACATCTATGCTGTCGAAAATGCACAGGCTG
Source organism: Paenibacillus sp. Dod16 (assembly GCF_049893405.1). Classification (NCBI taxonomy): domain Bacteria; kingdom Bacillati; phylum Bacillota; class Bacilli; order Caryophanales; family Paenibacillaceae; genus Paenibacillus; species Paenibacillus sp. Dod16. The sequence goes on from NZ_JBNDYG010000026.1 coordinate 60,022, forward strand.
TCGAACGCGCGGGCGGTCAGGCGGTCAGCGTTCACGGACGTACGCGCGAGCAGCTGTACACCGGATACGCGGATTGGGACATCATTCGCCAAGTGAAAGAAGCCGTCTCCATTCCGGTTATCGGTAACGGCGATGTGGTGACACCGGAGGATGCTCGCCGGATGCTGGATACGACAGGATGCGATGGCGTCATGATCGGCCGCGGGGCGCTGGGCAACCCATGGATGCTGTATCGAACCGTGGAATATCTGAAGACAGGCAAGCTGCTGTCGGATCCGGCTCCGCAGGAGAAAATCCGAATTGCCATTCTGCATATGGACCGTCTGATTGCTCTGCGCGGCGAAGCGGTAGCGGTACGGGAAATGCGCAAGCATCTTGCGTGGTATCTGAAAGGTCTGAAAGGCTCCGCCCGCATTAAAGATATCATTATGGAAGAAACGAAGCGCGACGAAATGGTGAACCTTCTGAACAACTTTGTGAACAATCTGGAGGACCAAGAAGAATCGACAAAAAGTGTATATCCTCAAGCCGTTGCGGCGATGGGATAATTAGGGGTGCAGGCTGTTAACGGGTGCATGTATGCGACATTCGTGACAGCCTTTGCGCGCATTGACTTTTTGAAATGGTTCCCATATAATCTTTCAGTATAAATTCAAGAAATTGAGCAGGCATCAGAGGGAAGTTCTGATCCCCAAGAATTCGCATATAGTATGTTGATACCGTGGTTTAAATTATTTACATGACAGGAGAATCGGTTAATGAGCGATAAAGAAGTCATTCTTACCCAGGACGGTCTGAAGAAACTGGAGGACGAACTTGAGAATCTGAAGTCTGTAAAACGCCGTGAAGTGGCTGAGCGGATTAAAGTTGCCATCGGTTATGGTGATATTAGTGAAAACTCCGAATATGAAGACGCCAAGAACGAGCAAGCCTTTATCGAAGGCCGGATTATAACGCTGGAGAAAATGCTCCGTAATGCGCGCATCATCAACAACGATGATATCAATACCGATGTAGTCGGCGTGGGCAACACGGTGATCGTGGAGGATTTGGAATTCGGCGACACAATGGAATATACCATTGTCGGTACGGCTGAATCGGATCCGCTGAACAACAAGATCTCTAACGAGAGTCCTGTCGGCAAAGCGATTATTGGCAAGCAAAAAGGTTCGGTTGTAGATGTTAACGTTCCTGCGGGCGTTATTCAATATAAAATTGTAGACATTAAGAAGTAAGTCGGAATGTGTATAGAAAGCTTCCTTCGGGGGGCTTTTTTAACATATTAGAATTTATAATTTTTTTGGGGTCCCCGCAAAGTATTTGGGATAAGCATCGTAGCATAGGCTCCACTTTGTGGGGTTATTTTGAATAGGCAAGCTGTGTTGAGGGCTTAATGGGTTAGTGGCATGTCTTGAAATGGCTGCCCTACCGTTAAGTCCTAGCCGAATGTGTACAAGTTGTTTAAGAGCTGTCCGGATGTTATAGGTGGCGGCGTTTGTGCTGTTGGGGATTACGATGGAAGTGAAATGAAGGAGATGAATGACGATGACGGAAGAAATGAATAACCAAGAACAAGAACAGGAGTTAAGTGAGCTTTTGCAAATCCGCCGCAACAAATTGGACGAGCTTCGGAAGCTGGGCATCGATCCGTTTGGCGGAAAATATGAAAGAGAACATCACGCAGGTGATATTCTGAAGCAGTATGACGAGCTCTCCAAGGAAGAACTGGAAGAGAAGCAGGTGGAAGTGAACTTGGCCGGCCGGATTATGGCTAAGCGCGGCATGGGCAAGGCTTCTTTTGCTCATATTCAGGATTTGAGCGGCCGAATTCAGATCTATGTTCGCCAGGATTCGATTGCAGAAGCGCAATATGAAGCATTCAGCATCCTTGATCTGGGTGACATCATCGGGGTAAAAGGGGTCTTGTTCAAGACCAAAACCGGTGAAACCACCATTAAGGTAAAGGAGCTGGAGGTTCTTTCGAAGTCGCTGTATCCGCTCCCTGAGAAATTCCATGGTTTGAAGGATGTGGAACTCCGTTACCGTCAGCGTTATGTCGACCTGATTATCAACCCAGATGTACAGAAGACCTTCATTGCCCGTTCCCGTATTATCCAATCGATGCGTCGTTACCTGGATTCACAAGGCTATCTTGAAGTGGAGACCCCGACGTTGCATTCGATCGCTGGTGGTGCGGCGGCACGTCCGTTCATTACGCATCATAATGCGCTGGATATGGAGCTGTATATGCGAATCGCGATTGAGCTTCACCTAAAACGTCTGATCGTGGGCGGTCTGGAAAAAGTGTACGAGATTGGCCGCGTGTACAGGAATGAAGGGATCTCTACCCGTCATAATCCGGAGTTCACGATGATTGAGCTCTATGAAGCTTATGCGGACTATAAGGATATTATGGCATTGACCGAGAATATGATCGCACATATTGCCCAAGAGGTCCTGGGTACACAAGTGATTTCCTATCAAGGGCACGAAGTCGATCTGACGCCACAATGGCGTCGTGTATCCATGGTGGATGCGGTAAAAGAAGTTGTAGGTGTAGACTTCAGTGTGGAAATGTCCAATGAGGAAGCGCATCGCCTTGCAAAAGAACATAAAGTTCCGGTAGAGCCGCATATGACATTCGGCCACATCTTGAATGCGTTCTTTGAGCAGTTCGTTGAAGAGACGCTGATTCAGCCGACGTTCGTAACCGGTCATCCGGTTGAGATCTCGCCGCTTGCGAAGAAGAATGACGTGGATCCGCGGTTCACGGATCGCTTTGAGCTGTTTATCGTGGCGCGTGAGCACGCGAACGCCTTCTCGGAGCTCAATGACCCAATCGACCAGCGTCAGCGTTTTGAAGCGCAGATGAAGGAAAAAGAACAGGGCAATGACGAAGCGCACGAGATGGATGAGGATTTCTTGCGTGCACTGGAGTACGGTATGCCGCCAACAGGCGGACTTGGTATCGGGATCGATCGTTTGATCATGCTTCTTACGAATTCCCCGTCCATTCGTGATGTCTTGCTGTTCCCGCATATGCGTAATAAGGAATAGAATTTGCTCCAATCATCGATGGTTGAAGAGGCAGTTGACTATAGATTTCTATAGTCGGCTGCCTTTTTTTGTTTGAACTTCTCGATTGTCACTTGTTCAGAGAAGGAAGCTGTGATAAATTTATTTGGTACAACTGTATTAAAAAAGGAGGTTGGCGGAATGATTGGGGCTTTTATTATCGGATGTGAGATTTTATTCTGGGTATTTGTTCTAGCAGGATTAAGCGCAAGATATCTGCTCGGGCTGAAAAGAACGGGCGGAATACTACTGCTGTGTACGCCGATCATCGACTTATTGTTGATAGCCGTAACCATTATAGATCTGCGTGGCGGGGCGGAAGCCGGATTCATGCATGGGCTGGCGGCTGTATATATCGGGGTGACGATTGCTTTTGGACATCGGATGATCCAATGGGCGGACGCCCGGTTTGCTCACCGATTTGCAGGTGGCAAGAAACCGGAGCCTGCCCCGAAATATGGGTCGGCTCGCGCGAAGCGTGAGCGTCAGGGTTGGTATCGCCATGTGTTGGCGTGGATGATAGGGAGTTATGCTGCTTGGTGTTATGATCCTTGTGGTTGGGGAGCCAGCGCGAACAGAGCAGTTAAAGGCTATGGCCTTGCAATGGGCGGTGATCTTGGGAATTGACTTCATATATAGCTTCAGTTATACCTTCTGGCCTAAGAAGCAGGCGGGGTAAGTTGAGATAATGAATCTCTAGTATATAGTAAGTAAATGAATGTATTATTTTACCTTAATATTAATTTACTCAAAAGGGTTGCATATCGGCGAATGCCATGGTATATTATATTTCCGGCCAAGAAATACGGTCGAAACAAACGCTTGGGACAACAAGCCAAAATGAATTTGAAAAATTAAATTCAAAAAAAGCTTGCAATGATCGAGCGGATGTGATAAGATATAAGAGTTGCTAATGAGATAAGCTGTTGGCGACAAACAAAGAAGTTGATCTTTGAAAACTGAACAACGAGTGAGTAAAACGAACCACTTTGGTGGGACGTTGAAATAGAGAATTGAACAAATTCTCGTCAGTTAAGAAATGAGCAAGTCA
>NZ_JBNDYG010000027.1:0-104452 GCF_049893405.1 Paenibacillus sp. Dod16
TTTTATTGAAAGTTGGGGGAAGTTCATTATTTTATTGAAAGTTGGGGGAAGTTCATTAAAGCTAACAATAATAAGTGATTGTATATAATGTTAAACATTTTATTAGCTAAATAAAAATGGATAGAGGTTTCAGAAAAAATCTGAATCTCTATCCTTTTCTTTTTGTTATTTACAACAACATTTTCACTTAGTAAATCAACACTCGATTGAGCTATCGTTTCCCGTTAGCTTAACAAGAAAAAGCAAGTCACATCAATTGAAGTTCAAGAAGATCCAAATTATCGCGAACGAGGATCATTTTGTCCTTATAGTCCCAATGACCAATCAAGTTAGGCAGCTTCGTCAGATTGTAGTCTTTATTCCATGCCAACAAGTTGTGGATGCCTTCGAGCGTCTCGCGCTTCTTTCTTGGGACGATGCCCGCAATGCGATCTTCATAACGCTTCCAGATTCGTTCCTCCTGAACAGACAACGGCGTCATCAGTACGACGATCTTATCTGCAGCGGCAAAACTCGGCCCTACCCACGACCTGTATACGCCTTCTGCGATCCACGAATCGAGACCGATGATTTCTCTGAGCCGGAGGTCACGCTCATCCTCTGGTGCCTTTACGCCATATTCGTTCGATTGATGTTCCCAGAAAATATCGTCTAGATCGTAATGCGGGATCCGGAGCTTAGCGCTCAATAACGCCGCGATATAGGATTTACCGCTTCCTGAGCCGCCGATGATATGGATTCGGATTGCAAACACCTCTTTCTTCCAGATTGTATTCGTGGAACTACCTTTGTTGAGATATTTCGTCGTATTGTTTAAACTATCATGCCCGTTAGTTTAATGAGGCATCGTGAGTATTGTCCGTAGAGGTATACAAAAAGAAGCCTTTTTGCAACGATCCCTATTGTCAGCCCGTTAGTTGAAAACAGCAGCCAGAATATCCGGCTGCTGTTGATTTCATTTCTTTCTGTGCTTTCAGTCCCCGTTACTTGAACAAAAGAATGTTTTTCACTATAAAACTGATAAAAAGTCTTTAATAATAGGTTTATGACTCTTTGCAAGATTATCGGGGATTTCATTAAAATTAATAAACTCGAAATCTAATGATTCTGAACGATTAACAAGCAATTCCCCTTCAAAATGTTCAGCATAGAACGCAATGACAACAACATAGAATTCATCGCCATTCGGTTGCTTAATGTAATGATCTTGACCTGAGTAGACATTAATGAGTTTTAAATTGTCGATAGATAAGTTGGTTTCCTCTTTGATTTCTCTTTTTGCAGTTTCTTCAGCTGATTCCCCTAATTCCATCAATCCGCCAGGTATTGCCCATGAACCTACAGGATATTTTCTTTTTTGGAGCAGAATCTGATTAGATTTGTTCTTTAATATAACGACTGATCCCACAAAAATTAACGGCCTCTTTCCGACAACAGCCCTGAGTTCTTCAACATATCCCAACCATATCTCCTCCTATTGAAAAAATCTCTTGTTAATCTTTCTTTACCCACGCTATGCTATCCTGCCCGTTACCGGCTGCCTTCTCTTCTTTATTCAACTAACGTTTCCCGTTAGTTGAACATTGATTTTGCCAAATAGATCATTTCCTCTTTAGTAAAAACTTTGCTGTCAATTTCAATAAAAGTACCATCCTGGACCCAGCGTAGTAACCCTCCTGCTATGTGGTTAGCCCATGGTTCAAATCGTCCTTCACTTCCATTTATGTTAACTTTCGTTCCACGTTCACTAAATTTAAAATCCTCAACAATAGTTCTTGTTGTACTTGTTTGATTTAGAATATCAATGCTAGTGACATCTCGTTCTATTTTATAGCCAACTTCATTGTGTTCTTCAATTGCAAACAAATATGTTTGTCCAGATTCATCAAAGAAATGAAGTCTAACTTCTGAAACGGGTTTATCGGGGACAAATGGATAGGGTTTCTTAATCTCCAACTTATACTTTTGATCCGTGAGAGATGGTGCAAGCAGTTTGAAATCGGCAGCATTTTGTAATTTGTTCAATTCAACATTTAAAGAAAACAGCTTAGGTGTAGCTGTAGCGATAGGTGGTTCATTGTTGATTCCAACGGACAAAGTACAGATAAAAATCACAGAAACAAACCGTTTAAACAAAGTATTCCCTCCAGAATTTTTGTGATATTATACCCTTATTTAATTCAACTATCCTGCCCGTTAGCTTGATGCGAAACCTTATTTTTTTCCCAATCTTCTAGTAAAGCCCAAGTAATTTTAGGCTCACTCCCGACTGCTTTCATAGTTCCTACATAAATCTCTGATGATTTTTTGTTCTCAGAAAAATGTTTAAAGATGCATTTCGTAGTCGCTGTCACATTCAATTCGTCAGCCAATTTTACATCAATCCACGACAGTTTACCTTCTTCACTTTCACGCACAGTCATGTGCTTTACATTGAAAAGTATACATATTGGAGTCTTATCTCCGTTTCCTTAATACGTAAAACTATGTATTTGAGCTTCAACCCTGTCAGGTCAGTACTTGTCAGTCCCGTCTCTTCTTCAACTTCCCTCAAACACGCTTCTTTTGGGGTATTCATTTCATGCTGCTCTAGGTGCCCCCCAATAGGTACAACCTTCCCCGAAACAAAACTATTATTTTTTGGCTTTTCCATTAATAACACTTTATCTTTGTGAAAGAGAAAGGCGACGACATTTGCCTTAGAGTAATCATGTAATCTCCTCCAAATTTGACTAACCGTTTAGCGGAACGTCCTTAACGTTGTCATAGTACACTCCAGATTATTTCTCTTATTTCCGGTAACCTTTTTTCTTCGAATATTGGATGGTCCTTAAACCACTTAATATTAAGTGGCGAAGGATGCGGTAACACGATCGCCGGTTTATTATTAATTTGATTATTCTTAAAGACCAACTCTTCAAAATTCTCTTTAGGAAACAAAAACTTTGCAGCTTTTGCTCCAATGATTACAAATAATTTATTATCAACCAATTCAAATTCCCTGGATAGCCATTTTCTAGCACAAGCTGATGGAGGAGGGTTGTCTCCGCCTTTTGCGTTTTTTCCAGGGAAACAGTGCGACAATGCGGTAACATAAAAATTATCTTCATTGTAAAAGACATCGTCGGTTATTTGATACCATTTGTATTTCAATTTCGCTCCGGTTAGATCATTGAATGGTTTTTTTGTTATGTGAACATTATTGGAGGGAGCTTGACTTATTTGCATTATTTTTGAGCGTTCATTTCCATGAAAAATTGGAACCGGCTTGAACCCGAACTTTCCTTTACAATCTTCACACATAAGAATTCTTTCTTTCATTTCATTAAAGTTCAATGTTAACCCCACTTTATTGATTAAAGTTAATGTTCTTCAGTCATTGGTTATGTACAATCGACACCTGATATAAAAAATTCGATAGGCTTACTTTTTTTCCTTCTTCCGCATTATCCTGCCCGTTAGCTTAATCTCGACTAAACTGTTCAAACATACTGGCTGTCCATTTACTATGGTTTTCGGCAATGAACTGCTCCGCCGTTATCAGCTTATCTACAAGCTCCTGTTTCGTTAATTTCATGTATTTTTGACGAAGCTGTACAAGATCACGATTAGGGCTGATGCGTCTTAGATCGGTATCTTGCGTTGTACTTAATTGAGAAGGTCGTTTTTTTGCTTGCCGTTGTTTATACGTATGGCTGTGTTGCTTGTAATAATCGAATAACAATACATTCGTTTTTATAGTGTTCGGATGTATTCCTTTACCAGTAGGATCAATCACTTTTGATTTATTATGAACGTTATTAAGGGTAACAGGATTGCCCTCTTTCACCAACGCATCGATAGCGGACTTACCTAAGTGAAAAGAACGAGCTTTATTTTTTTCATGAACAGTATGAAGCCAAGGACGATCATCATTTGTTAGTGTGGACAATTGGCTCATATTGCTGTTCCTCCCTGTATTGTTTAATCGACTCAATTTCTTTAAGTTCAATCCTCGCTTGCTTACGCATTTCTTTCGCCTTTTTAACTTCCACTTCAAGCCCCATTTTCGTAAAGCGTTCCTCCATATCCTTAGAAAGCTTAATCACTTCATGTAATTCATGTTCTTGCTCAGGTTCAGGGATTTTAGCTTTACAGCCTAAACACGCCATTTTCGTAGGGCACACATAATCCGTAACGCAAGTACCGCCTAAAACTTTATTAAAAACACCGACTTTACTATTATGTTCCTCTAACTCTCTTCGCAACTCTTCTGGACTACGGAGTATCACTTCATCGATATCTACGTAGCTTGCAATAGCATCATGTAATTCACCAACAGCATGAGCAACTTGAGTAGCTGTAGGGGATGAATAATACTCTGTAACATTCAGATCCCTTTGGTGAAGAATTTTTGCAACGATATCAATTGGTATCTTTTGTCGTTGAACCGCCTCTGTTGCAAATGCGTGACGGAGCAGGTGACTTTTCACCGTCACAGGGGTTCCTTCTTGCGTTTCAAACCGTAGTGCGTGAAGTAGGAATTTTATACATGATACAAGGGCTACATCTTTCAATGCCTTGTTGTGATACTGAAAATAATATGGTTTCGGTTCTGATAGTAAATGTTTACGGTAACACCTATATTCAACACTTGGGATTTTCTCACTTTGATAATGGTCTTTAAGCATCCGAAGAACGATTTGCAAGTATCCCATCGTTTGTTTGCTGATGTAGAATTCTTCAACCTCGTCACGCCCCTTGGGAATCGCACGAAAAGAATAATGATGTTTGTCTTTCACCTTTTTCACTTGAATACACTCTTTCGTGCTGTTGATCTGCAACAATTCGTTAATTCTTGCTCCTGTTGTCGTAAACACGTCAATCGCTAACAAACCAAAGGTGCAGGCTACATGAAACGGTTCTACGTCAAACACAACGCCCTCTGCTTTATCTTTATGATGTGAAACAAATGGATGTTGGAACAGGATTCCTTTATGCGATGAAAGGAAGGGGATAGCATTCTTTTCCGAATCTTCTTCGCCGTATCCCCATGTGTTTAAGATGGTACGCTTTCGCTCCATTTCTTCGAATGAAGCGTTTTGACTCCAATTCCCCAATACGCCTAATTGAATGATTTCGGTGAACCATAATCCACCGGCTTCCTCGTCATCATCCAGGCGTTCAGCCTTTACATATTCAACAAAGAAATGGTTATTATCTTCTGAGTATGTGCTTTTTCTATCCTCAGCAAGCTGAACAACCGTTTCAGAGAATTGATCCTGGTGGTGTAAGACAAAAGACGGTTTGTCCCATAAACGGAAATACAGACGTTCTCCAATGCGTTCAGGTTCATCGTAGTGAAATTCTAATGGGAGGCAATTAGGACGCTTCTGTACCTCTTCTATGGCTTTGTGGAAAGCATCCCGCAGACGTTTCATTTGGCTCGAACGAAAACGTGCAGTCGCCCTGATTACAGGCAAATATGGGACAATGGCATCTGTCTCATATTTGCGGTTATTTTGAGCTTGTTCTATAGCTAACTTGCCAAAAGAAAAATCTTTTGACTCAAAAGATGGCATTGGGAATAAAAACTGTTCAAAATAGGCTTGTTGATCTTGATTCAACTTCCGCGTGAGCCATATTTTTGTGTTGTATGCAACCAACTCATATTCTTTCAAAAAAACCCGCCGCATATTATTTGAATGCTCAGGATAGCACTCTCCCTTGAGATAGCCGTACATATGAAGATCTGTAGTGAACTCCCGGATTTCTTGGATCGAGTAGAAATGGAATAAATCTTTGATTCTTGGATGGATAGACTTCAACATTAGATAGCTTGTTGCTGGATCTAAATTTCGATCTGCTTGAATCAAGATAGCAAGCAAAAGATGATTACGCCACGGCATTTCGATAATTTGATTAATAAAGTACTTTATATTCCGTTCGTTTACATTATCTAACAAGAACATGCCTCTGGCATTTTGGAGATGTAGAATGTTATTATCTACTTTTCCTTGTAATGTTGAATAATGCTCTGATTCAGGCTTTACACATAATAAAGTCAATACGGTCACTCCAATCCATCCAGTAATTCTTGTAAGTCATGATCAAATTCTAAATCACTTGAGTTCTTTTTGTGTGTTAACTGTTGTTTCTGCTTACGTTCTACTTTACGGTTGGTATTGTAATCATGCTCTCTTTGCTCCATGCTATCAAGCATTCGGTCATGAGCTTCACGATGTTTTTCTTCGTCAAAATAATGCTCATATACTTTAATGGTATCTTCGTTTCTCCACTTCATGTACTTAATAAGCTCATTTTTTCGTTGCTGGATCTCAGCTTCCGTTTTTGAAATGTTGTAAATTTCTCTTAGCCTTGTTGTCACGAACCAATGTCTGGCTTTGTGAGGGTTGAGCTTGAGTTGGCTTTTTGCCATGGCTTTATTCCAGTGGTAATACCAAGATTCATACGTTAGTGGCGTTCCCTGCTCCGTCAGAAATATTGGTGCAGAATCAGGCAATTCATCAAATCCCCAATGGTTCGGATCAAGCTGCCTTCGTTCCGTGTTAATGTATTGATTCAGACGCTTCACAGTATCTTTACTAAACCGTAAGAATTTCACCTTGCGACCATGGCTCCCTTTATTAAAGGTGCTGACCTCTTGGAAGCTCTTCCTTGCACGGTAATCGCCAATTGTAAGCTCTATAATCTCCGAAACTCTGGCTCCTGTTTCAAATAACATGCGAGCGATGATCATCTCTCGATCTGACCAATTCGCTTTCTTACCCAACTGATACACTTGATAGGGTAGATCAGGATCGTCAATAATTTGGGGCTGCCATTCTTCGTTAATCAACTTAAAAAAAGAATCTGTTAATCGGCGTGTTGGGATGGGGTCCTCTGTTCCACCCATAGATGGCATTCGTTGCTTATTTATCCTCACCCCTTCAGTATTACTCCTGTAATCGTTTAAAATGGCTTGTGAATCGATTAGAGGGTTATAGAAGGGATACTGTCTTAGATAGATCATAGACTTGTAAAATGACTTCACAGACGATAGAAATCGATTCACCGTATTCGGACTTTTTTGAGTTAGGTTTACAAAACGAAACGTATCCCTTTCTTTCACTTTACACAACATTTCGTTCATAAGGTAATCTTCAATGGCAACACGAATGGCTTCTGGCGGATCACTCCACTGTAGACGACTTCCTTGATAATTGCTGTGCTTATCTAACCATGTAAAAAAGGGAAGAAGTGTTTGCAAGTAGGAGAGTGCAGAGCTTTGACTGATCCTTCCTTTACAGTCATGATAGAAATCGGTGAATGGCAAGCAAGGATGATCACCATTGAACACTAACAACTCATAACGGCTTTCGACACCTTCTGGACAATAAACGTAATAATAATTTGTTGAATGTACGACAACCATAAGACACCTCATTGCTGTTAAGAATACAACTCTATAGGAGAATATACGTTCGGTTTAATGTCATAAAAAAAGTTCTTGCCCGATTGCTATTTCATTTCATTCGTTTGACTTGAAGTTGACCAACCTTCTATAATGGCTTGTCTTATAAATGAAGAAATCTCATTGCATTGCCACTTTTTCTCCACAGGTACAGGATTTCCAATGTCCGTTTTATTCCTATGTACCCTAACATATTTAATGTTTCTTCATTTGTAGTGTATAACGTAACTGCTTCATACGCTAATTTTATCGAGCTTTTGCCATCGCCTTCTGGTTGAATCAGTTGTACCAATGGTTTCGGTATTGCGACATCAATGAGATCACGTTTAGGTATTCTCCATCCTTCTTTGTCGCTTCACAAGTAGGCGTTAGGGAATTTCCCAGATCTAATCCACCTCTTAATGGTTTCTTCGCTTTTGTTCATGTGATGAGCTAATTCTTTTACAGTAAACACATCCACAACATTCCCTCCCAATGTGTCACATCATACCATGTCAAAATATGGTCGTAAATAGCAGTTTGTGTCGTAGTGTAGTTCACTCATTTCTTCAAAAACAAAAGAGGATGAGCACCACGCATAAGGGGATAATCCCATTGCATGACTCATCCTTTCTTAAAATGTCTAACATTGTATTCAATTGCTTATTGTTATTGGTTTTAGTGGGCTTCCTCCATCTTTAATGTTACAGAGTAGCTCCCTTTTGCGTTCATCCAGAGAAAAGCGTATATGATAACGGGATTCAATGTCCCCCGTATGTAGGCCTAGGTCTCGTTAAAACCACACATTCTGATGATCCTGAGTCGTTGTCTTCATGCGGCGCAAGCGATTTCTGAAAATACCGCAACCACCGCGACTAAAGAAACGTCCACGCACCCGTCTTCTTGGGCTCATTCCTCTCTCCCCCCTTCAAAATGAAACTGTATGTCGTTTTTACCCTAAATCGCTTGCTATGAAACCCATTTGCCCTTCGACCCGCCAGGTAAGTTATGGAAGGGCGGGAAATCACCGAATCTCGGATGGGCTCTTGCCCGTATACTGCTTAAATTGCCGGCTGAAAAAGAATATATCCCGGTAACCCAGCGCGTCGGCTACCTCCGTTACGTTCATCCCTTGATGAAGCAGCAGATGCTGCGCCCGCTCGATCCGCATCTGAATGATGTAGGACTGCACCGGCGTGCCGATCAGCTCCTTGAACTTAATCGAGAAGTAACGGGGGGACAACCCCGCTCTGGCCGCCAAATCCTCGACCCGATGGGGAACCCCCGGGTGCTGGCGAACGTAATTCGCGATTTCATGGATCGCCTCGGACAGCTGATTGCTTGCTTTTTTGACCACCGGCTCAGCGAGATCCGAACGCAGCAGATGAATCATCAGCTGTTTCAGAATAAGCTGCCCCTCCTCCAATGATCCATAGGGTTTGTCCAGATACAAACGCACGTAGCGCGCGAGCAAATATTCGAAATCCATCGTTTCCGTCAGCTTGCGATAGGATGCAGGGATATGCTGAACCGGGTCGGCAACGTCAAAATGGATATATGTCAATACGAGCGGTTTCTGCGGATTATGCGTTGCGCTCGTATGATCTCCTGGTCGGAACAGGAAGCAGCTTCCTTTTCCCACGGCAAAGGGCTCGTCATTGAGCTCGACCGTGCCTTCACCGCTCCATACATAGAACAAATCATAATTCTGCATGGGTCTTTCGCGTTTTTGCCATTTCCAGCCCGGCTCACATACGATTTTGGCAAGCGCAGGCATGATTATAAAAGAAGACGGCGATGCATTCAGCATCACGTCATAACCCCCTCATCTCATTCAAAAATTGACCTCTTTTCCATCATACCCGTTTTTTATGTTTTTTGCATGTCCCGCCATGCCTGCGCCATCCGCGCAACCCCTTCCTCGATGCTGGATATGCCGAGATGCGAGAAGCCGAAGCAGGCGGCAGGCGGCCCGGGCGCACGATGATAGGCCGCTGCATCCCGAAACATGACGCCGCGCTTGCGGGCAGCTTCCTGGAACAGGGCATACTCTTCCGCGGAGCGCAGCCAATTGGCGTAGACGTGAAGGCCGGCATCGCCGGGATGGAGTCGAAACAGTTCGGAGGCATGGGTATCCATCGCCTGGCGAAGCGCGCCATACCGCGCGCCGTACAGCCGGGTCATTCTTCTAAGATGCCGACCGTATCCTCCCCGCACAATAAAGCGCGCCAGCGCGCGCTGCTCTAATACGGCAGGTGAGATCGGCTCGTACAGAGCCTTGGCCTGCACGACCGCCTCAACCAGGCTTGGGGGCAGCACGGCATACCCGATGCGGAGCCCGGTGAACATCGTTTTGGAGAACGAACCGACGAAGATGACACGCCCCTCGTTATCCAGCATCCGCAAGGGCTCAATCGGCTTGCCGCCCCAGCGGAACTCGCTGTCGTAATCATCCTCGATAATAAAGGCCTGGCGGCTTCGTGCCCAATTCAGCAGCGCCCTTCTTCGCTCGAGCGGCAGGACCGCGCCCGTCGGGTATTGACGGCTGGGGCTTACGACAAGCAGGCCGGCGTCCCAGTCACGCGGTATCAATCCGGCATCGTCGACGGGGGACGGCAGCGGAATCCCGCCGCTCAGGTTTATGCCCCGGTGGATTCCCTGATACCCCGGATCCTCCATCACCACGTGATCGCCGGGATCAATCAGCAGCTGAAACATCAGGACAAGCCCCTGCATGGAACCGCTGAAGATCACGATATGCTCGGGATCGGCCTGTATGCCCCGCGTAAAGCGCAGGTGTCCGGCTATCGCCTGTCGCAGTTCGGGATCCCCTTCCGGCGGCGCGCCGTTCTGCAGTTCGATTCCCCCGCTTCCGCCTGCGTAGGATAACGCGCTCCGCCACTCCGAATAGGGGAAATCCTCCATGGGCATCCTCGCATTCGCGAAAGAGATCTTACCCGGGGGAGGCTCCTCCAGCAGCTGCTGTGCCGAGACATATTCCCCGCTCTGGTCCATCAGGCGTTGTCCCCAAGCGGAGAGCACTGGCGCCCGCTCGGCCGATGGCGGCTGGTCTGCCATCGCAGCAATCCCTTCGGCAACATAAGTTCCGCTGCCCTGCCGGGATACGACGTAACCCTCGGCCATCAGCATGTCATAACACTGCGCGGCCGATCCCCTGGACACGCCATACAGCTTTGCAAGCTCCCGTGTCGCGGGAAGTCGGGTTCCTTCCGGCAGCTTGCCGCTATGAATGGCCGCGCGAATTGCGTGGTACAAAGCCAAATATTTATATCGATATTGTTCCACATAGGTCTCGAATGGCAATCCCAGCTCCATAATGACGACTCCTCTATTGTTATTTCAATAAAATTGGACTATATAAATTACTCTAAATTGGCGCTTTTTCCTTGTCAATGTTCATCGTATGCTGTTAATCAAAATGATAGGGGGAGCGTTTAACCATGAGAAGAGACGAATTTACGATGGAGGATCAACAAGAAATTGAGGACTTCCTTAGCGGCATGAGCTTTGGTTTCCTTGGAACAGCCGATGAAGAGGGAATTCCGCGTGTAACGCCATTGAACTACGCCTATGTTAACGGTGCGTTCTATTTTCATGGCAGCCGGATGGGGGAAAAAATGGACCATTTGCGCCGGACGCCCGCCGTGTGCTTTACCATCGCCGATGAGTATGCCCTAATCCCTTCCTATTTCTCCGATCCGGAGATGGCCTGCCCGGCCACGGCCTACTTTAAAAGTGTAACGGCTGTCGGCGAAGTGGTAATCGTGGATGATCTGGAGGAAAAAGCCCTTGCGATGGAGGCCCTAATGACTAAACTGCAGCCTGAAGGCGGATACCGCGCCATCGACGCGAATGACCGGGCTTATATCCCCAGACTGAAAGGGGTAGCCGTCATCAAGCTCGCTCCGCAGCGAATGAGCGCTAAATTCAAGTTCGGCCAGAACCTGAAGCCGGATCGGCTCCAGACCGTAGTCGAAGGGCTTGAATGCCGCGGCAAGGAGCGGGATGAAGAAACCGCCGGACTGATCTGCAAGTATCACCCTGGACTGCGTTAAAGCATTACAATTATCCGTGACGGTTCCTGGGGTAGGTGGTATAATGTTAGGCAATGAAAACGTAAAGGCAACTTGTCACCTGCACACTTACCTTAACCAAAAGTATTCGGAAGGAAGGAATCAGTTCATGAACCCATTGGTTGGTCAATTGAATGGAAAAATGCAAGCCGGCAATCCGCATGTGTACGACATGCTCTCCACACTCGGCAAAGAAATCTACTTCCCGAAAGAAGGCATACTGAGCCAATCTGCGGAAGCGACGAGCCATGCGAAAAAATATAACGCTACGATCGGTATTGCAACCGAAGGCGGAGTCCCGATGCATCTGGGCGTCATCCAGGACAAACTTTCGGCTTACCAGCCGAAGGATCTGTACCCGTATGCCCCTCCGGCAGGCAAGCCGGAGCTGCGCTCCGTATGGCGAAACAAGATGATTCAGGAGAACCCTTCGCTTGAAGGCAAGAGCTTCAGCAATCCGATCGTTACGAATGCGCTGACGCATGGTCTTAGCATCGTAGCCGATTTGTTCGTGGATGAAGGGGACGCCGTTATTTATCCCGATAAGAATTGGGAGAATTATGAGCTGACATTCGGCATTCGCCGCCATGGCATTCATGTAACCTATCCTCTCTTCACAGACGATATGAAATTTAACGCCGAAGGACTTCGTCAGGCTCTGCTGAGCCAGAAGGATAAAGGCAAAGCGGTCGTTCTGCTGAACTTCCCGAACAACCCGACGGGTTATACGCCTGGCGCTCAGGAAGGGGCCGCCATCGTGTCCGCAATCCAGGAAGCGGCCGAAGCCGGTATGAATATTGTGGTTGTTACGGATGATGCGTATTTCGGATTGTTCTTTGAAGATTCGCTGAAGGAATCACTCTTCGGACGTCTGGCAGGCCTTCACCCTCGCGTGCTTCCTGTGAAGGTTGACGGAGCGACCAAGGAAGAATTCGTATGGGGATTCCGTGTTGGCTTTATCACGTATGCGGCAGAAGATAAAGACGTGCTGGACGCATTGGAGCAGAAGACGCTCGGCATTATTCGCGCTACGATATCCAGCGCCTCCCACCCTTCGCAAACCTTTGTGCTGGAGGCGCTGAAGGCGCCGGAATTCCATGAACAGAAGGAAGAGAAGTTTGCCATCATGAAAGGCCGCGCCAACAAAGTGAAGTCCATTCTTGACAGCGGCAAATACGGCGATGTATGGGAATACTATCCGTTCAACTCCGGCTACTTCATGTGCCTGAAGCTGAACACGGTAAATGCCGAGGAGCTTCGTTCCCATCTCATCCATGAGTATGGCGTGGGAACCATCGCCCTTGGCGAGCATGATCTCCGGATCGCCTTCTCTTGTATTGACGAGGAGTATTTGGAGGATCTGTTCGACCTGGTCTACAAAGGGATTCAAGACCTGCAGAAGGTTTAATGATCCGCTGCATCCAACAACATAACCGTTCAAGCATAACAAAGACCGGGGAGAATCATCCCCGGTCTTCATTTTTTCTTCTGCCACAAATAAACGCTCGCCCATACACATAGACCATTAGCTACATACAATACCGTGTACTACAAATCAACGAACTGAAAGGGGAATGAACATGGGTGCAGTTGAAGAAGTAAGATACGGCGGCGGATACGGCGGTGGATACGGAGTTGGAGCAATCCTGGTTCTCTTTATCCTGCTCGTTATCATCACTCGTTCTTTCTGGGTGTAATGACAACTAGATAACAGCCTAACAGAAATCGCAGGTCGCCACACCACGCACTGCGATTTCTGCAACCGGAATAACCCATACTATAATTACAATAGAAGGCCGGGACGTTAACGTCCCGGCCTCTTCCCATTTATTCGTCGTCATCATCTTCACGTCGGCTCTTCCGGGCAGCAGCGCTTCGGAACAGAAATACAAGCACGATCCCCGCAGCCAGCGTACCCAATATACGTCCGGGGGCACTCAGGATGTCCGGAATGAGTGGGAGCCACAGGAGGACAGCCCAGAACAGCTGCACCTGGAAGATCAGTTTCCCTTCATTGTCGCGGCGCGTACCTTCCGGAAGCGGGTAGACATGCAGCCAGAACGATTCCGGGTGAAGCTTTCGCAGTGCAGACAGTTGGAGTCCGATAATCATCAGGCTGACCAGATACACAATCGCCGATACCAGACTCTCCCGGGTTGCCCACACAAGAAAGGCACCCAGCAATCCGACCCGAATCAGTATGCCCAGAATATCACTGCGCGTCAGGCTCTTAATGAGAAGAAAGCGATAGGCGCTTTCCTTCTTCCACGCCAAGCCCTTGCCCCATCCGGAAAGCCATTTCCGCGCATGGACACGCTGCCCGCGCTGAGGCACATTCACGAACCAGCTCAGCACCATCATCACCCGGCTCGCCTGTCGCTCCTCAACGGCGATGAATCGTTCCCAAGCAACCAGGTGCCTGGCGGGTACTGACAAGGCCGCAACATACGTGAGGCCAAGCAGCGCCATGAACAGGAGGGCTCGGCCCGTTGGATGCCATAACCAGGCGGCTAAACTCAGCGCCGGAACGATCCAGCGGAGTACCCTGTAGGCTGCCGCCGCATTCCTTGACACCATAAGCTGCTCCTTCCAGCTGCCGAAGCTTGACAGCAGTTTAAACAGCGTCAGAACAACAAACGTTGCCAGCAGCGGTTTTGGCGAAACATCACTGCGTATGTATAGAGGCCATAGGATTAACATCACCAGTCCCAAACCGATGATTTTATAAATGACGCCACTGAACCATGCTGTACTGAAGTATTCCTTCATCCGGGATTCCTGCGGAATGAGGAACACCGTATCCGCCGGACGCAGATAGGTGCGGATGCTGCTGTTGATCATGAGGGGCACAAGGAAAATCATCATGATCCAGCGAATCGGCAGATCTGGCGGAATCTGCTGCAGTAGTGCAGTATACCAGGCAGCGAATGCAATCAGCAGAAACAGAAATACGACGGCTACCCCGCTCTGTATGACATAACCCAGATAGGGGAGAATTTCACCCCAGAACTGCCCGCGTCGTTTGACATACAGCTCACGCAGGTTCATTCGCCTTTACCATCCTGAATCAGCACATTAAACAGCTCCTCCAGCGACATCCCCGGCCTTCCGGCTTGGTCCTGGATTTCCTTCAGCGTTCCCTGAGCAATGATGCTGCCGCGGTGCAGCACGATGAACCGGTCGCAATAATTCTCAATCGTGGAGAGAATATGGGAGCTGAGCAGTACCGAAGCGCCGGACGCCTTCAGCTCCAGCATGAAGTCAAGCAGCGAACGTATCCCGAGCGGATCAAGCCCAAGGAAGGGCTCGTCAATAATGTACAGCGACGGTCTGGCGACAAACGCGCACATGATCATCACTTTTTGGCGCATACCCTTGGATAAATGCGTGGACAGGCTGTCCATCTTCTCTTCCATGCGGAACATCTTGGACAGCTGCTCCGAACGCGACTCATAATCTTCACGGGATACGCCATAGGAGCGCGCCGTAAACTCCAGATGCTCGCGTACCGTCATCTCCTCATACAGCAACGGGGATTCGGGGACAAACGCCAAAGCGCCGTGATAAGCTTCGGAATGCTCTGCCCGGCTCTTCCCTTGCACCTGAATGCTCCCTTTTTGCGGGTTCATCAGTCCGAGAATATGCTTCATCGTGGTGCTCTTGCCCGCCCCGTTCAGGCCGATCAAACCTACCATCTCACCCGGTTCAACCTGAAAGGTTACATCATGCAGAACCGGTCGATTCATGCTATACCCGCCGCTTAACCCTTGAACAGACAATACCGGCTGTTCACTCATTATCGATCACCTCTTATTCTGAAAAGTCCGGTCCCTATGGATGTCGACCACATCCGATGAATCGGACCCGAAAAACAACATACCGATTGCAAGCTCCGCATGGATGGAGCCTGCAGCCATTAGCTCCGTGGAGGCTTATTCTTCAGCCATTTCGGAGCGCCCTTGTTCTTGCGGTCCCGCTCCCTTTCACTCTGACGCTCACCCGAAGCCTTACCGCTTCCCGCCTTACCATTGGCGCTAGTGGAAGCAGGCTTTCGAGCTGGTTTCTCTTTTCGGGCAGGACCTCCGGCTGACCCACGCGGACCATGTCCTCGATCGGCCGGTGTAGCACGAGGAGATCTAACCTTCCCGCCATACAGAGCGCGTTCTTCAATCGATATGCCCAGCTCGCGATTGAACTTGCGCATGATGAACGTCTGACGGTCCGTTACGAGCGTGATCGCCATGCCGCTCCGACCCATGCGTCCAGTACGTCCTGCGCGATGTGTATAATGCTCGGCGTCAATAGGCGGATCGTAATTGATGACCATGCCGAGTCCTTCGATATCAAGTCCGCGGGCAGCGACATCGCTAGCCACCAAGAGCTTGGTACGCCCTTCTCTAAACGCATTCAAAACCCGGCTTCTAGTCATCTTGTCGGCATCACCATAGATGGCAGCCGCATTTAAGCCGAGGTAGTTCAGCTTCGCTTCAACCTCTGCCAAATCCTCGGTGGCATTGACGAAGACAATCGCACGGTCGGGATTGTAATGCCGGACTACGCGGCGCAGCATGTCCAACTTGTCACGCTCTTCGGTCACAAAATAATAATGCTCCAACGCGGACGGTGTCCGCTGCTCAGGATCAATCCCGATTTCGACCGGCTGATCCATCTCCTTCTTGACGAGCTCTGCCGTCTCCGGACTCACCGTGGCGGATAAGAATACCAATTGACGATCGCGTAATGCACTGCGCAGAATGCGATCCACATCCCCGGCGCCGCCCAGATTAAATACCTGATCCACCTCGTCCACTACGATCGTGCTTACTTGGTGCATCTTCAATTTCCGGATTTCGATCAGCTCCCGCACGCGTCCCGGCGTTCCTACGATCAGCTGCGGATGCAGCTTCAGCTTCTCAATCTGACGCTTGGCCGCGGCGCCCCCGATGAGACCGAGCACACCGATTCCGCGGGCTTCCCCGTAACGCTCGCTCTCTCTCACAATCTGTACGGCTAGCTCTTGTGTCGGAGCAAGAATCAATTTCTGTGTTCCCTTGATCTCCGGATCGATGCCCTGAAGCACAGGCAGCAAATAAGCCAGCGTCTTGCCTGTACCTGTCTGGGAAGTCGCAAGCACGTCCTTGCCTTCGAGTATGGGCGGTATAGCCTCAGCCTGAACGGGAGAAGGCGTGACAATGCCAAACTCCGTTAATCTGGAGGACAAATCCTCGGCTATTCCTAATGTATGAAATGTAGTTGCAGTCATATGTTAGTCCATCCTTTTTTTAGATATCAGAAGTCTATAATTCCAAAGCGCGTCTGCCTGATATCGCTAGAAAAAACCTTCCGATACATGTGGTTTGTTTACTTCATACGGTGGTAGCAGGCGTGTTTCCTACCAAGTTTTGATCACTCTTTTTCATTATATGCCAAAACAGGAGTCCTCACCAAATCAAACATCCTAAACGGCAGTGAACAGCACTTCGAATATGGCATTCGAATAGCTCGTCACCGACCTGTCTAAGGCAAAAGAGAAAGAAATGACTTGGCGGCAGCAGATAGCGGTATACCTTGAAGCGTTGCAATTCCTATGCTGCGCTCGGGAATCGGCGGATGGAGCGGCACCTCGATCAGCTGTCCTCCCTGCAATTCCTCGTTAGCATAGTCGCGAATGACAAAAGCCAGTCCAAAGCCGCTCCGGGCAAACTGTACCAGCAGCTCAATGCTGCCAAGCTCGAACTCGGGTTTCAGCGTCACTCCCTGCCTCTTTGCATATTGATCGACATAGTTTCTTGTGCTCCCGCCCCTCTCCAGCATAAGCAGCGGGTAGTTCCCGATATCGCGAAGGGACAAGGGGTGCTGTAACTGTGCCCGCTCCACAAATGATTTCCCGGCAACTAAACAATCATGGATCGGCGAACTGGCACGAAAATCGATTTGTTTATCGGAGGCCGGTAAATGAACGATGCCAAAATCAATCTTCCCTTCCTTGAGAAGGGACAGCGTTTCCGGGGTTGTGCGGTTGGAGATGCGGATGCGTATATCCGGATAGGTGGCGTGGAAATACTCCAAATGCGGCAGCAAATAATATTTGCACAACGTATCGCTTGCTCCAATATTAATTTCGCCGCTATGCAAGTTATGCATGTCCGCAATCGCCTTTTCGCCGATCTCGATAAAGCTGAAGGCCTGCTCGATATAGCGAAACAGCACATCACCCTCCGACGTGAGTTTAACCCCCTTGGTTGTCCGAAAGAACAGCGGTCCTCCGATCGTTCCCTCCAAATGCTTAATGGTATGGCTGACGGCCGGCTGGGTGATATGCAGATGCTCCGCTGCCCGCGATAAACTACCAAGCCGGGCGGTCCAATAAAAGACACGATACCACTCCATATTGATTTCCATTATGATTACCTCGATTTTATCCTATGATAACGGGAACCCTTATCGAAAGATCAGCTTAGAATTCACCCGTTATCCGTATTCTTCTCTACAGAATCGTATAACATAAATGAAACTAATGTCTACTATTACTAATATCAATTTTATTTATGATGATGCAACTCATATAATGAGCCCTGTAAAAGAAAAAGACCGTAGGAGGCGAACATGCTTTGACAGTTACAGCCATAGTAGGAGCCAATTGGGGAGATGAAGGCAAAGGAAAAATGACGGATGTTCTTGCGGCGCAATCGTCGTATGTCGTCCGATTTCAGGGAGGGAGCAATGCAGGACATACCATTATTAACGATTATGGGAAGTTTTCGCTGCATATGCTGCCGTCAGGTGTATTCTATCCAAACGTAACGAATATCATCGGTCCGGGAACCGCTTTGGATATGGAGGTATTGATCAAGGAGCTGCAGGAGCTGGAAGCAAGGAACGTCCCCGCCCCCAAACTGTTTATATCGGAGCGCGCACAAGTCGTGCTTCCTATTCATCGGTTGCTGGATGAACTGGAAGAAGAACGGCTCGGTGCCCGGGGATTCGGTTCTACGAAACGCGGGATCGCGCCATTTTATGCTGATAAATATGCAAAGCTGGGCATTCAGGTAGCTGATCTGTTCCATCCCCAGCGACTTCGTGAACGGCTCGAGCAGATGCTTGCCATCAAGAACGTGCAGCTGCAGCATCTGTATGGGAGAGAGCCGCTAAACGTTGATGAGATGACCAAGCAACTGCTGGAGTCCTTCCGGCTCCTGTCTCCATATATCGAGGATACCACCACGATGCTGCAGCAAGCTTATATGAAAGGCGACCCTATTCTCGTGGAGGGCCAATTAGGGGCACTGCGGGACCCGGATCACGGGATTTACCCGTTCTCCACCTCCTCCTCCACGCTGGCAGGCTATGCACCGGTCGGAGCTGGTCTGCCGCCGTACGCCATCAGCCAAGTCATTGCTGTAGTTAAGGCTTATTCAAGCTGTGTCGGCGCCGGCCCGTTCGTGACCGAACTGCATGGGGATGAAGCGGATGAGCTCCGCCGCCGTGGCGGCGATGCAGGCGAATACGGCGCAACGACCGGCCGGCCAAGACGAATGGGATGGTTTGATACGGTGGCCACCCGTTACGGCTGCATGGTGCAGGGAGCTACCGAAGCCGTTCTCACCAACCTTGACGTCCTGGGGTACCTGGATGACATCCCCGTATGCGTTGGCTACGAATTAGAGGACGGAAGCATCATTGACCATTTTCCGGTAACGGCCGATCTCCAGTCTGCAAAGCCTGTTCTGAGAACACTGAAGGGCTGGAAATGCGACCTGTCGCATATCCGATCCTTTGACGAGCTCCCGGAAGCCGCGCAGCAATATGTGCAGTTCATTGAATCGTCCATTGGCGTTCCTATCAAGACGATATCCGTCGGCCCGAGACGGGATCAGATTATGATGAGATAACCGGGTGACGGCCTTCGTTCACTTGATTTGCGAAGCCATCCAGTATCCGCTGGACTCCACGTGGATCGCTCAGCATTGGCAAATGGCCGGTGCTGAGACTTTCCACCCCATCTGCAGACAGATTGGCTATCATGCTATCCTGTGTGGATAATCCGAACTCTTTGTCTTGGGTGAGCTTCACATAAAGCTTTGGCACATCGGGAATAGACGCTTGAACGCGATCCGTATAGACTCTGCGGGATTCAGGAACAAACTCCGCTGCGATTCGGGAAGCCTGCTCCTCCGGCAGATCACTGCACAGACCATGACGGATTGCGGATTCAGGCGGCTTCGTGCCAGCCGTTTTCAGGATGATCGGCATGATGGCCCTCAGAGGAAACGGAAGCACCGAAACAAATGAACCTCCGCGCTTAGGAATAGCCGCACCGATGGCTACAAAACCGGCAACACGGCCTGTGAACCTGGAGGCCAGCTCCATAGCCAATACCCCGCCCAGGGAATGAGCCACAATGACAAACTTGTTCGTCCCCCACGTTCTCACCTGCTCCGCCATATGGTTTACGTAATCCTCCAGCCCCAAATGATGTCCGGAAATCACATTCCGATCCCGCAAGGGGTATTCCACTTTCAAATACGGATGACCCAGCCCTTCCACAACGTAATCCCATACTCCTCCGTTCAATCCTGCTCCGTGTATAAAAACAAATCCCAGCTCTTCTTTAGTCATGTCTTGTTTCATTCTATATTCTCCTCCCTTAATGGACCCTGCTCCAAGGATTCAGCGTGAACCCTTGCTTCTTGAGAACATCATATCTTTTAAATAAGACAAATATTGTCTTATTTAAAGAATAAGATAAAATAAATGATATGAGACGGAGGTACTCCTATGCAGAAATCCCAGCGCCTGATTCAATTAATGATGATGATCAATGCAAAAAAATCGTTTACGGTAAAAGAGCTGGCCGATGAATTCGGGCTCTCCGTCAGGACCCTTTCAAGAGATTTGGATGAGCTGAGCGGGCTCGGTGTTCCCATCTACTCTGTGCAAGGCCGAGGGGGCGGATACAGATTGCTGCAGGAGCGGATGCTGCCGCCGATCAGTTTCACGGAAAGCGAGGCGACCGCCATCTTTTTTGCGTGCCAATCCTTAAGCTATTTCAGCACGCTGCCGTTCGGTGACGGAGCCGCCACGGCCCTCCACAAGTTCTATCATTATTTGCCGGCAGATACCAAGGAGCAGATCGACCGTCTTAAGGATCGCGTTATGATCCACAGTCCATTCCGTGCGATGTCCAGCGAGATTTTACAAACGCTAATGGAAGCCATCATGGTTCGGCAAGTGGTCACTATCTTCTATCGTTCATCCACAGGAAGCAGTCAGCGGCATATTCAGCCTATCGGCTTGTATGCAAGCTCGGGCTACTGGTATTGTCCGGCCTACTGTTTTACTCAAGAGGATATCAGACAGTTCAGAGTCGACCGGATCATTGCTGCCAGCCTCAATGAGTCCATAACGATCCGTGAAGATATCGCCAGCCAAACGCTGCGTGACATACCGGAAACCGGGGATGGGGAAATGAAGCCATTTGAGGTACAATTAACTTCCAAAGGGGTTTGACTGCTTGAAACGGATACTCGCCTCGGCCCCCATATCCATAAGAACAAGGATGGCAGCGGAATTATTCAACTTGAAATACCAGCGGCCGACATCTTCTTCTATTCGGACTATGTGTGGCGTCTCGGAGAGGATGCTACCATCATCTCCCCAGCTGAAGCCGTCCAATGGACCCGCGACAAAATTGAATCCATGAGGCTAAGGTATACATAAGGGTAGATCAATTCCGTATAAAACATTTAAGGAGGGGAACATGCATGAGTGCAGAAGTTGATTCTTTGATCCAGCGGATAACGGAAGAACTTCGGGAGGTGCCCGGCGTTACAGGGATCGTACTCGGGGGGTCCAGAGCCAAAGGAACCGCCAAACCGGATTCCGATATCGATATCGGCATTTATTACGATGAATCACAAGGATTCAAGGTAGAGAACATCGCTAAGGTGGCGAAGAAATTAGATGACGAGCATCGGGAGGGGATTATCACTTCATTGGGTGAATGGGGCGCCTGGGTTAACGGGGGCGGATGGTTAATGATCGAGGGCTATCATGTGGATTTCTTATTCCGTGATGTACGCCGCGTGTCCGGCATCATCGACGACTGTTCCGCAGGCACGGTATCCGCGCATTACCAAACCGGACATCCGCATGCTTATCTCAATGTGATGTATATGGGGGAAATCGCGATTTGCCGCATACTGTGGGATTCGGATAACCGAATACAGACGCTGAAAGCCAAAACGGTTCCTTATCCAAAAGCATTAAAGGATGAATCGTTGGCTTCTTTACCTTCGAAGCATCCTTCTCCTTGATGTTTGCGGATAAAACAGCTGCCAGCGATGATATCAGCTATGTAACCGGCCACTGCTTCCGCTGCATTTCGAGCTTGAATCAAGTGCTGTTTGCCAAAAACGAGTCGTACTGCATCAATGAGAAGCGTGCGGTGGCCATGATCGAAACCTTTCCCATCAAGCCAACCAATTACAAGCAGCGCGTGGACCAAGTAATCACACTGCTCTCATCAGATGCAGAAAAAACAAAACAAGCCACTGCGCTGCTTCAGGAGCTTGTTGCCGAAACGGAAGCGTTGTAGCGCCGCAGCCGTTATTTCTTATTCATCCATTTGTAAGACACGCGATCTGCAAACCTCGGAAACAGCTGATACAGCCTTATGCCCAGTGAGGCCAGCCTCGGAAGATTGAGTTCTTCCTTGCGCTTTCTCACCAGCTTCACGACCTGATCCGCAACATATTCGGCCTTCATCATAAACCAGCCCACATTTTGGACATAACCGCCTGTCGGATCGGCCAAGGAAAAAAACGGGGTATCGATGGGGCCGGGGTTTACAGTAGACACGGTTATGCCTGTGTTCCTCAGCTCCTGCCGGAGTGAATTGCTGAACCCAAGCACGGCATGCTTCGTGGCCGAATAGGCGGTGGATTTGGCCGTTCCGATTTTTCCGGCCATGGATGCAATGTTTACGATATGGCCGTCACCCCGCTCCAGCATCCCCGGCAGCACGGCTTGCGTACAGCGCACGATGCCCATATAATTGACGTCCATCATGTCCTGAAACTCTTCTTGGCGCATGTCCATAACGGCTTCGAACTTGCCATAGCCGGCATTGTTTATCAGCACGTCGATTCTGCCATGGCGAAGAAGAAGACCCTCCATGACAGATTGCACCTGCTCTGGGCTTTGAACATCCATGGCTGCAAGCTCATGGGGGCCCGGCATTCGCGCACCCACCTCCTGCAGACGTTCTACCGAACGGGCGCACAGCACCACATATGCTCCTTCTGCAGAAAGCTTCTCCGCGATCAAAGCGCCGATTCCGCTGGATGCTCCCGTTACGACGACAACTTTATTTTTTAACATGATTTCATTATCCCTTTCTTCGCCGGCACAGCTCATGATTCCTCCTTATTTACAGAGACTTGCATGCACGGCTATTGGGTTCATTACTCCTATTTTATGAAATCATGACTTGAATATCCAGCTCCCCGATTCCTTCCATTCTCAGCGGAATACAAAGGGCTTTCTTCTGAATAAGACTTGACGTGCTATCCGATTTCATTACCTTGGGAGGCGTAATATCCACGCTGACGCCCTGGTTCGATAAAATGGTGCTGGCATTGCCGCTTATCATGTTTCCGAGCTCTGAAATCGCGCTTTGCCCCATCTCATCCATCTCGGTAATGACATAGCCGCCCATCATCACCGATACCATCTGCAGAGCTACCTGCTCCTGAATTCCAAATACAATGTCACCGTTCATTTGGCCTGTCATGCCAATTTGGATCCAGATATGATTCTCCAAATATCCGATCTCTTTGACCCCAAGATTCCCCGTGGAAGGTGAAACCTGTATGACTTGTTCGATCACGTGTCGTGCGGACTCTAAAAAAGGATTGATGACTTCCGCTTTCATTCCTCATTACGCCCCTTTCACTGGGTTGTTGGTCAGGGTCCCAAAGTCCCACCTATATATTTAAACATTATAATGGATACCTTGTAATAAATCATCACAAAATAGCGACAGCTCTCATTCCAACAACTGTATTACCATGTCAGCTATCGCTTGAAACGCTTTAGTACGAAGATATTCCTTTCGCTTAAACGGGCCTTTGGTCTCACCTTTTTTCTATGTCTACTTTACTATTATCGGAAGGTTTCCCCATCTTTTAATAATAATTAAATGGAAATTAAAATGTTTTTCATTTTTTCGGCCGAAAACAATCAGGTTTGCTCCCTTCGTTGCTCCACCGGGAAGAATAACCTATAATTTAAATAATACAGATTGCACGCGATAGATGAGCGGAAGAATATATCAAGTAAGGAGGAAGGCTATGAACATCAGCCAATTGGAAACGCTTATTACCATCTCCAAAACGATGAGCTTTCGCAAAGCGGGAGAGCTTCTTAATCTGACACAACCGGCGGTATCCGCCCAGATCAAGAGCCTGGAAGAAGAATTTAAAACGGTGCTGGTGGACCGGAGCCAGCCCGTAACGTTAACCGACCGGGGACAGGTCTTCGTGGACCATGCCGAACAAATCCTCGGGATCGTCGATGAGCTGAAGCAGCGGCTATCCGACCTTGATCAAACTCCCCAGGGTCATATTCAGCTGGGTACAACCACTTCCATAGCGATTCAGATCCTGCCACGGGTACTTTCCTACTTTCAGGATCAATTCCCTCATATTAAAACAACCATTCAATCCATGGCCTCTTCGCAAATCTACCACAGCGTGGAGAACGGGCTCATCGACATCGGGATCGGTTATCTGATCGAGCGCAATCCCAACTTAAGCACATCCATTCTGTACTACGATACCTTTGAGCTTGTCGTATCCCCTCAGCATCCGCTAGCCAAACTCTCCACGGCAAGCATGGATGTGCTCGGCGGAATCCCCCTTATTCTGCTAACGCGCGATACCGTTGGCCGCCGCTTCGCAGACGACGTAATGAAGAAGCACGGCATTGAGCCGCAGGTTGTCATGGAACTGTCAAGCAGCGAAGAAATTAAACGGATGGTCGAGATCAATTTGGGCGCAGCGATTATATCGAAGCAGTCCGTCGCGACGGAGCTGCGCAACGGCACCCTGCAGATTGTTCCCCTGAGCGAGCTTGAAGTCAGCCACCCTGTCGGCGTAATCTATAAGAGCGGACGATACGTCAGCTCCGCTATGCGTCAATTCCTCAGTGACCTGAAAGGCATGCCCGAAACACAGTTCATCAGCAGCGAATAACGCCGCATCAAACCTAGAATAATAAGAAATCAAGCGTTATAAAGGAGGTCAATATGAAATTTGATCTGCACACCCACCATTTCCGCTGCGGTCACGCAGACGGCAACATTCAAGATTATATCGAGGCCGCGATTGCGGCAGATTTACAGGTGATTGGAATCTCGGATCACACACCATACTTCGGAAGTCCGGAGGAACACCCCTTCCCGACCACCACCATGGCAAAAGCCGACTTTGCCGGGTACGTACAAGAAGTTTTGGACTTAAAGCGGGAATATGAAGGTAAAATCAAGGTCTTGCTGGGCATTGAATCCGATTATTTTCCGAGCCACGCCCAGGTTTATCAGCAGGAGTTAGCGGCCTACCCTTTTGACTACATCATCGGCTCCATCCATCACGTCAGGGATATTAGCATCTTCAATAAAAACCGCTGGAAGAAACTTACGCCGGAGCAGCAGGTTGCCGATAAAGAGGAATATTTCAATCTGATCCGGCAATCCGCACGAAGCGGCATGTTCCAGATCATCGCCCATATGGACGCCATGAAAGGCTATTATCCGCTGTTCTCCGAAATCAAGGCCGATGAAGCAATTGAGGAAACGTTGAAAGTCATCGCGGAATCGGGCCTTGCCATCGAGATCAACACGTCCGGCAAAACCAAGCTGTGCGGCGGCTGGTATCCATCGAACGCCATCTTGGAGGTCGCGCACCATCACGGTGTTGACGTCACCTTCGGCTCCGACGCTCACAAGCCGTCAAGGGTTGGAGATGAATTTGACGAAGTCGCCAAAGTGCTCAAAGAAATCGGATACACGGAATGGGTATATTTCGAACAAAAGCAGAAGGTGACCGTACCTCTTTAATGGGGTACACCTCCTTCTGTTTTTTTGTATTTATATAGAAAGCACAACAAAATAGGCAAAAAAAAGTGGACCCGTTACCGGGTCCAAAACATAATATATATTCTCAAAAGGGGGTCATGTGATAAGTTTAACCCGCGGCTGTTAGAGTTTGATAACAGGTATATTTCATTTGTGTAACAAATTCCAAGTGATCCTTTCATCTTGAAATGTTCAGATCACATAGTTCAGTCCCATTATGTCATGGAGCGCAAGGTAAGCACCGTAAGCTCAGGTTTGCATAAGAAGCGAAAAGGAAGCTGCGTCGTGCCGATTCCCCTGTTTACATAGAGCAGCATTCCTTGCGAACCGGTGGTATATAGTCCTTGCACATAGCGCTTTGCCCCGGGCGGCGTGATCACCTCGCCAATCCAGGGCAAGCGGATCTGGCCCCCATGGCTGTGGCCCGACAGCTGGAGATGGAATGAATAGGCCGCAGTCGTATCTGCATAATCCGGCTCGTGCATTAAGAGCAGCTTGAACATCCCGTCGGGTAAATCTTGAATGGCCGCAGCCGGATCCGGCTGCCCCCAGAATACGTCGTCCAAACCTGCCACGGCGATGACGGCACCCTCCCGCCTCAGCTTCACGGCCGTGTTCCGCAGCACGTGAAATCCGGCCTCTTCCTCCAAAGAGATCAGAGTCTCCACGTCTTCGTAATCATGGTTACCCAATATGGAAAAAAGGCCGAGAGGAGCTTTCAGCTCGGTGAACGGTTGAATGGCAGCCCTCATATCCTCTGTATTTCCGTCCACCATATCCCCCGTGAAACAGATCATGTCCGGTTTCTCTTGTTGAATGGCTTGTACCAAGCGTGCCACATCTTTTGCCCCGGTGTGAAAGCCCAGATGCAAATCGCTAAACTGAACGACCTTCATCCCGTCAAAAGGCTTGGGCAGTGAAGGAAGCGCCAAAGTCAGTCTTGTAATGTCCAATTGATGAGGCTCCCATAACGATGCGTAAGCCCCGCCTGCAGCGCCAACGCCGACCACGGCGGAAACACCCATCTTCAGAAATTGGCGGCGCGACATCTTCGTCTGCATGACTTCTCGCTTTCCCCCTTCATGGGCTGTGCCATGGGAGGCTGCCGAGGATGGATTTCTCATAGATGGACATCCTCCTATATAATAATAAAGAGTACAGGTTTTATCGTCCTTATGGTTATTCATATACATAGAATAACAACAGAGAGGGGTTTACATATGATTGTTAACGATTCGATCGCAGCATTAGTTTCAGCTCAGCGGCGTTTTTTTCATAAAGACATCACCAAGGAAGTGGATTTCCGTCTGCAGCAGCTGACCAAGCTGCGCCAGGTTCTGATTGCCAGGGAAAACGATATTATGGAGGCCCTTCGCAAAGACTTGAACAAAAGTGAACAGGAGGCCTTCACGACGGAGATCGGCATTGTGTATAAGGAGCTTTCCTTTATCCTAAAGAATCTGAAGCGCTGGGCCAAGCCGCAGCGAGTCAAAACCGCATTGACGCATGTAGGCAGCAAGGGAATGGTCTACCCTGAGCCCTACGGTACGGTACTGATTATTGCTCCCTGGAATTATCCTTGGCAACTGGCCATCTCTCCGCTGATCGGAGCTTTGGCCGCCGGGAACACCGCGATTGTAAAGCCCTCCGAGCTGACGCCTAACGTATCCGGACTCATTACGTCCATCATCACGGAGACGTTTGACCCGCAATACGTGGCTTCAGTGGAGGGAGGACCCGAGGTAAGCACAAGCTTGTTGGAGCAGCCAATGGATTATATCTTTTTTACCGGCAGTACCCATGTCGGCAAAATCGTCATGCAAGCCGCCGCCAAGCAGTTGATCCCGGTGACGCTGGAGCTTGGAGGCAAAAGCCCCTGTATCGTCCACGAGGATGCCCCTCTGGCCCTGGCGGCAGCACGTATCGCTTTTGGCAAATATACCAATGCCGGCCAAACCTGCGTCGCGCCGGATTATGTGCTCGTACACAGCAAGGTCAAGGAGAAGTTCATCGCGCACCTGAAAGACGCCATCACTTCGTTTTACGGCGAGAACCCTCTAACTAATCCCGACTATGGGCGCATTGTATCGGAGAAGCATTTTGAGCGGCTGTCCGGCTTTCTGAACAATGGAACCCTTCGCCATGGCGGGAACCGCTCTAAGGAGAACTTGCGCATCGAGCCCACCGTGCTGGACGATATCACTTGGGATATGCCGGTTATGGAAGAAGAGATTTTCGGCCCCCTGTGTCCGATCCTGACATATGAAGATGTACACGAAGCTGTCCAGGCGATTCATCACCGTCCCAAGCCGCTCGCCCTTTACTTGTTCACGGAGAATGAAGACGTTCAGGATTACGTGCTCTCCTCGGTTTCTTTTGGCGGGGGATGTGTCAACGATACGCTGATGCATCTGGCCACTCCCTTCCTTCCATTCGGGGGTGTCGGCGAGAGCGGGATGGGCGCCTACCACGGGGAACACAGCTTCCATACCTTCTCCCATAAGAAAAGCGTGCTCAAGCAGACCAACCGGTTCGATTTCAAATTCCGCTATCCTTCCAAGAACGGGCTCGACATTCTGAAAAAGCTGATGAAGCCGTAGCTTTAACTAAGACCTTGCTCAATTGCCACTAGCACAAATAAAAAAGGCGCATCGTCAAAGATGCGCTTTTTTACATGGATGAATGCTTTCTTCGATGCGGCTTATTGGCCTTCGCCTTCTCTTCACTGCCAGCCACATCCAAGCCGTCATCGCCCGGTGTGAAAATCCGGCGCAGCGTTCCCAGCATGGACAGCGCATACGCAACGGTAATGAAACTGAAGGCAATCTCCAGCACCACGACAAGCCGGGACGTATTATCGATTGGGGCTACATCGCCATACCCGACCGTGACAAACGTCGCCATGCTGAAATACAGGAAGGTAATGAACTGGCTCAGCAAATCCTGGCCAAGGTTCTCGCCTTCGAAGGAAGTGCCTCCGAACAGCTTATAGATCGACATATACACCATCGTGAAAAACAAAATGCACATCCCCGCCGCCATGCTGATTCGAACCAAGGTTGTTTTCATATCAACATGCTGATGGACGGAGTCTGCAATCTTGTCGAATATGTACAGCACATAGAAAATAACGGAACATAATGAAAACAACAGGATTAGAGCGCGCATGCCACCATCTCCGGGCACCACGTTCATCAGATCGATCCACCCAAGCAAATCTTCAACCGATACCAGGACATAAATGAGCAGTGGGGCAAGCAGCAAAGGCCTGCTGGACCACTTCTTGTCCATACTGTAGAACAAATAAATCAACAGCAGGAAGCCCGTCAAATTGAGCAGCCACATCCACCATGACATTTTCAAGTCCCTCCTTTGGCTTGAGGTCTGAAGCTGCAGACCGTACCATTACACCTTTATTACCCTTGTAACGGTATTTATGCACCTGGAGGTCGCTGGTAGTTTCGCCCCTGCTCACTTTATACAACGTTCATGTCCGGCCGAGCCCGTATTAAAAAATAGCACCAAAACACGATTGCGAGACGAACGGAAGCCGTCCAACTGCTTGCTTTAACATCTAACGGTTCTTCTCCAACCACTGTGCGGCATGATCCACCATGGCCCGCTGTTCGGCCAATACGCAGTCTGCCTTTCCTACACGGCCGTGCTTATATGCACCGGTGCATTCCGCTTCAAACGAGGCTCCAATCGCTTCAAAATCGTCGGAGTGATAATTGATATCCTGGAATGCCTCCCACTCTGTTATTCCCTGTACCCTGCGTACTGGCGCGTGGGCGGTAACGGCCTTCTTGCCTGCCCAATCCGCACGATATTCGCTTAAGTGGAAGGAAGTA
This sequence comes from Paenibacillus sp. Dod16, assembly GCF_049893405.1. NCBI lineage: Bacteria > Bacillati > Bacillota > Bacilli > Caryophanales > Paenibacillaceae > Paenibacillus > Paenibacillus sp. Dod16. Next base: position 29,515 of record NZ_JBNDYG010000027.1, read on the forward strand.
TTATTGCCATAGCCGCTACCGAGCATAAGCACATAGGCCCCAGCTTCATATAAACGCGCCAGCGGAGAGGCTTCTCCCAAGCCGTAATCCAGCGAATGGGGTTGCATAAGCGCCTTCGTATCCCTGCCGCGTGCAGCAAACGAAACATGCGGGTGTAGGCTTCGGATGACCCCTTCTTGCTTGCGGAACACTTCCGGTATGATCCCCATCCCTGATGTGACGGTCAGAGCCGGGTCATAGGGAGGCATGCCTTCGCGGATCAGATCCCACCATTTCGGGTCGGCCGGAGGATTCCCCCATGTCTTCGGATCGGTTAAGTTCGCAGACTGCGTCGGCATCACCAGTGTCCCTTCATCGCCCAGAATATCCTCCAGGGCCAGTATAACCGCCTCCGGACCGCCGACGATCCATCCGCCCAGGCTCTTGAGCGAGGAATGAACCAGCAGGGTCATTCCCTTCCTTACGCCCAGAGCAACAAGGTCATCGCTTATATCCTTTATCGTAATCGGTCTTTCAATGATCAAGTGACTCACCTCTATCTCAATATCCTAAAAAAACACATAAATGATAGCACACAACAAAAAAGCGCCTGTACCGAAGCGATGCCCCGGTCAGACGCCCTGGTGTTGAACTTAACCGATTAAACGCTAAGCCAGCGCTTAAACAGGTGTTTGGTTGTATCCTTGTTCATTTCCGCAATCGACGTGGTCAGCGGAATGCCCTTCGGACAAGAACGCACGCAGTTCTGCGAGTTACCGCAGCCCTCGATGCCTCCGTCCTGCATCAGCGCTTCCAGACGCTCTTCCTTGTTCATCTCGCCTGTCGGGTGAGCATTGAACAAGCGAACTTGCGAAATGGCGGCAGGTCCGATAAAGTCCGTTTTTTCGTTGACGTTCGGGCAAGCCTCGAGACATACACCGCATGTCATGCATTTGGACAGCTCGTAAGCCCACTGGCGCTTCTTCTCCGCCATTTTAGGTCCAGGGCCAAGGTCGTAGGTGCCATCGATCGGAATCCACGCCTTCACGCGCTTAAGCGCCGTGAACATGCGACTGCGGTCGATTACCAAGTCTCTCACAACCGGGAAAGTCTTCATCGGCTGAATTCGGATCGGCTGTTCCAGCTTATCGATCAGAGCCGCACACGCTTGGCGCGGCTTGCCGTTAATTACCATGGAGCAAGCTCCACACACTTCTTCAAGGCAGTTGGAGTCCCAGCATACAGGTGCGGTCGTTTGGCCCTGCGCATTTTTGGGATTGCGCTGAATTTCCATCAGCGCACTTATAACGTTCATGCCGGGACGGTACGGAATTTCGAATTCCTCAGTATAGGATTTCGTCTCCGGATTGTCCTGACGTGTAATGATAAACTTAACGCTCTTTGAGGCGGCTGTCGTTTGAGACATCGTAAATCCCCCTTCCTTCTTACTTGTCTTTCGAATAGTCGCGAATACGCGGCGGGATTAAGGAAACATCCACTTCTTCGTATGAAATCTGCGGTCCATCCGGCGTCCAGGTCGCTTTGGTTGTCTTGAGGAATTCTTCATCGTTACGATCAGGGAATTCCGGCTTATAGTGAGCCCCACGGCTTTCGTTCCGGAGAAGCGCACCCAGCGTCATGGCCTCGGACAGCTCCAGCATGTTCCACAGCTGGCGCGTGAACGCTACGCCCTGGTTGTTCCAGCGGGAGGTATCCGTCATATTGATATTGCGGTAACGCTGCTTCAATTCCTTGATTTTGCCGATGGTAGCTTCAAGCTTGTCATTGTAGCGAACCACCGTCATGTTGTTGGTCATCCATTCGCCGAGCTCTTTATGGATTACATAAGCATTCTCGGTTCCTTCCATTTTGAGCAGGCCTTCGTATTTGGTCGTTTGCTCTTTCGCAGCGCGATCAAATACTGTGGAGGAAACATCCTCAGCGGACTTCTTCAGGCCTTTGACATATTCAATCGCCTTCGGTCCGGCCACCATACCGCCGTAAATGGCGGAAACCAGGGAGTTCGCTCCCAGACGGTTCGCACCGTGGTATTGATACTCGCATTCTCCGGCTGCGAACAGCCCCGGAATGTTCGTCATTTGGTTGTAATCGACCCACATGCCGCCCATGGAATAATGGACTGCCGGGAAGATCTTCATCGGGATTTTACGCGGATCGTCGCCCATGAATTTCTCATAGATTTCAATGATGCCGCCAAGCTTAACGTCCAGCTCTTTCGGATCTTTATGGGAGAGGTCAAGGTAGACCATGTTCTCGCCATTGATGCCAAGTCCCATATCGACGCAGACGGAGAAGATTTCACGCGTAGCGATGTCGCGCGGCACCAAGTTTCCGTAAGCTGGGTATTTCTCTTCGAGGAAGTACCATGGCTTGCCGTCTTTATAGGTCCAGATCCGTCCGCCTTCACCGCGTGCCGATTCCGACATCAAGCGGAGCTTGTCATCGCCTGGAATGGCTGTCGGGTGAATCTGGATGAACTCGCCGTTGGCATAATGAACGCCTTGCTGATAAACGGCACTGGCCGCTGTTCCCGTGTTGATCACCGAGTTGGTCGTTTTTCCGAAAATAATACCAGGACCACCGCTTGCGAGAATGACAGCTTCAGCTTTGAACGACTTGATCTCCATCGAGCGCAGATCCTGAGCAGCGATACCGCGGCACACGCCTTCGTCGTCGATGATCGCATTCAGGAACTCCCAGTTCTCATACTTGGTCACAAGACCCGCGGTTTCCCAGCGGCGAACCTGCTCATCAAGCGCATAGAGCAGCTGTTGTCCGGTCGTTGCGCCGGCAAACGCAGTCCGGTGACGCTTCGTTCCGCCAAAACGGCGGAAATCGAGCAGTCCTTCCGGCGTACGGTTAAACATAACGCCCATGCGGTCCATCAAGTGAATAATGCCCGGAGCCGCTTCGCACATCGCTTTGACCGGAGGCTGATTCGCAAGGAAGTCGCCGCCGTACACCGTATCGTCAAAATGCTCCCAAGGAGAGTCACCCTCACCTTTCGTATTCACGGCTCCATTGATGCCGCCTTGCGCACACACGGAGTGAGAGCGTTTAACAGGTACAAGTGAGAATAGATGAACGTGAGCTCCTGCTTCTGCCGCTTTGATGGTTGCCATCAGCCCGGCGAGGCCGCCGCCCACTACAATAATATTAGATGCCATTTTTCGTTCACTCCCCTTAACTTAAGACTGTCTTAACTACATCGATCGCTGCCGTCGCCGCCTGGAATTCGGAGCCGCGGAATGCTGTCATAGCAAGAACAAACAGCACGCTCATCAATACGAACAAGCCCATGCAGATGTAAGTGGATACCTTCTGCGCGCGCGGACCGACGGTAATGCCCCAGCTGACGAGGAACGCCCACAGGCCGTTAGCGAAGTGGAAGGTTGCGGAAACAACGCCGATGACGTACAGAGCAAACAGAACCGGATTGTTCATGATGCCGTGCATCGTGGCGCCCAAATCGTCATGCGTGATTTTGCCGATCATGATTTGGAAACGCGTATCGTACATATGCCAGATAACAAAAACGAACGTAATAACGCCGGTGATCCGTTGGATGGTAAAGCGGATGTTCCGTTCATAATTGTAATTGCCCACGTTGTTATTCGCCTGGTAAGCAATGTATAACCCGTAGACGCCGTGATATAGCAGTGGCAGCCAGATCAGGAACAGCTCGAGGAAAAATACCAGCGGCATGCTGTTCAAAAAATGGACCGCGCTTGCGAAGCCTTCCTTTCCACCCTCGAAAGCCTTAAAGTTGGAAATCATATGGCTGAGCAAAAATGCTCCAAGCGGTATGACACCGAGTAAAGAATGCAGCTTTCTGGAATAATACCCTTTCATCAGTTGACGTTCCCCTTTCCAATGTGCAGCGTTTTCATTTTCAATCTTTCCTATTTTCAGAACAATTACACTTACCCTGTCCGTCCTAAAGGAGGTTGTTCAAAAAGCCCGCTTTTGATCACGAAGTGAATCAGGAAGCCACTCGGCATCTAAACCGACCTTTATGAACTAGCATTAAACCGTTGCAACGACAAAAAGCTGCCGATTTCGGCAATCGTGTGAACAACTTGTGTCATGTTTCATGTTACTCCTTTTTTTCTTATAATGGAATTGCAATATAATTATTAATCGTTATAATCTATACGCATAAGCAATGTTTTGCACGCATGTCTATTTTATATAGGAGGAATTCCATGTTCGAAGAACTGGACATGTTCGCCGTCGTTGTAGAGCAATCCAGCATAAACCAGGCCTCCAAGCTGCTTAACTTGTCCCAGCCAGCCCTGTCCCGGAAAATAGCCAAGCTGGAGGACCAGCTCGGGCTGCAGCTGTTCAACCGCCGGGGCAAACGGCTGGAGCTTACCTCCATCGGACAGATTGTGTACACCTTTGCCCTGGAGCAGCGTCAGCAGCAGATCAAATTCATGCAGACGTTGGCCCATTACCGGGAGGGGGATCAGATCTCGATCAACCTGGGGGCCAGCCTGACCACCCTTCAGACCACCTTGCCCCCGCTCGTTAACGCATTCATGGAGCGACATCCCGCGGCCGAAATCAAGCTGATTACCGGCAAGACCCATGAAATCGTTTCTTATGTAAGAGATAAACGCGTCGATGTCGGCATTGTCGCCTCCTCCATCAACCAGCCCGGATTAAACTGCATCCCGTTGTTTGATGACCACCTGGAGCTTGTCATCCCATCTTCACACCCGCTGGCGGAGCTCGAGGATGTTGGAATCGAGCAGCTTCAAGGCTTGCCGATGATCATTTTCTCGACTGGAACCTGGTACCGCAAGCTGACGGATGACCTGTTCCACCGCTGGGGCATAATGCCGGATATCCGGATGGAGATCGACTCCTTCGAAGCGATCGTCAGGCTCATCCCGACCTGCAAGGCGGCCGCGCTTCTGCCCAAATCCTATCTCAGGCCGCAGCTGTTATCCGATAACGGGCTTGTCGACATTCATATTCCGGCACTCATTGAAACCCGGCGAACGACTTCGCTGATCTACGGCCAAGCCTCGGATTTAAGCAAGGCGGCCAGCCGCTGGATTGACGAAACGGAAATTCTGTTCCGTAAGCTGGAGGAGGATAATATGAAGAAAACCTGACGATATGGATGACCGTCAGGTTTTTTTCTTCTATATTTATTTTTCGAGCATATTCACGACCTCAGACTCAAAGCGATCCACATTATCATTGGAGCCGATAACGACCATAATGTCGCCGGAGTTCACCACGTCCATGGCTGTCGGCGCTACGATGATGCCGGATTGTTTATTCAGGGCCACCACGCTGACACCGTAACGAACCCTCGTATTGAGCTCGCTAAGCGTTTTTCCGTCCATGCAGTCCGTGACCGTCATCTCCACAATCAGATAGTCCTTGGATAATTCGATATAGTCAAGCAGATTGGGCGTGACAAGCTGATGAGCTACCCGGATCCCCATATCCCGTTCCGGAAAGATCACCCGGTCGACGCCCAGCTTCTCCAGCGCCCGGCCGTGCAGCACCGAAATCGCCTTGGCAACGACCATGGCGACACCAAGCTCTTTCAACAAGATGGCGGATAAGATGCTCATCTGAATATCGTTTCCGATCGCAACAATGCCGCAATCGAAGTTACGAATTCCGAGCGATTTAAGCACCTCTTCATCGGTAGCATCCGCCACCACCGTGTGTGTCAGCAGCTCGCTCATATCCTCGACAACCTCTTCATTGCGGTCGATGCCGAGCACCTCATATCCCTGTTCCATCAGTTCAAGCGCCAGGCTGGCGCCAAATCGTCCCAAACCGATGATTGCAAATTGCTTTGGTTTCATGTCTCTCCAGTACTCCTTATCCAATAATCATTTTGCCTTCCGGATGACGATATAATTCTTTACCCTTTTTTGGCCCCAGTGCATAAGCAAGCGTCAACGGCCCCAATCGCCCTGCAAACATCGTAATGCTGATCAAAACCTTGCCGAACACCGTCAAATCGGGCGTTAAGCCCATGGAGAGACCCACCGTACCGAAGGCGGATGTCGTTTCGAATAGAATTTCCAGGAAATCCCCTTCCTCTGTCGTCGACAGAATCATCGCTACGGTTAGAACGAGCAGCAGTGCCAGTAATGCAATGGTCAGTGCCTTCAGCACCCGCTCCTGGGCCAGGCGATAACGGAACATGACGATGTCTTCACGCCCGCGCATCATGGCGATGACCGCCCCCACCATAATGGTGAAGGTTGTTGTTTTGATCCCCCCCCCAGTTGACCCTGGGGATGCTCCGATAAACATCAGAATAACGATAAAAAATTGCGTGGCCTGTCTAAGCCCCGTAATATCTATAGTATTCGCGCCAGCTGTACGCGGCGTTACGGATTGGAATAATGCGCCGAAGAATTTTCCGCCCCAATTCAGGGAGCCGAGCGTCCTCGGATTGGTGAATTCAAAAATAAGAATGACGATAAATCCAACCAGCAGCAAGGTAGCCGTCATGGTGAGCACTACTTTGGAGTGCAAGGAAAGTCTCCGCTGTTTCCGGAAATCAATCAGATCGGATAATACGATAAAACCGATGCCGCCTGAGACAATCAAAAACATTACGACAACGTTGACTACAGGATCGTAGACATACCCGGTCAAACTCCGAAAATCGCCAAACAAATCGAAACCGGCGTTGTTAAACATCGTGACCGCATGAAAAACGCCATAATAAATCGCTTGGCCGATCGGCATATCAAATGCCCAGCGGATCGATAAAATCAAGGCACCGCAGGCCTCGATGATCAGGGAGTACAGGAGCACTCTGCGAATCAGCCTTACGATTCCTTCCATCGAGGACTGATTCATCGCTTCCTGCAGAATGAGGCGATCCTTGAGCGATATGCGCCTTTTGAGAGCCAAGGCAAACAAAGTGGCCATCGTCATGAATCCGAGCCCGCCGATCTGAATCAGCAGCATGATCACGATCTCTCCGAAGGAGCTGAATGTCGTTCCTGTATCCACCACAACCAGACCCGTTACGCAAGTTGCAGATGTCGAAGTGAACAAGGCATCGATAAATTCCAGCGGTTCACCTGTACTTGTGGATATCGGCAGCATTAACAGCGCCGTCCCGATGAAAATAATAGCCGCGAAACCAAGCACGAGAATCTGCGGCGGAGACAACCTGAGCCAGTTCAATTTAGAGTTCAATCGGTCACCTTCTTAAAAAAAATCAAGAAAAAAAGACACTGGAAAACGCAGTGCCCTTTACGGTCTGGTTCCTGTGCTGCAGCCTACGAGGTTAGCTGACGGATTCGGGCATTTTCACAGGTCGCCCTATTCATTATTCTGGGAATAATGAAATTCACCCCAATTACATGGTTCCCCCATTTTCAGTACGAAATTCGGCTGGAATATTCGGTTCCTTGAAGCATGATGTGATTATAACGCAATCCGGTACGTAACCCAATGCCGTTTTTCACCCAAAAAATCTTTAAAAGAGCGCGAATTGGGCATATTCAAGAATACAAGCATAGGGTTCTCTAACGTTTTCGAAACCTTTCATTCATTTTCATCGATTTGTTTCATTATTCCGGATATTGGGATAAGCTGCTTATGACTTTCATAACTATGTTATATTGACTCTATGCGTTCTTAATCAGGCATATCGAATACCAGTGGGAGTATCAACTTTCTTAGAGGAGGAATTTCATGAATCGTGCAAGAGAGCCCTTGAAGCTGAAGCCCAATCTGAAGCAGCTCATCGCGCCTGCCGCAGTCGGCCTGATTCTGTTCCTATTATTTCAGGTGTTTCCGTCGACGAATTCGGATTCTACCGAGATGGCATCTCCGAATATCATATCCAAGGAGCAGGCTCGGCAAGCAGCTTCAAGCTTTGCTCAAGAGTTTTTGCAGTTTACGGCTGCGGAAACGGATGACACGCTGGTTACATATCAATCCAAATCGGAACTTTACGGATATCTGGCGAAGGAAAAGAGACTTTCGGAATACAACAAAACCTATGAAGCCAAATATCCCTATGACGTATACCGCGTTCGCTTCAGCAAGCCGGGTGGCGATGCCCTCAATGTGGACGTGCACATGCAAAATTCAGGCATCGTCGGCTTCTCGTACGATTACGCCCGCTCCAGCTATGACCGGATTGAGCTGAACAAGGGCGATGCGCAAAGTCAGATGCTGCTTGTCGTCGAGGACGGCATGTCATTATCCGAGAAGCAAGCTCTTGCGGAGCCTTGGCTCCAGCGAGCGGGCTATGACCTGTCGCATCTGGAGCTGGTCACGCGGGAAGGGGAACCCCGGCTCCGGTATGTGGACCCCGATTCCAAGATCGGCGACTCCAGATTAGAGCACCGTTTCACCTTCGAGCAGGGGAAATTACGCTCCTATGAGCCATCTTTTTCGGTCCCGGCCGCCCATTCCGCCTATGTCAACAAGCAGACTCAAGATGCCACGCTGCTGACGCTCGCAGGGTATGGCCTGTTCACCCTCATCCTTGGCATACTTGCGATTGTGTACAGCGTGAAGACCAGAGCCTACACGTCGTTTAAGCGCGGCCTGTTCCTATCGGCGCTGCTGTTTGTCATCCAGATGCTGAATACGTACAATCTGATTCCCGTTTTCAAATCCGAGGGGATGTCGCAAACCGGCATACTCGGGATGATGATCTTCTATGCGGTCTATTCGCTCATCTTCTCCGCACTGCTCTATTTCGCCCTTGTCGGGGGCAGCGGGCTATGGCTCAAAGAAGACGGGCTTAATCCATGGCCGCGCGCCAAAGAACCCGGATACGGTCATTATGTGCTGGACAGCATGAAGCTGGGGTACATGTGGGCTTTCATCCTGCTTGGGGTCCAATCCATTATCTTTGTCCTTCTGGGCCTGACCTTGAATACATGGTCCACCACGGATGCCACACAATCGCCTTACAACATGCTCTATCCTTGGCTCTTCCCGCTGATGGCCTGGCTGGCCGGCATATCCGAGGAGGCCGTCTATCGACTGTTCGGCATCAAAATGCTGAAAAAGATCGTCCGAAATACGTTCGTAGCCAGTTTGATCACCTCGATCATTTGGGCGCTCGGGCATACACTCTATCCGATATACCCTGTAATTTCCCGGCCCATTGAACTGGTTATCATCGGCTTGCTGTTCAGCTACATCTTTTTGAAATACGGGTATTTGGCGGCCATGTTCTCCCATGTCATCTTTAATAGCATCTTGATGGGCATTAGCCTGATCCTGCTCAAGGATACCAGCAATTTGCTGATGGGTGCGTTCTACATGGTCCTTCCGGCGATGGTCGCCTATGCGATTTACCGTTTCAATCCAACAAAAAAAGAGAAGCCGTATGTCACGACTCCTCCTCACGAAGTGCCTTAAGAATTTCCGTTGCTAATTTCTCACCGATTGAAAGGGGCTTGAAGTCTTCGACTGAAGCCTCTTTTATTTTTTTGACTGAGCCAAAATGCTTTAACAGCAGCTTGCGGCGCTTCTCTCCAATGCCCGGGATGGAATCCAGCTTGGAGGATACCATCGATTTGCCGCGCTGTTCGCGGTGGAAGGAAATCGCAAAACGGTGAACCTCATCCTGAATGCGCTGCAGCAAATAGAACTCCTGGCTGTCCCGGGGAAGCGTAACCGGCTCCGGCGGGTCTCCGACCATGAGCTGCGCTGTTTTATGCTTGGCATCCTTCACAAGCCCGCAGACCGGGATAAACAGCCCCAGCTCATTCTCAAGTACATCGATGGCGGCGGAAATCTGTCCCTTCCCTCCATCGACCACAATCAGATCGGGAAGCGGCAAGTTCTCCTTCAAGACGCGCTCGTACCGCCGCCGGATGACTTCACGCATCGTATCATAATCGTCCGGTCCCAGCACGGTACGGATCTTGTACTTCCGGTATTCCTTCTTGTCCGGTTTCCCATTGGTGAATACAACCATGGCCGATACCGGATTGGTCCCCTGAATGTTCGAGTTATCAAATGCCTCGATCCGGTTCAGCGACTGGAGGCCGATCACTTCGCCCAGATTCGCCGCGGCAACCGAGGTGCGTTCTTCATCACGTTCAATCAAGCGGAATTTCTCGTCCAAGGACACCTTCGCATTATCCGATGCCATGCCCACCATCTGCTTCTTCAAGCCGCGCTGCGGCACATGCACCTTCACGCCGAGCCATTCCTGCAGGGCGGCAGCCCCTCCGGCTGCATCCACGATGCCTGCAGCTTCCGCCTGCTTCTCCTGTGCCTGGGCAAGGGCAGCCTGCTGCGCATCCAATGCCCCTCCGGAAAGCGAATTCGCCGAATCCGCGGCTTCCTCTGCGCTTTGCATACCTGTATCCGCAGCCGTTCCCGTAACCGACTCCGAATCAGCCTCGTCTATCAACAGAGGCTCAGGCAGCAGAATTTCCTGCGGCAATGCAGGATTATCGCTGTAATACTGGGCAATAAAAGACATAAAGTCGCTGTGCGCATCGCCGTAGAACGGAAAAACAGACTTGTTGCGCTGCACCATTTTCCCTTGGCGCATGTACAGGATCTGTACGCACATCCAGCCTTTATCCACAGCATAACCGAATACGTCGCGGTCCCGCGTATCCGTCGTCGTAATCTTCTGCTTCTCCATCAGCGTATCAATATGGATGATCTGATCCCGCAGCTCTTTGGCACGCTCGAAATACAAATCCTCCGCGGCCTCCTGCATCTTGCGCTGCAGTTCCTTCTTGATCTCCTCATGCCCACCGCTCAGAAATGAAGTAATCTCCCCGGTGATCTGCTCATATGCAGACTTCGGAATCTCCTTCACACATGGAGCCAAGCATTGCCCCATATGATAGTACAAGCACACTTCTTTCGGCATGACGCCGCATTTGCGCAAAGGATACATTCGGTCCAGCAGCTTCTTGGTCTGCTGTGCCGCGTAAGCATTCGGGTAGGGACCAAAATATTTGGCTTTATCTTTAAGCACCCTTCTGGTTACTTCCAGACGGGGATGCTCTTCATTCGTTATTTTAAGATATGGATAGGTTTTATCATCCTTCAGCAGCACGTTGAATCTCGGCTGATGGGTTTTGATCAGGTTGCACTCCAGAATCAATGCTTCCATGTTGCTGCCGGTTACAATGTATTCGAAATCACGGATTTCCGAAACCAGCATCTGGGTCTTCCCGTTATGGCTTCCGGTAAAATAAGAGCGTACCCGGTTCTTCAGCACTTTGGCCTTGCCCACATAAATAATCGTGCCTTCATGATTCTTCATCAAGTAACAGCCGGGCTGGTCCGGCAGCAATGCCAGCTTGTGGCGAATATTCTCCAGCGCCTTCTCCTGCTCCTGAAGCTGTTTGGCAAAATCGTCCATGCTGTCCCTCCTCTCCAAGGAGATTATATAGTATTAACCATAAATATAAAACACTATGAATAACCACACAAAGCGCCTCCGGGTTTCACCGAAGGCGCTGTATGAAAGCAGATGGCGGTCTAGGACCAATCCTGCTTATTGATGTTTTGCAATGATGCCTTTCAAGGCTTCTTTGGAGTTCAGACCTACCACTTTATCGACAGGTTGGCCGTCTTTAAAGAAAATCATGGTCGGAATGCTCATCACGCCGAAACGTGCTGCGGATTCCGGATTCTCATCCACGTTCACCTTAGCAATTTTTACATCATCGCCGAGTTCTGAAGACAATTCGTCCAGAATCGGAGCAAGCATTTTACAAGGGCCGCACCATGGCGCCCAGAAATCAACTACAACCGTTCCTTGACCTTCAACTTCATTCACGAAGGTTTGGTCGGTAACATTGACGATAGCCATTGTATTCTCCTCCTCACAGGATAAGATCAGGTATAGTGCGAATCATAATTGTCGAATGGGTCGACGAATTTAGTATACCACAATCGGTCGGAAAAAGTGAAATATACTCACCTAAAGAAAGAGGATTTCACGGGTTTTTTATGCAATCTTTACAAATGATTTGCGCATTGGGTATACTACTAGTAACAAGTCGGGTGACTGTCAAGTTTTTCGAGTTGGCACGGCATGTTCACCTTTTGAGGAGGCAAGCACCATGGATGTAAACGTACGCGTTAACGATCCACGGGAGCACATCAATGAAGAACCACGCAATGACTTTGGCGATTTGATGATGGGCTTCGTGGGGATGTTTGGTTTCATGACCATCATCTTTTTCGGATTCGTCATTATCAAGTTCTTGGTCGGCTAATACTTGATGACTCCTTGTGCGTAAATAAAAAGTCTGATCCCTGCCGCGTTCCATACGCTAACGGGATCAGACTTTTTACAATTCATGGGAGGTTTGTCCATAGGAAGCTTGCTTGCAATACTAGAATTTACCTCTCTGGTTCTCCCCGAATAAATGAACGACATCCACAAAAGGCGCAATCCGGTTCATCAAGCGCTGACCTTTGTGAAGCTCCTCGCCATCCTTGCTCGTGAAGCTCAGATGCTGTTCAAGCCCGTCGAGCGGATAGTTCGACGTATAGAAGGTCGGCAGCCGGTTCATCCGGAAGTTCAGGATGGAACCGAGGACATGATCCCGAACCCACGGATTCAAATTCTCCGCTCCGATATCGTCAAAGATCAGCAAATCGCAATGCTTCATCGTCTCCACCATGTCCTTCAGCTTCTGACCGTCCTGCATCATGGTCTTCAGATCTTCCACGAAATCAGGCATATACACGATAACGCCCGAATGGCCCACTTTCGCGAGCTCATGCATCAGGTAGCCCATCAGGTAGGTCTTGCCCGTACCAAACGAACCGGTGAGATACAAGCCGCGCGGGGACAATCCATTCTCCTTCGTATCCCGGATGTACTTAAACACCTGGTGCACCGCAGGTGCCCGCAGGCGGTCCTTCGCCATTATCTCCATGTTGTCATAACCTTCGTTCAAGGCATGCTCATCGACATAAAAGCTGCGGATCCGTTTTTTGATCTGATCCTCATTGGTCTTCGCAATCTGCAGGGAACACGGCGCCTTCCGCTCATAGATCTCCACGGTTCCGTTCATCCGCTGGATATCCAGCTTGCTGAAATGTCCCTGGAAATCATTCGGACACCGGTCCAGACCCGGACATGCCTTGCAGTGGGCCTGATCTCCCGCATATTGGTACAGTTTGCTTAAATTCAAACGAATGACCCGGTCATCGATCTCCGGGTATTCGCTCCGCAATGCTTGAATCAAAGGATTCCTGAGCAAATCTTCCATAATCTGCTCGGTCCTGCGCCGGAGCGCAGGACTTTTCATGCTTTCCAGCAGTTCACCAAGGGACTCCATCTCTAGTTCCCTCCTCTCTTAAGCAGGATTCTTTATCCGCCCTTCTTGCTGCCAGCCTGCATTTCTGCCGCAAATCGCATCATTTCTTCGAATTCCTCATCCGATACGGCCTCCGCCTGATCGGATTCCAGAGCCACTGGAATTTCCGGCTTCACCTTTCCGCCTTTAGCGTATGTACGCGTACGTTGTGTGGTCGCCTTCTGCTTGCCTTTCATCTTGGCTTGATCGCGTATATACTGAACAGCTTTCTCATAGCTGTTCACCTGCTTCAGCAGCATATTGGAAGCAATAGCCTCCACGAAATTGCGGTTGATGCGCTGCTCGCCGCCTGCGGCCATGAGTGACATTAAATAATGAATGAGTACGTTGATGACTTCACCCGGCAGCTTGTAACTCAGATCGATCTTTTCGAAAATGTCCAGGAACTGCGCTGGAACCGAGCCCGGGAAGAAGGTCTGCAGGAGCCGGGTATAAGGCTCGTTGCGAAGCATCATATTATATTGGTGGATATCGCACTTCGATTGGAACTGAGTCGGAACCTCTACATAGTATTCCATCTCTACCGCATGCTCCTTTGCCGGCTCTTCCGGATCGGCCGTCATCTCCTGCCGCAAGGCAACGACCTTGCCTGCCGTAATCTGCCGCTTCTCCTGCATCTTCATTCCCTGCCTAAAGTGAAGACTGGCCTTGTGCTGAAGATCATCCAGCACGACCTCGCCATGCTCGGTAAATATGCCGTCCTCGTCCAACAGGCGGCACAAATCCTGCGTGCTGAGATCGTATTTCCGCACCACGTAATTCACGATGCCCATCTGCTCGTGGTCGTAGCGAAGACGCTCCACAAAGACCCGATTACGGGATTCGCGCGGGAAACGGAGAATAATGTCCGCATAGTTCAGACCTTCTCCTTGCGGATTTGGCGGCGCCATGGACTTCCGTGACACCGCGACCTCTTCCAGCGCTTGCTCCAGTTCATAATCAATGACATGCGTGTTCAGCTCAAAAATATCATAAAAGGGAACCGAAATGTTCTCCTTGTTGAAGGAAATACCGGACCATTCAAGGGGTTCCTTGCTCCAAAGCTCTTCTCTTAACGACAGCACGGCGAATTTCCCCACCTTGTCGCGAAGCAGCAGTGTCAGATGCTGAGTGTTAAAGAACTCCGCTGGACTGAGCGGTGCTTGCAGCTCATATTCATAGATATGGTCATCCGTTTCCGGGACAAACATCCGGCTTGTCTGCAGTAAACCTACCGCTTCCAGCTTCGAGGTTTGCTCAATGAGAAATCGGCGTCCTTTTTCACTAGGCTCAAGCCCTAATGTCAAGAATAATCTTCGCTGCTGTTCAATAGCCGAGTAACCCACCTTCTCCACCGGCACATGCGATACGAGAAGACGGTACAGACTGACAGCAAACGCGCCAACCATCGGTTGATAAATCGAACCAAGCATTTTGTCATCCAGGCCGCTTAAGCAGAAGTCACGGTATACGCAGTAACGGTGGTTCTCGGTAAAATGTAAAAAATTAGTCATGCGCATCGTTTATGCTCCCCCTGTCGCCCAAAAATAGACTTCCTCTATTCTATCATAAATCCGTCGTCTCGAAGTCGGTTCTTTCGCATCAAAAATTCTGGAATTCTTGCGCCCGCCATTTGCATGCTTCCACAAATAATAAATGACGGCCCCCAGGTATTGCAGAGCCGCCATCAACACTACATTCAATTTGCGCCAAGCGCGTTTAAAACATTCTAAAGCCTTTAATACGCAATGTCTTAATGGTCCATCCGCTCATGTAGGCACCAATCAGACCTGCAACTCCTGTTAAGTAATCCACCAGTTGGAAGGATCCCACGTGAGTCCAGAACGACATTTGGCCCCGATCCCACAAGCTGTATACAACGACCGGCAAAATGACAATCACGAACAGAAAGCAAGGAAACCAGGTCGTCTTCATCAACATATTTAGGATAAAACCGATACCGAACATCATGACAAAAAACAAAATCATCAGCACGAGCACAGGAATAAATTGAAGCATGATCGCTGTTTTCACCTCTTCTTTATCACCTACGCGTAGCAGCTATTCTACTCTATTGCAGCAAGAAACAGCACACCAAGCTTTAGCTAATAGCTAGTTTACTAAAAATAATGTCACAGATCAACGAACAATCGTGAATACATTGTGTCGGCGTTTGCCCTTCCGACTGCGCTTACAGTACAATATAGGAAGTTAATGCAAGCGGCCATCCGCTTCAATTATAACGAACATAACGTTTAGGAGTGATCACATGAACGAAGCTGCCATGACGCTTGAGGGCTGGTATGCGCTGCACGATTTCCGCACCATCAATTGGCCGGCCTGGAAAGCTGCAGATGAAGAAGTACGTGCTTTTGCGCTGGACGAGCTGAATGCATTCCGCGAGGAATGGGATGCCGTCGAAGCTGCCCAAAAAGGCAGTACCGCTGTATATACCATCGTCGGTCAGAAAGCCGATTTTGTATTTATGCTTTTGCGCGAGACGCTGGAAGAGCTGAACGCGATCGAGAACGCCTTTAACAAAACAACGTTCGCCCAGTTCACCACCAAGGCTTATTCTTATGTAAGCATTGTCGAGCTGAGCAACTACCTGGCCGGCTCCTCCGATGAGGATCCGATGCAGAATCCGCATGTCATTGCCCGTCTGAAGCCGGCCCTGCCAAAATCGAAGCATATCTGCTTCTATCCGATGAACAAAAAGCGGGATTTGTCGGACAACTGGTACATGCTCAGCATGGACGAACGCAAATCCATGATGAAGAGCCACGGGATGATTGGCCGCGGTTATGCCGGCAAGGTCAAACAGATCATCACCGGTTCCGTTGGATTCGACGATTGGGAATGGGGCGTAACCCTGTTCAGCGACGACGCGCTTCAGTTCAAGAAGCTCGTGTACGAAATGAGATTTGACGAAGTAAGTGCGCGTTTCGGCGAGTTTGGTCCGTTCTATGTCGGCAACCTGCTCGATCAGGCTTCATTTACAGATTTAATGAAGGTATAATTCCTTCTGCACATAAACCAGCATGTACAAAATATCCCCACAAAGTGGAGCCTATGCTACGATGTTTATTCCAAATACTTTGCGGGGACCCCAAAAAACTTATAATGTCAAAAAAGGGATGCTCTCAACACGAGCATCCCTTCTTCTATTCCTCACCGTCGTCCTCATCTTGCTCTTGCTTGCGCAAGGTTTCAAGATATTCAGCCGTCGCCCGGTCCCGGGCACGTCCCTTATCCTTGAGCCGCTCAATAGCAGGAAGTATGAGAATGTCGACCTCCTGCTGAATGGTGTAAGCCAGATCGTACCGCTCCTGCGACTCCAGATAGGAGCCGACCTCCATCAGGGCGTTATAACGATCCAGCTCATCTCTGGTGAGCAGCCCCCGTACTTGAACGCTGCAGTGTCTCATTTATAGAAACCTGCCTTTTTTCAGGACGAGCGGAATCCCTCCAATAATGAAGAGGTAGCGCAGATCAACCAACTTTTTCAGCTGGGCCGCTTTCCATCCCTGATATTTCTTATCCCCGACAACCGCAATGCCTTCGCCCCGTCCAAGAGAAGCTACCGTGCCTTTGTTATGGAACTCGAATTTGCGCATCGACTTGTCCCGAATTGCCGCAACGATATTTTGGGCACAGCACACGCCTTGCTGCATCGCCATTTGGGCGGTTGGCGGATAAGGTCTGCCTTCCTCATTAAAAATCAGGGAGTTATCGCCGATAATATAAATGTTCTCGTATCCGGGAGCACGCAAATATTCGTCAACCTTGACGCGGCCTCGCATCGTTTCGAAACCGGCTGCTTCCACCAGACGGTTCCCGCGGATGCCGCCGGTCCATACCACCGTTGCCGCCCGGATCTCTTCGCCATTGTTCAGAACGACTCCGCCTGGCAGGCATTCCTTGATCGCAATGCCCATCTTGAAGGTAACGCCTTTCTTCTCAAGTACGTTCATGGCGTACTCCACCAGTTCCGGTGCAAACCCCGGTAACGCGGCAGGCGCGGCCTCGACATTATAGATGTTCACCAGCGTCGGATCGACGTCATATTCCTTGCACAGTCTCGGAATGCGGTCCGCCAGCTCGGCTACAAACTCGATGCCGCTGAATCCGGCTCCGCCAACCACAAAGTTAATGCGCTCTTGCGGTCTGCGCTCATTTTTATATAAAGCAAACTGATACTCAATATGCTCACGTATCAATCGTACCGAGTTAATGCTTCGGATCGTCATCGCATGCTCTGCGAGTCCTGGAATCCCGAAGGTTTCCGGCTCTCCGCCGAGTCCAATGACAAGATAGTCATAGGATAATGTTCCATCTTCAAGAATAACCTTCTTATCGTGAAGGCGGATTTCCTGAACCGAGGATTTGACCAGGTCGATTTTGAATTCGTCGATCAACTTGGAAATGGATACCCGGGTGTTCTCAATGCTGTCTGTTCCTGCTGCCGGCATATGCAAATGCGTTGTAATATAATGATAATCATGGCGATTCACCAATGTAACATCGGCCTCATTATAATTCAGCTCTTTTTGCAGCCGCTGCGCTGTCAATATGCCTCCGTAACCCGCGCCAAGGATTACGATCTTCGGTATGCTGCTCATTCTATTGCTCCTTCCAGCTTACTCTTTATATATACAGTATGGTGCACATGTTAACATTCTGTGAAATTGCATCCAAAAAAAGAGAAGAGCCCTAATCAGAGCCCGTTTCAACATTTGACCTGATGGTTCATTAAGGTTCAAAAACAGCTGTAACACTAAGGTTTCCTTACTTCGGCTACAGTTGACAATATATAGGACTACCCTGTAATGAACACAAGTTATCACGTTAATCATATGCATAAACTATGCAAATATCAAGAAATTTTTTGCCATATAATGTGCAAATCATTCCGCCATTTATCCCCTTACTTACTAAGTAAGCGCATCCATT
Organism: Paenibacillus sp. Dod16; assembly: GCF_049893405.1. NCBI lineage: Bacteria > Bacillati > Bacillota > Bacilli > Caryophanales > Paenibacillaceae > Paenibacillus > Paenibacillus sp. Dod16. The sequence continues at coordinate 47,778 of NZ_JBNDYG010000027.1, forward strand.
CCAATGTTAGGTATTTTAACTCATTTCTCGTCTTTTCATGCCGCTTCGGGACGATTATAATAGGTAAGGAATTCGTGAATCAGCTTTATCCGGACAAGAACGTCTGTCTGATTCGAATATAAACTCATTTTATGGAGGTGCTTACCGCATGACAACGATGCCACAAGACAGCAATATGACGGATCTTTTGATTATCGGTGGCGGACCTGCAGGTATGTTTGCTGCTTTTTACGGCGGAATGCGCCAAGCTTCGGTTAAACTTATCGAGAGCATGCCTCAGCTTGGAGGCCAATTGGCTGCGCTGTATCCTGAGAAATATATTTATGACGTAGCAGGCTTTCCGAAAGTAACCGCTCAAGAGCTTGTGAACAATCTGTCCGCCCAAATGGAGCTCTTTAAAACGGACATTCGTCTTGAAGAGAAAGTACAAGCTGTGGAAAAACTCGAAGAACGTCATTTTGTCGTAAAAACGAATTTGGGTGAACACCACGCCAAAGCTGTTATCATTACAGCCGGTGTAGGAGCGTTCCAACCCCGTCGACTGGAGATTGAAAGGGCAGAAGCATACGAAAAGACCAACCTTCATTATTTCGTCAACGACCTCAGCCGCTTCAAAGGCAAGAAGGTTCTCATCAGCGGCGGCGGCGACTCCGCGGTAGACTGGGCGCTCATGATCGAGCCCATCGCCGAGCAGGTTACGCTGGTTCACCGCCGTGACAAATTCCGTGCCCATGAGCATAGTGTGGAGCAGCTCATGGCATCGAAGGTGAACATCATTACACCAACCGAGATCACCGAATTGCATGGTGAAGATACGATTACGAAGGTTACGCTTTCACATATTAAGACCAAAGAGACGCAAGAGATTGAAGTGGACGATGTCATTGTCAATTTCGGGTTTGTGTCCTCGCTCGGTCCGATCTCCGAATGGGGCATTGCCATTGAAAGTAACTCCATTGTGGTGGATTCCCGTATGGAAACAAGTATCCCGGGCATTTTTGCAGCCGGCGATATTACCACCTATCCGGGCAAGGTCAAACTGATCGCTGTTGGATTTGGTGAAGCACCTACCGCCGTGAACAATGCCAAGGTTTACTTCGATCCTGAGGCCAGATTGGCACCGGGCCACAGCAGTAACATGAAATTGTAAGAGCAGCTAGAATTTTTAACTTCATCTACATCCATATTCATAGAAAAAAAGGTATCTTCGTTCCGAAAGGGGTTACACCCGCCCCGGAACCGAAGATACCTTTTCTATTCTTCAAACCATATGTAGAACTTGGTTGAAAGCTCCCACATTATATACGTATCATGTCGTAAGTTATCTATTCTATATACGAAAAATCTGATTAATGCAGGATGCTGCCGGAATCGGTGTCCAAGTTCCGTTTATGAATTTCGGCTAGCAGTAGAGTGATGAACTCTCGTTCCAACTTCAACTCAACAGCCATATGATAGGAATCGAGAAGCATCTCATCCGTCAACATAGCCATCCCTCTCACACCCCTTCCTCAAATTTCCTGAATCTATCATATCAGACATGCTAAAACGGAACAACTGTTCGCTTATCCACAACCTCTTGTGGAAATCCTGTGTATAATTTGTTGGTAAGTGTAAAAAACAGGGTCATATCAAAGTGGATTATGGGGATAAATGTTATACACAGGATATAGGGAAATTCTACTATAAAAAAAATTGATCAATTATAATATCGGTAGATTGTGGTTATTTTTTTATTACCCTATTAAAAAATCATATAAACCCAATTCATTTGGGATTATTAAACAAAAATTCAGCTTGGTCTTGTATTTACCTCCAAAATCCAAATCCTTCCATCGTTGTCTAATCCGTAATCAAATCCCAGTTCCCCGATCCCTGGAAAGCGGGATTCCAGTATCGCTATGCACTGTCTGGTTAATTGACGCATTTCATTGCGCTTTTCCCTAGCATTAATGTGGGGCAGTGACAGCCGGAGTGCTGGGCCACAACGAAGCAGCGTCCCCCCTTTACATATATTCGTCACAAAAAGCCCTGGGCTCGCGAGCCGCCCAAGCATGGCCCGGAATTCCCATCTCCCTCGATCCTTGACTACCTTTACACGGTAATCCAGCGGACGTCCCTGAATTCTGGCCAAATGAATGCCCTGCTGTATCATGTAGCGCCGTCTCAGCCTCATCCTGCTCAGTACGTATAACAGGGAATTCAATGTATCTACATGAACAGTACGCCTCTTATGGGTTACCAAGTATCCCGTTCCGTCTTTTTGTATTCGGATGACTCCGTTACCACCGGTTCCTATAATCGGCTTAATCACGACCATTTCGTGTTCGGCCAGCATTGAGACCAGGGTATCCCCTCCATACGACTGGGTAGCCGGAATGTAGGGAGCAACCTGCGGATCGGTCAGCAGCGCTTCCGTCTTCAACCACTTGCTGGCCAGTTGTCTTCCCGCCATGCTGCTTTCGCCTCCTTTTATTCATGACATACGTTATCCTATTCCCCTATCCGCACTTTGTCTTGGATGATTGTCCGTGATGGTATGCCTAATAATCGAGGTTCTTGCTGCCTCACGGCAGCCTCCCTTTGCAAATGCTGTGATCTATCGTATAGTAAGAACAGAGCTTTGTCCGTATTAAATCCATCACCATGGATACCTATAAAGGAGGCTTTGTCACCTTGGCAGCGTTGTTTGAAATATTGTACTGGATTGCCATTGTCGGCATGTCGGTTGCCCTAGCAGCCATCACCGTTCTTATCTTTGTCATGGGCTTCAAGTTCATCAAGGATAAGCGCAGAGGGCTCGGAGCGGGCTGCATCGTATTTTCGCTTGTGGCCGCCGGCATGATCGTGCTGATGCTGAACGATACCTTCTTCTTCCCGGTTTGAATAGGAAGAACCCCAAAAAAGCAGCCTCTCCTTATCGCGGAGTTGGCTGCTTTTTTGGGGTTCTTATGGCTACGCGGATATTCCCGATAACGTAATAAAGACCTCTCCGACAAGATTGTCGGGAGAGGTCTTTAACTGTTGGACTTAGGCTTTAGCCCTCTAGAGAGTCCTTATTAGCAAGGTTCCTCGTTCGGTTTGCCCGCATCCGTTGCCGTACGGAATGACGAACCACAGCCGCAAGTGACGGTAGCGTTCGGGTTGTGGATGGTGAAGCCGCCGGTCATGCCGGATTCCTCAAAGTCGATTTCAAGACCGTTCAGGTACTTCAGATCGTCCTTCTCGACAACGACTTTCATGTCCTGCAGGTCCATGTATACGTCAGCTTCCGTTTCTTGATCGTCAAAGCCCATTGCATATGAAAAACCACTGCAGCCGCCGGCAGTGACACCCAGTCGAAGGAACATATTGGGCGTTTCCTGTTCAGCAAGCATTTCTTTCAAACGTTCTGCAGCTGAGTCGCTGATTGTAATCATAGGTCACCCTCCTTTTCGTTCACTCTTTCAGTATACTCCTCTTCGCGAATTCGCTCAAGGTTGTTATGATGGCATTTGATATGTAATGAATAACCTATTTTCAATTCCTCTATTTGTGTTGCTACCCCGAGGGGTCAGGTTTATAATAGGGAAGGAACATGGGCGGCAACTGTTGGATATTTGTCACATCCCCCGGCTAAAAAGCGGCAAAGGTTATGGCTGGTCCACAGTTGTATATTTTTTCACAAACTCACTTATTTATTCAGCCCATTATTGATGCTTGTTGTTATACCACTATAAACGGACCGTTCCCTTAGGGGAGTGATTCACTTTATGATCGCTTTTTCTGCTGGATCTTCTATGCAGGTCAAGTGTGAACAGGAGGATTGAACATGTCCACAATTGTGACACCATTTACCGATCAGAGAATGGCGGAGATCGTTGCGAAAGTCCAAAACGGCGAACGCCTGAATCTTGAAGACGGTGTGTATTTGTACCAAACCGATGACCTGCTGACCCTCGGGCAGCTGGCTAATGAAGCAAATTTGCGCAAGAACGGGAAAAAAGTTTACTTCATTGAGAACATGAGTCTCTATTTCACGAATGTATGCGAATCCCACTGCACTTTTTGCAATTTCCGGAAAGATCAAGGCGAGGAAGGCTCCTACACCCTCTCCGGCGCTGAGATGATCGAGTATGTCGAGCAGCATATTCATCCCGGGATTCGTGAATTTCACATCGTTGGCGGACATAATAACCATGTGCCGTTCCAGTACTATGTAGATTCCCTGAAGGCATTGAGCGAGCGTTTCCCGGAAGTAACTCTGAAAGCCTATACGGCAGCGGAGATTGAATTCTTCACTCGCATAAGCGGACTTAGCACGAAGGAAGTGCTGCAAGAACTGCAGAAGGCAGGTCTTCAATCCTTAACAGGCGGCGGCGCCGAAATTCTGTCTGACCAATACCGTCAGAAGATGAAGGTGGATAAAGCCAACGTAGATCAATACCTCGACGTTCACCGTACCGCACATAAGCTTGGCATGAAGACGCACACGACCATGCTGTACGGATCGATCGAGAGCCATGAGGACCGGATCCGCCATATGCTGCAAATTCGGGATCTTCAAGATGAAACCGGTGGATTCATGGTATTCATTCCGCTGTCCATGCAGCCGAAGAATAAGAATGCAGGCATCATGCGCCGCAATTCGGCCTACGAGGATTTGAAAACCATTGCCATCAGCCGTCTGATGCTCGATAATATCGACCACATCAAAGCGTACTTCATTAATATCGGACCGCAATTGACTCAAGTTGCTCTCAGCTTCGGCGCTTCCGATGTCCATGGTACGATCCTGAAAGAACGCATCAGCCATGCTGCAGGAGCCTTAACCCCGGAAGGGCTGACACGCAAAGAGCTCGTCTGGCTCATCCAAGGCGCTGGCCGGATTCCGGTTGAACGCGATACCTTCTACAACGAGATTAAGGTTTACGAATAAGTCTTACCAGCAGGATTTAAGCAAACGAGAGACGTTCCAAAAAACGGAAAACAGGTTAAAGAGATAATATAGCGTGGGTAACCTAAGCCGCTTCTAGCGGCGTTTTTCTTGCGAATCGGCGCTCACCTTCTTATCTCTTGAGAAAGGAAGAAATTTATGAAAAAGCTCGTCATTCTCGGCGGAGGCTATGGTGGTCTTGCCCTAATTCAAGAATTATTCAGCAGCTATCTTCCTCCGGACGTGGAGGTCGTGCTCATCGACCGCATGCCATACCAAGGACTCAAAACCGAATACTACGCGCTGGCAGCAGGCACCGTGGCCGATACCGCCGTTCGTGTTAAATTCCCGGTGTATGACCGCCTCCAAATTGTATATGGTGAAGTCACATCCATCGATCTAGAGAAGAGGCTTGTTAACCTGACGAACAACGATCCCGTGGAATACGACCAACTCGCCATTGCTCTGGGATGTACGGACCGATATCATGGCGTTCCGGGCGCTGAAGAATTCACGTTTAGCCTGCAATCTTTCTCTGCCTCCCGGGAAACCTATTTGCACCTGAACAACCTCAGACCTTATGGTCAAGTTCATATCATTGGCGGAGGCTTAAGCGGCATCGAACTCGCTGCCGATCTTCGTGAAAGCCGGCCTGACCTTAATATCGCCATTTTGGACCGGGGACAACGGGTACTTTCTTCTTTTCCTAACCGTTTGTCTGCTTATATTCATCGCTGGTTTGAGGAACACCATGTGGATATCCACAGCGGGGTTTCCGTATCCCGAGTTGAGAAGGATGCCGTGTATAATCTGGATGTGCCTATCGCAACCGACCTGGCCGTATGGACGGCGGGCATCCAGCCCGTAAAGGTCGTACAGGATCTCGATCTGCCAAAAGACCGCAGCGAACGCATTCTGCTGAACGAGTGGTATCAGGTTCCGTCCCATCCGGAAGTGTACGTGATCGGCGACTGCGCCAGCCTTCCGTTCGTCCCAAGCGCGCAGGCAGCCGGGGCTCAAGCCGAGCAAGTGGGACATGTCATGAAAGCCTTATGGCGTGATGATACGCCAAAGGTATCTCCGCTGAAGCTCAAGGGAACCCTCGGCTCCCTCGGCAAACATGCGGGCTTTGGACTCATGGGCAGCACGTCGGTGCTGGGACGGGTACCAAGGATATTGAAGAGCGGCGTTCTCTGGAAATCCAAGCGTCATTACTAGCAGCGAACAGGCTGCAGACGCTATGTTCTTCCTCACGGAAATGCCAGGTATCCGGCGTCAGTTTTCCTCTTCGCTGTCCTGAAAGCTCTCCAGCTTGGCTATGACAACGTCAAGCAGCTCTTCAGCCGTGGGGGCCTCGACCCATTCGCCATCCACATAAGCGAAGGGCATCAGGTAGCACTGGCCGCAGCTGGTCAGGCAGCCGTATTCGATGACTTGACAATCGTACTTGGCTTCAAGCGTCTGCAGAACTTTATCCGTTCCGAAATAGGAATTGCTTGTGCAAAACTCAATGATAATGGACATTGTTATTAGACCTGCCTTAAGATTGGCATTTTATTTTGCCGGTTTATGTACTATAATATAGGGAGGAAAGGAGTTGAACAAGATGAGTGAAAACACGCAAACCACTGTATATGATGAAGTGGCTGAAGTGCTTGATAAACTTCGTCCGTTCCTGCAGCGCGACGGCGGTGACGTGGAACTGGTTGACGTTGAAGACGGCATCGTTAAGCTGAAATTGATGGGTGCATGCGGTAGCTGCCCTAGCTCCACCATTACTCTGAAGGCAGGGATCGAACGCGCCCTGGTTGAAGAAGTAGAAGGCATTCAAGAAGTAGTTCAAGTATTCTAAATCTTCTTTAACTATAAAGAGTCTTGGTTTCCCTCGTGGAACCAAGACTCTTTTTTTGAGATTAAAGAATATATAAGTTTTCAGCGGAGCATAAGCAATTCTTTAACTGCAATGATATGTTTTAGGGAGCCCCGCAAGTATAAAGAATTTGGAATTAGCATCGAAGCATGGACTCCACTTTGTGGGGTTATTTTAGATTAATCCGGTTTAATCAACGGACGGATCGGATCCAGCCCCCCGGATATATCCATGATATTGCCGGTAATGAAATCCGACTTATCCAGGCATAAATACTCGATCACCCTGGCGACGTCCTCCCCGCTTCCCGATCGTCCGCGCGGGGTCAGACCGTCTTGGATGCCCGATACCTCATCAATGGTCTTCTCCTTGTTGGCTCCGCGAATATCCCCCGGACAGATCATGTTCACGGTGATTCCATACGGGGCTTCTTCCACCGCAAGGGTCTTCGTAAAGGATACGAGGCCCACTTTAGCGGCAGCGTAGGCTGAACGCTGAGGCCACGCGCGGGCTTCTCCCGCATGTCCGAATCCAAAGTGGATGATGCGTCCCCACTTTTTCTCCCGCATGGCAGGCAGAACACGGTGGTCCAGCAGCATGACGCCGGTTAAATTGCCATTCACCATATGTACGATTTCGTCGCGGCTGTACTCCGAGAATAGACGACGTTCCCGAATGAACGGACCTGCGTTGTTCACCAGGATATCGATGCCTCCCAGCTGCTCCTCCGTCTGATCCACCAATGAATACAGCTCACGCTCGCTGGCGATATCGGCTTTAATCGCAATGGACTTCACGCCAAACCCCTCGATTTCGCGGGAGAGCGCTTCCGCTTCATCCTTGCTGTTTACATAATTTATAGCCAAATGACATCCCTGCCGGGCTAACGACAGCGCCGTCATTTTCCCCAATCCTGTCGCACTGCCTGTAATCAGCGCCACTTTTCCCTTCAAGGCTTTCCCTCCTCAGATGGATATCCTTCCTTCAGTATAAAAGATTTGATAAGGCCTAACAACTTGCAAACCCGGCAGAGAGGGCCCATTATACAAAAAAAGAAAGGCATTATCCATAAAGACCCACGGTCTTTTGGATAATGCCCTCTCTTCTCGGATACGATGAAACTTATGTTCAGCATCATCGAGCCTTGGTGCTCGAATTAAAATGCCGGAATGACAGCACCTTTGTACTCTTCTTCAATAAAGGTCTTCACGTCCTCGGAAGTCAGCGCCTTCGCCAATTTTTGAATGGCGTCGGAGTCTTTGTTGTCCGGACGAGCTACCAGCAGATTGGCGTAAGGGTTCTCTTTGTCTTCGATAAAGAGTGCATCCTTTGTTGGATCCAGTCCCGCTTCAAGCGCGTAGTTCGTGTTGATGACAGCCAGATCCAGCTCATCCAGCATACGCGGCAGCATCGCGGCTTCAACTTCTTTGAACTCCAGGTTTTTCGGATTTTCCACGATATCCTTAGCGGTAGCTTCAAGCTTGGTTTCATCCTCCAGCTTAATGACGCCATTCTTGGACAGCAGGGTCAATGCACGGCCCGCATTCGATGGGTCACTTGGGATCGCCACAACGGCTCCATCCTTCAGCTCATCGGCCGATTTAATCGTTCTGGAATATGCACCCAGCGGCTCCACATGCACGGCGATCACGGACTCCAGGTCCAGTTTGCGCTCTTTGATTTCATTATCCAGGTAAGGCTTGTGCTGGAAGAAATTCGCGTCGATTTCCTTGGAGTCCACTTGCGTATTAGGCAGAACATAATCGGTGAATTCCACGATTTCCAGGTTCACACCTTCTTTTTCAAGCGCTGGTTTGATATGCTCCAAAATTTTGGCGTGTGGTGAAGGCGAAGCGCCGACTTTCAAAGTTACGGGCTCTTGAGCGCCGCCTCCTGTTGTTCCCCCTGGCTCAGCCGCGTTATCCGCAGGCTTGCTGCCGCACGCAGCCAGCACCGTAACCAATGTCAAACTGATCAATGCCAATGTCCATTTTTTCATTCTAAAAACTCTCCCTCCGAAAATATATTATTTTTTTATATTGTCTTCCTTGATGCCTCATCCATTCCGTTATTTTCTTGTAAAATGTCGGACCAAGCGATCTCCTGCCATCTGCAGCAGTTGTACCAGCACAATCATTAATACGACGGCCAGGATCATAATCTCCGTCTCATAACGGTAATATCCATACTTGATAGCCAAATCGCCCAACCCGCCGCCGCCGACTTGACCGGACATCGCGGTATACGATACCAGGGTTACAATCGTGATGGTCATCCCAGCCAGCAAACCCGGGCGAGCCTCCGGAAGGAGAACCCTCCATATGATCTGGCTTGTCGAGGAGCCCATGGCCTGAGCCGCTTCAATGACCCCTTTGTCCACCTCATTCAAGGCAGTTTCCACGAGTCTGGCGAAGAATGGCGCTGCGCCTATCACGAGCGGTGGAATGGTTCCCAGCACGCCATAAGAAACACCCACAAGCGATTTCGTAATCGGGATCATCGCAACGATCAGGATAATGAATGGAATCGAACGCAGGATGTTCACAATGAACGACAGGATCGAGTATCCGAAGCGTACCAGGCCGGATGTGGATCTAGCGGCCATGTAGAGCAGCACGCCAATCGGCAGTCCGATAATGAAGCTGAACAATGCCGATGCCCCCAGCATCCGAAGGGTATCCAAGGTTGCCGTCCATATTTCTTTCCAGTCGATCTGGGTAAAATCGAGTTCGAACATTAATGAATCACCTCCACGTCTAATCCTTGTTCAAGGAGCTTCCGGATCGTATCTTCGATGGCGCCCTCTTCCCCTTCAAAACGGACAATGAGTTGGCCGTACGGCGTTTCTTTGATCGTGGAAATGGTACCCTGCAGAATTGCAAAATTCACGCCCGTCTCATGGACGGTATGGGACAGAATTGATTCGTACGTTTTCGATCCAAGGAACGTAATCTGCACCGCCCTTGAAGGTCCGTTCGTCTGGCCCTGAATGGCCAGACGGAAAGCTTCGCCACTGTCCATCTCCTGACGGATAAATTCCTGGGTTACCTCATGCTTCGGCTTCAGGAACACTTCCGTTACCGGGCCTTGCTCCACGATGCCGCCTTGATGAATAACGGCGACCCGGTCGCATATGCTCTGAATCACATGCATTTCATGGGTAATCAGCACGATCGTCAGATGAAACTTTTTGTTAATGTCCAGCAGCAGGCGCAGGATCGAATCCGTAGTCTGCGGGTCAAGAGCCGAAGTCGCTTCGTCGCACAGCAGCACTTCCGGATCACTCGCGAGCGCTCTGGCTATGCCCACCCGCTGCTTCTGGCCCCCAGATAGCTGAGACGGGTACTTGTCCCGATGCGCCTCGAGGCCGACCAAGGCCAACAACTCGGATACTTTACGTTCCAGTTCGGCGTTCGGCGTCTTGATCAGACGCAGCGGAAACGCAATGTTATCGTACACCGTCGCCGATGACAACAGGTTAAAGTGCTGAAAAATCATGCCGATTTTGCGGCGTTCCGCCTGAAGCTGCTTCTTGCCAAGCGACGTCAAGTTCTTACCGTTCACCCACACTTCGCCCGAGGTGGGCCGCTCCAACAAATTGATACAACGGATCAATGTACTTTTACCTGCACCGGAGTGTCCGATCACTCCGAAAATTTCTCCTTTTTCAATCGACAAATCCAATTCGGACAACGCAGTTGTTAAAGTTCCGGCTTTTCCGTACTGCTTCGTCAATTGCTTGAGCTCAATCAATCCGATAATCCTCCTTTTTCCGTAGCTTCATATCTATTTACCCAAAAGAAAAGAGCCTCTTTTTGTAGAATCAAAAAGGGCCCTCTTTACGTAAAAGTCAACGCCTTTTCTCATCTGTCAAAGCCAAGGATATCCTGTAGCTTTGAAGGAATTAGCACCATGTCACTCCATGCGTCATCGCGTTRTGCAATTACACGCTGGAGTCGGTTGCCGGGCTTCATCGGGCCTGTCCCTCCGCCTCTCTCGATAAGAAAACATCGATATGAAATTTTCCCGATTAATTTGATCTGATTTGATAACATTTAATGAATGCAATAGTTAGTATAGATTCTTTTCAGGTTTTTGTCAAAAGGAATTTCATGGCGATTTTGTGCCTAAGTCCTGACTCCATTTTTCGCCCAAAGCTTGTTCGTATATTTATAAGAGGCCGCCAAACTCCGGCATACCATATCAACGCCCTGTTTGAGATCGTCCAGGTGCTGGCCGATATCCTCCAGCTCGATCTTGTCCGACAGCCCTTGATGACGCTGCCACAAATCATCCTGCATCTCGGAATTCATGTAATGGATTTCAGCATTGCGCCGTTTCCGGAGGGTGTTCAGCGGTGTTTTGTAACGATCCTTGATCTCCTCCAGCTCTTTGGCCAGCTCTCCGTGGGCCTTTAGGAATTTAAACTGCCGCAGGACCGTAAAATAAGAGAAATGCGCCTTCACCTTGGAGGTATGAAGATCATACAAATCGTTCAACACCGTCCCCAGCTTGTCAAGGATCGAGAATACGCGGATGAAGCCGTTTTTGTAAAAATACACATACCGTTGATATTCCCCTTGCTCCTGAATCGACATGTCATCGATGTAACCCGATTGGATCGATTGACTGAAATGCCTGGCCGCATTCCAGCTCTGTTCCAGCTCATCCAGGGAAACGATCAACCCCCGGGTCCAAATCTCAAGCTTGCGAAAATCATGCGTCGGATCCTGATTTTTCTCCATTTCCTTCTGCAGCAGCCGGGTTGTTTGGACCATCGATTCGATGGCTTCCTCAAGCAGGCCGTTATTCTGCCGGGGCTGTTCCCCAAGTAACATTCGAAGCATGGCGGTACCCCCCTCGCGTCATCAGATTAACCTTGGTTCTTGGATCGCTATTTGCCAAAATAGGGATTCCACCGCATTTCAACCGTCTTCATGATATCCTCACGCAGGAATAACTCATCCGGGTATCCCGGTTTCATTCCATCCATGACCAGGGATTGTTCTTATAGGATGCCCCCGAAACGACCAGACAACCCCCATCTCCTTGATATCGGACAGGTCGAGCGGATGGCTTGGTTATCATCGGCTCCCCCCTTACTATACAACAAAGCCCTCGAGGCAGGCTCGGGGACTTTGCATAAACGATGTTGTCTGAATTCGATCTTTTTATTTCATGGTTTTTGCTTTTCTTTATACAATCTTTTCGCGAGGTATGCTATGATCGGGCCGCATTTCGGCTTTAACCGGTCTGCTGAGCTGCCAAACCCTGACACTTAAATAACACAGTACGCCGAATAAGGCGGAGATCAGCAAGGTATGCCCCAGTGCGGAGAATACGTAAACCTCCTCGTTATGCATCGTTGCCATAATGAGGGCGCCGCTGAACACCTGCAGCAGACAGAGCACGGTTGCCGAGATGCCCAGCATCTGGATCTCCCGGTTGTCGCGGTTCCGCCAATATGCAAAATGCCCCATCACCGCCACAACGATCAGCAGCAGAAGCGCCGCCACGCGGTGCATAAAGGCGATGCCTACCCCTCCGCTCAGCTCCGGTATCACTTCCCCGTTACACAGCGGCCAGCCGGAGCACCCTTCCCGGGAATCGGTATGGCTGACGAACGCACCGATATAAACCACGATGTAACTGTACAAGGCTGTGCCCCATACTAAATTACGGAAGCCCTTGCTTACCCGAGGCAGACGCTCCAAGTCTACGGGCCCCTTCGCCTGTTCTACCCGCCGCATACCCAGAGCCAGCATGACAGAGCTAGCAAAGGCAATCAGCGAGAAGCCAAAATGCAGCGCCATAATCGCAGCCGATTGAGGCTTAACCACCGCAAGAGCACCCATGATCGCCTGTACAATAACGAATACCGAGGTCCCGATAACATAAGCCATCAAATCCCGGCGATCCCGCTTGTACTTCCAGAACGCAATCAGCGAAGCGAGCGCCGCCAAACCCGCCATTCCGCTAACGGCCCGGTGTGAATACTCAATCATGGAGGATACCGTGTAAGCGGGAACAAATTTACCGTTGCACAGCGGCCACTCCTGACCGCAACCGAGTCCCGAGTCCGTCTTTGTCACAACCATGCCACCGAACGTCGCGCAGAACATAACTAAGCATGTTATGTAACTCAGCCATTTTAGTTGTTTATCATTCACTTATCTCACCTGCTGCTCCTAATCATTCACTATTTAAACCTTTACAGGATCGCATCGTACACAGTCCACATTTCATTATACCTGATTCTACCGCCACGGTCACTTGAGCGATTGTGACAAAATGTTCAAAAATGAGAAAAACCTTCATGATCCAGGTACTTGACTTCATCGCCATACCTCTATTCGATATATAAAACAACACCGCCGCCAGTTATAGATCAAGGCGGCGGTGCTATGGTCACCCTTACTTATGAATCGTACTGTATACGTCCACGGCACGCTGCAGGAAATCTTCAATTTCCTCGCGCGATTTGCGGAGTTTGTTAACATAGCGAACCAGCTCGCGTCCATCGGAGTATGCAACAAAGCTGGGGATACCCAAAATATTTTGCTGCTGACTCACGTCACCGACAGCATCGACGTCAACCTCTACCAGAGTCAATTGGTTTGAGAACTTCGTCTCAACCTCCGGCATGAATGGATCGATAAACTTGCAATCGCCGCACCAGTCTGCTTTAAATACGGCAACGGTCAGTCGCGGAGACTGGATTGCAACCTGAAATTCTGCTTCCGAAGTGATTTTTTCCATTGATTATCTCCCCTTTACGTCGAGTTCCTTCCCCCTTAGTGAATCAAAATGTTGAGTGGAAGTCAAATTTTAGAGCATACTGACATTATGATGTTCACAGGCAGGGATTAACCATCAGAAAGTGCAGGTGACCCCCGAATGCACTCGAACGGAGTCAAAAATAAAAAAAGCCAGGGCAAAGATGATGTATGGTCATGGGCGGCAGCCATTCCGCAGGCCCTGACAGAATCATGGTCGGGGATGATCGCGTCATGGCGATTCTCCTTAAAGCTCCGGACAAGCAGACACGAATTGCAATGGGACTATGCATCGGTAAGGAGGATTCGCGTAAAGCTCAAGGAAATCCTCTCCTCCCATCCCTATTTGCAGCAGAGCGTTTCCCCGTTTCCGTTGCCTTCCATGCAAGGGTATAGCGAGATTCGGATTCATGAACCAGGTGCAGATGTTCAGCTATCTCAAGAAGAGCAGCAGTTGATTCATCATATTCAGGAGGCCGCAGCCGCAGCCAACCGGAGTAACGTAACGCGTACGCAAGCCTATTTGGACTGTTATATATCGCATCCTGAGCTGCATTGGGCCTTCCTGGCCCATATGGTATCGCGTAATGCCGGATGGAATATGAGCGATCTGAAAGGCGGATTGATGTCGGATCTCATGGATCCGACATTCAAGAGCAATCTGTACCGTTTCCTGGAGCGCTGCAATGCGCTGATCTTCCAGGACGCCTATCCCCAGCTGCTTCTCTATATACACAGTCGAAATAAAGGCAAGCCCCTATTTCATTTACTCCCCCACTTTCATGTTTCATCGTTCATGACACCGTTCTGGGAACAGTTCTGGCAGGATCAGAGCAGTTCGCTGCTTACGGTGGCACTCATTATTAATGAGCAGAACTATATTGAGGGGCGTGTGGCGAGACATCCTTTTTACCAACAACATATTCTGGAGAATCCCTTCTTTCGGATGCATGAGCTGACCCGGTTGAATCAAATCGTGTTTCCGCTGGGTCAAGTCCGACGAACAGTGTCGGGGGAAAGCGCTGGGCCAAAGCCCCTATCCCCAACCAGGCCGCTGGCCGGACTTACCATCCCCAAGTTTGACGACCTGTCCATTCGGATCAAGGCAGGCCGTTCGCTGTATGCTTTATTGTTTGGATATGAGGAAATTTACCGCGCTGTGCTGGCCTTCGCACGATCCACCAAGCACCAAGGATCGCGCGCTGAATACTGGCCGGCCTTGTTTACGCCGACCCTTGAGCAAGCCATGAATCATGGCCACGCGGGATCTGACCTCATCGCATCAGAATGGCTGCCCGAAGGCCAACGTCTGTACAGCCCTTATCTTGAGGAGATCTGGGAGGATGACCCCCCCGAGCCGATTCCCCGATACGACTGGTTTCAGGGCCGGGCGATGTTTAGGCATATCCGCAAACCGTTACGGCCGCTGCTGCCGGATATTACTCACGCCCATCGGGCCGCTCTGGAGAAAACCTCCATCGTGCATGATGTGTCTGATCAGTTCCATCCGCATTAAAATGAAAAGAGACCGTCCCGATACTGCAAGGAAGGTCTCTGTTCCGTTCTATATACACGATAAGTGCGTGTTCAAAAAGGTCGATTTTAAGCACCGAGAAGGTTGGATGAAGCTAGGGACTGAGGAGCGGAGCGTACGTTTGGGTACGTGAGCACCGGAAGGCCCGGCTGAATTCAAGATTCGATGCCGAGCTGCTTCCTGATTCCCTTCGTGTTAGATATAGAATTTATGAGTTATCAGTGGAACTGATGAAATTCTATATCGCAAGAAAACCTACCTATGCATCGCGGTCGCTCATCCTTGAAGTGGCCTCGATAGAGGTTTTCTTATCAAAAGCGGACTTTTTGAACAACCTCTGTCTCATAAGCGGACGGAACACCTTCTGCAAAAGGCGCGGGTAACTGCTCAGCTCCGATTGCCGCAATACGCCAAACACCACCAGCAGGACAAGATATATAATGACTACGGCCACGCCTACAACCAGGCAAGTCAGCAGGAATGCCAGCCGTGCCGGCATGACATCGACCATTTTAATACCGGCCAGATTCAGGCCATATCCGATTCCCCCGGCAGCAATCACCGTCAGCACGAAGCCCGTCCAGCGTTTGCCCAGGATGGAGAAGGATACAATCCCTTTAATCGATCTTATATTCAGTATCGTAATGACAAGGAAACAGAGCGCCGTGCTCCCTATGATCCCGTAGATCCCAAAGAACGGAGCAAGCAGGAAGCTGGCTGCAAGCTTGACCACAACCCCAACCATCACGTGAATCATCGAGAGCTTGGCCTTCCCGATTCCGAGAAGTATGGAATTTGTGGTCATCATCGTGATTTGGAAAATCGTACCGAACGTCAGAAATCCAATAATCCCGCTGCCGCCCAAGGAACTAAACAGCAAACCATTAATGGAATAGGATGCCACGCATAGCGCAATCACCATCGGCATACCGGTCAATATGGCAACCCGCATAGCCAGCGATACTTGCTGTTCCAGATGCTCCTGATCTTTCTTCGCAAACGCTGCAGAGATGATCGGAATGAGCGAGGTGCTCAGGGCAATGGCTAGAATCGGCGGAATCCCCGCCACGCTTTGCGCCCGGTTTCCTAACACCGCGAGAGCTGCGGTTGCTTGCCCTAGGCCAACCTGCCCGATCAACAGTGGCTTAACAATGGAGCTGTCAATGAAGTTAACAGCCGGAACCGCCAGGGAAGACAGCACAATCGGTATAGACAACGTGAATATATCCCGGTATATCCCGCCAAGCGGAATGGAGCGGTCCGCTGCCGGCATCTTGAGCTCACGATCATTTCGGCGAAGCTTTACCGTAAAGTACAGCATCACCGCAAATGCTCCGATACTGCCGAGTACGCCCCCGAAGGAGGCGCCGGCAGCAATCCAGGTATCGTCGTATCCCATCCGCAGCAGCACGTAAGCTAGGCCGATCGCTGTCAGAACCCGTGCAATCTGCTCGATAATCTGCGATATGCCGCCAGCCGTCATATTATTACGTCCTTGGAAGTATCCCCGCATCATGGCGATGGCCGGAAACAACAGCAGCGCTGGGGCCAATGCCTGAATGGCCGCGGCGGCCTCCGGCTGCTTAGCAATATGGGTAGCATAATAAGGGGCTCCGAAATAAAGCAGCAGCGTCATGACAACGCCTGCTGCTCCGGCAAAAATAAGTGCAGCATGATAGACACGACGAGCCTCCGCTGGCTTGTTCAAAGCATGACGCTCGGATACCATTTTGCTGAGCGTGCTGGGAATGCCGGCCGTTGCTACCGTTAACAGCATTAAATATACGTTATTGGCGATCGTAAATGAGGCATCCCCTATATCGTTCAGCATATGCTCCAGCGGCACCCGCTGAACAAGACCCAGCACGCGGGCGACCAGCGCAGCAGCGGCCAAGATGATCGTGCCTTTAATAAATGACTCTTTCTTTGACAAAACCGTACCCTTCTTTCTCCTCCAAAGCGCCTCTTACAGCGATTCCTAAGCGTCTATTAGAAAATCCAAATGAAGAAAATAACAATCATCGCGAGTTGTAAAATAACCTTCACCACAATGCTGCTGAACAATCCAATGACCGATCCGAATCCAACCTTCATGGATTTGCTCGGTCCCGAACCTGCCAGCATTTCACCCAAAAATGCTCCGAGGAACGGTCCGATAATCAATCCAAAAGCGGGAATAACGAACGGCCCGATAATCAGTCCGATGGTGCTGCCCCATATCGAGGCTTTGGAACCGCCGAGCTTCTTAACCCCCCAGGCGTTAACCGCATAATCGGCAATGAAGAGCACCACCAGAATGATGGTCTGAATAATCCAGAACCATGAATTGTAATGCTCGAATGTAAAGAACCAGCCGTAAACGAACAGCGCCAGGTAAATGGCGACAACCCCCGGCAGAATAGGGTAAATCGCCCCTGCCATCCCAATGATAAACAGAGCGATAACGATAATCCAGCCCAATATGTCCATCAACATCTCACCTTTCGATCAAAATATGATCCCTGATGACCTCAACGATGCCGTCCTCATTGTTGCTGGAAACCACAAGGTCCGCTTCATCCTTAACCGTCTGCTGGGCATTGCCCATCGCCACGCCGAGGCCGGCCTGCTGAATCACAGCCAGGTCGTTCAAGCTGTCGCCTACGGCTACGACTTCGGACATGCTAATGCCGAGCAGCTCGCACACCTGTCCAATTCCGGTCGCTTTGTTAACGCCCTGCGGATTGATTTCCAGGTTATCCGGCGAGGAGTTCGTGATCTCCAGTCCGCCCATATCCTGCAGGCGCATCAGAATGTTGTGACGCACCTCATGATCATTCGTGGTGTAACCGAATTTCAGCCATTCCTGATTCGCGATATCGTCGGTCCAGTTCTCAGAGTTATACAATCTTTCTACTGAATACGCCCAGAACCATGATCCGGTTTCAATGGCCAGTGCGTGCATTTGCTCCACGAGCTTGCTGTCGAGCAATGCGCGGCGGTGCAATTCATATGGCGCACGCCATACCTCGCCTCCGTTCACCGTTACCATCGGTGTCGTCAGTTCAAGCTGTTTGGCATACGGATAAGCATCCTGAAACGGCCGGCCTGTCGAGAGACAGACATGGATGCCGTGCCGTACCGCTTCCTTGATCCACTTCACCGTTTCCTCAGACACTTCATGATCGTCCCGCAGCAGCGTACCGTCCATATCCAGTGCCAACAATCGATATTTATGTTTCATGGTATTAACCCCCTTACGAATCACAAGCAAACATAACGACATTTTACCACAAAAGGCATGGCGTCAAAACATTCCCCTATGAATAGCCGCCCCCAGACATGCCAAAACTGAGGTAACGCTAGCCTCAAGTAGTATTTCCCAAGCTCTCGAACAAAGCACACGACCCTTGAAATAAATGAGCAATGTAAAAGAAAGAATATGAATTCCTATATGCTACGATATTACTGAAGACAACCCCGAAAGGAGTCATAAAATTCATATGACCAAACTCAATGAGACCCCTGTCGTGACGGCAGAGATGTTGATTCGAAGACCCGTTTCAGAAGTATTCGAGGCTTTCATCCACCCTGAGATCACAACCAAGTTCTGGTTTACCAAAAGCAGCGGCAAGCTGGAGGAAGGCCGCCATATCCGCTGGGATTGGGAGATGTACGGGGTACATGATGACGTGTACGTTCAACGTATCGAAGTCAATCGCCGCATCGCGATCGAGTCTTCGGACCAGACCAAAACCGAGTGGACATTCACGCCACGGGGCGATCATGAGACCTTCGTTGCCATTACCCACTCCGGATTTACAGGTAGTGCGGATGAAATGGTACACGGGGCTATTGATTCCATGGGAGGATACACCATGGTACTTTGCGGCCTGAAAGCGCTGCTGGAGTTTAACGTCGTCCTGAATCTGGTGGCGGACAAGGCTCCGGACGCCCATGTGTAACGGATAAAGAAAAGGCAGCCAACCCGTTGAGGGCACTTGGCTGCCGTTTTTGCAGATATCCTCTTATTCGTTACTGCCATCCCCATCCTCACCCTCGGTATTTTTAGGATGAGGCGTACCGTCGAGTCCGTAAATCTCGTCATACGCGTCAAAAATTTTACGGGCAACCGGCGCGGCACTCTGGGAACCGAAGCCTGCTTCCGGAATGACCACGGCGACGGCCAGCTTCGGATTTTGCCGTGGAGCAAAGGCGATGAACACCCCGTTCTCCACCCGGATCCGAGTACCGTTTTTATAAATATCCTGCTCGGATGTTCCTGTCTTCCGTGCAAAATCATATTTAAAATCTTCAAATGCTCGAAGTCCTTGCGTATTCATCCCTGCAATGACTTCATTCCAGTACTGCTCTGGGAATTCCGCTTTATTTAATACCTCGCGTTTGAATTCCTTGATCACATTGCCGTCCTGATCCACAATCTTGCTCGCAAGCTGCGGCCGAATGCGTTCTCCCCGATTGGCAAGCGTGCTGGCATACTGTGCCAATTGGAGCGTCGTATATTTACCGGACTGGCCGAATGAAGCGTATGCCATGGCAGCCAGATAACTTCCCGCCTGCTCGATATTGGTATACTCGATGATTCCTTTATGCTCCTTTGGCAAACCGGATTCGGTAGAAACCCCAAGCCCGAATTCCTTCATATATCTATGCCATACTTCAACGGATTCGGAACCATATTTGTTATACAGTCGTTCCCCAATCCAGTCAACCATAAAGGCGTTGGAGGAATGCTCGATCGCTTTTCGGGCGTTCAGAGATCCATAGGCTTTACCGCCTGAGTTCCGGACTCTCGTATTATCCTTACCGAAAAATGCTGCCCCGCCATCATAATAATAATCGTTCGGTCCGAATAGTTTCTCATTAAGTCCAATCAATACCGTCAAGGGCTTCATAGTGGAACCGAGCAGCACAACCGATTCCAGATTGTTGCCGGATCGACCGGAACTGTATGGAGAGATCGTCCCGTTGCCGTAATACTTCATGACGGTTTCCCAATTAGCATCATCGGTCCCATTCTCCCACACATTCGGGTCATAATCCGGCATACTGGCCATGGCAACAATGTTTCCGGTGTCCACTTCCATCGCTACGGCATACCCCGTTTGCGCATTCGGATGCGTTTTACCGGAAACCGTATTGGCGTGAAGCCATTTCAGCTGATCAATGATCGCCTGCTGCGTCACCTTCTGGATATCCTTGTGGATCGTCGTATGAATATTGTAGCCCTTCTCCGGGGCGATCATGGTTGGCACCCCGTCCGCCATGTTCTGCGGATTAATCGGAATGCCGATATATCCGTTCTTGCCGCGCAGCTCATCCTGGAACATCATTTCGAGTCCGTCTACACCGACCTTCTCTTGCTCCGTGTAGATGAGTCCCGGATCTTTTTGTTTCTTATTCTGCTCATCGATCTGTTTATATTTATCCAGTGTCTTATTTCCGCGGAATTCTTTCAAATAACCAATCGTTTGAACGGCGATTTTGTCCGGGTTGTATTGACGCTGACTCTCTTCGACAACCTCGACTCCAGGATATTCATTTTTATGCTCCATAAAGTAGGCCACTTCTTTAGTCGAGAGATTTGCCTTTATGCGTCTCGGCTCATAACCCGGCTGCTTGTTGAACTCCAGGTCCATCGCTTTGATCACATCATCCACCGTTAGCTTTTCGGCTTTTGGATCACCATACTGTTCGAAGACCTTGACCATTTCCTCGGCCAGCTTTTGGATCTCCGGACGGTTCTTCTTCCCCCGTTCGGATGAACTGTAATCCTTTAACAGCGTTAAATATAGTGCTTGGGAAGGTGTCGAGTAGGCAAGCGGTGTTCCGGAAGCATCGATGATGCTGCCCCGGATCGGCTGAAGCGGGAAATTTTTAACCTGCCCGCCGGTTTCGAGCTCTTTTAGCTCAGGCCCCTCAACGAACTGCAGTATAGCAAGGCGTATAATAACGACACAGAATATGATAAAAGTGCTGAAAAAAAATAGATTAACCCGCAAGTTAAACTGACTGCCGGCATCTCGTTCTTCTTGTTTGCGCTTATCCGGCCTAAACCCTTTCACGTATGCTTCTCCCCTTTATCCACAATCACATAAACCCATATTAACATAAACGCCCCCCCACTTCATCTGGAAGGGCCCTCCTGATGGGAAAGGGCGGACTTCCCTTGCTCCAAAGTCCGCCCTTCTCCATATCAACACACCGATCAAAATACCTGCTCCTTAATATGCGTCTCATTGAAGCGCGGCGGGTTAAACCAGTTTCCGCTCTGTGCCCAGGTCGGGTCCAGCGGTATCCACCGCTTCTCTTCATTCAAGTAGACCTCATTCCAGGCATGCGGACCATAACCGCCTTGACCATTATATCCCCTGCCGGTGACGACCCGGACTTTCAGATCCTGAGACCGGGCCATCATGGCATACAGCCGGGCATAATCAATGCACACGCCTAACCTTGTATCGTACGTATCCTGCGGTGTCTGCTCTTTCCATATCCGCTGCTCTTCATACAAGGTCACTTTGTCGTGATCATATGTTATCCGGCTGCCAACCCAATCATAGAGCTTTCGCGCTTTCTCTTCATCGGTTGACGAATCCTTCACGACATGGGCTGCCGTCTGCTCAATGCCCTCGGGAATCTT
Organism: Paenibacillus sp. Dod16; assembly: GCF_049893405.1. Taxonomy (NCBI): domain Bacteria; kingdom Bacillati; phylum Bacillota; class Bacilli; order Caryophanales; family Paenibacillaceae; genus Paenibacillus; species Paenibacillus sp. Dod16. Next base: position 69,516 of record NZ_JBNDYG010000027.1, read on the forward strand.
GTGGTCGATGACCTCATACTTCCGCTGAATGATCCCGTTCAATTCTTCCTGAACGGATTGGGTAAAGACCGGCAGCTTCTCGCGGACGAGAGAACCCGACAAAGGCTCTATGACTGCCTTCGCCCCCTGTTGATAAACGGGTGAAGCCTCAACGTACCGGCTAAAGCCGTGATCAGGATTGAGACTGACATAGATAAATAAGATCGCAATAACAATAATACTCCGCGCTGCGCCCATGATGATGCCAATTCCCGCACCTGTTAGCCGGCTCAGCAGCGATGCCGATGTATCTTTTCTCGTTTCGAAGAGTCCCAGCCTGCCTCCCATAATCAGGGACACGAGCAGACGCAGCATAAATACGATAAGAGCGTAACTTAACATAAACAGCACCGCAAACCGCAGCAGCGGGAAATCCGCCAGCGATTTTAGGGCTGTATAATAAATCTGTTCCCAGAAGCGCAGCTCTCGATTCGGTAAAGTGGAGACCGTACCCAGCCAATCGCCTGCTTTAGGTGATAACCATAATGTAAAAGGAACGGAGATCGCAAGCCCGACCAGGCGCAGCACCGCATCCCCCAGAAAAAAAACAAGCTTCCCGGCTGACCGGGAGGCTCCGCGACTCCATCCCTGTATTAGTGAAAAAGCCACAATCAGCAGCAGCAAGATGGTGATTCCGTTCCCACCCAGCACACTATCCTTCCATGCCGACATCAACGGTATCCCCTCCTCTCCCCATGATGTCTTGTCAACCGATGTAATCAAGCTGCAGCACTAACAACGCTGCCGCCCTCGTACATTCGCTTCCGATTGCGTTCTATCTTTTTTATTTAGAGGCCGTATTGCTCTTGGCATCGTCGATAAAGCTCTGTATTGTATCGTTGATATCCCACTTCCCTACCGAAACTCCGCGGAAAGTCACTTCAACCTCTTCGGAACCGGCGCTTCCTTTCAGCTCCAGATTGGGAGCTTTAATGGAGTAGGTACCGTCCTCATTCGAGGTATATTTCGCTTCCTTCGCTTCTTTCATCATCATGTTCAGCGCTTCTTTTTTTATCGTGTCTACCGTTTCTTCCTTCACCGTGGTTACAACCTCGCCGATTTTATCTAAGGAAATTCCGCTGTACACTAACAATCCCACGATGATAAGTACGGCCAGCGCCCACTTAATGACGGTTCTCACCACATTCAGCACAATAAACAAGATAATTAAGGCGATGGCAATGACCAGCCAGTTTTGTTTGAGAAATTCAATCCAGACCTGAGTATCCAATACAATTCACTCCCGTTCATCGTTTCAAAAACGGCGGTTCATGGCCGTCTTATTAATTATACATGATACCCCGCAAAGCTGTCAGCCAACCGGGTCTTTTCACAAAAAGGTATAAGCTTGCCCTTTCGAACGTACAAGTAGTAGTAACAATATCAACTTGCCGGATAGGAGGGTGCCATATTGAAAACCGCTTTATGGCTCTATATGTTTTTGTTTCTGGCGTTTTTTGATTTGCATGCTCAGTATCCTGTACTGACGCCTTTTGCCATCTCTCTTGGCGCAGCCCCTACGTTTATCGGCTGGATGATGGGCATTTATGCTCTGACCCATCTGCCTGGCAATCTGCTTGCAGGCAATCTGATCGATCGGCACGGCAGCAGACGCTACATTATTTTCAGCTTAACCGCCGCTGGTGTTATCCTGCTGCTCCAGGCTCATGTCCAATTGCCCTGGCAGCTGCTCGTGCTCCGCTCGATCAGCGGATTCGTTCTGGCCTTTTTGTCACCGGCCTGTCTGGCACTGCTTGCGTCACTCTCCCGGGATCCTGTTACGCAAGGCAAATATATGTCCGGTCATGGCGTAATACACACTCTTGCCTCTGTCTTGTCCCCGGCCGCCGGCGCTTTCATTGTAGCCAAAGCAGGATTTTCCGGTACATTCCAGAGTCTGGGCTGGCTTTTGATTTTCACCGGCTTGATGGCGTTTCTCAGTCTCCCGAAACCTCTGTCAGCCACTGCAAAGGATAAAGGTCAGGCTGCTGTTCCGATCAACAACGGGACACCGGCGCGGCTTCCTTTTAGCTTGCGCTTATATTTGATTCCGTTTGCTATCGCATGCTCTCAAGGAATCCTGTTTTTTGAAATACCGCTGCGAGAAAGCGGGCTGGCAAGCATTATGTCCACCGGACTTCTATTCTCCGTCATTAGTCTTGGAGCTCTGGTCACATTAAGCATGCTGTTTCTTAATCGTTATGCGCCCCATATCAGAGTAGCCATCGGCGTATTGGGGCTGGCGATTTGCTTCTACGCTCTGGCCGCAGCTGACCATGTACCGATTATGATCATCCTGTTTGCACTCGGGCTAGCTAAAGGATTGCTGTTTCCGGCATTATCCTCATTGTTCATCGAGCTAAGCGGCGGAGGCAGACTCGGGAAAGTGTTCTCATTTCAATCCATCGCCATGTCGCTTGGTTCCTTTGTCGGCCCTATTACGGCTGGACAGCTCCGAACGGTGGTGTCACCTTATTTCATCGCGTTTCTAATGCTGATGACCGTTCTGCTGCTGCTCCCCAAACGCAATCGTGAAGCCCCTTTAACGGCCATCTCACCGGAAGCCCCAATCTCAACCGTCTAAGGAAGCTGTACCAGGCTTGAGTCAGCGCCCAAAAAGATGCGGATGGGCCAACACACAGTCCATATGGGTAAATCCACATAAGATACAGTGTGGCAAATGACCACGTACATCTAACCAAGGGGTGAAGTAATCATGAGTCATGTTCATCATCATAAACATTGTCATACAGGAGGCCATGGAAATTCTGTAGGGATGGTTCTTGTATTGTATATTCTGCTCGTCATTATCTTGAGCTGTTTCTACTAGAATACATGGGTTATCCTTGTTGCGGCCATCCAGTGGATGGCCGTTTATTTTGCCTGCTTTGCATGATCGATAAAAAACAAGTTACACTATACATACACCATTCGACACAACCATCATTCGACGGCGGATTATCATTTCCCGGGGAATGCTGCCAAGGATCTCCGTATCATGACAGAGGTGAAAAAAGATGCCGATATTCATCATAGTAGAGGGTAAGAACGACAGGAGTCGATTACGCCGATTGCTGACTTCAGATATAACCATCTTGTGCACGTTCGGAACGTTAAACACCGCCAAGCTTGAAAGCCTTCATAAACAGGTGAAGGATCAAGAGGTCTATCTTTTTATGGATAACGACAGCTCAGGCAAGAAAATTCGCGGTGCCCTGCGCGACATCTTTCCTGATGCCGAACAGATTTATACGCGCCGGGGATACGCCGGAGTTGAAGGAACGCCTGACGAGTACCTAATTGCCCAGCTAGAGAAGGCCGGGCTGGAAGAGTTCATCATTTACCCGCCTCCTGCTGAATTCTGATGAACCTTGTTTTAAAATAATAAAAAGGCGTCTCCATCCTTAACGATAGAGCGCGCCTTTTGGTTTTACCTATAGGTTATTCCTTTATTAAAGACTTAATGTCCTTCACAATATCCTCGGTCTTCACTTCGGCCGGGTCTGCTGCATTATAAGTCTTCCGAATATTGTTATCCCGGTCAACCAATGCAATGGAATTGCCATGCGTGAAATTCGTCGAGTTATTGCCGAGCAGCGGGATTTTGAAAGAGTCCTGCATCAGCTTCCTTGTTTCCTCCTGATCTCCACGAAGGAAGTACCAGCCGCTATAATCAGCATAGAAACGGTCCCCGAATTCCTTAATCTTCTCTTTTGTATCGGTCTCCGGGTCAAAGGAGATGGACACGAAGTTAACCTCTTTACCGAAGAGGCCCTCTTTCTTCAAGTCTTCCTGTATTTGCGAAAGTACCAGTGTCGTAATCGGGCACACATCCGGGCAGCTGGTGAAATAGAAGTACATGAGCTTCACCTTGCCTTTGGTATCCTCCGATGTGATCGTCTTTCCATCCACATTCTCCATGGAATACGCGGCAACCTCACGAACGATAGGAAACTTTTCTTTTCCGAATCCCAGCGAATTGAATACCAGGTAAATAGCTGCTATTACACAGACAGCGAGTAGTACCCAAGTCCATTTGTAACGTTTGAATGCATTCATGACCTTCCCCGTTCTCCCTTCGTCTCAGGCAATCCCTGTTCTTATCAGGTTTAGTGTAGCGTTTAAGCCCTTCCACCTATTAAAAGGTGGTATTGAGTATGAGAACGATCAGGCTCAAGGTCAAGTAGTTGATGGAGATAATAAATACTTTTTTGGACCAAGCTTCATCGTCCTTGGCACGGAAACCTTGGAGTGCGGCGTAAAGCCACCAAACAGCCAGGAAGAGTCCGATAACCAGAAAGAAAATACCGGCGTACCCATACGTGTACATCAGAATAGGGATCGGAATAAGCAGCACCAGGTAAGGAATCATCTGATACTTCGTGCGTTTAATTCCTTTAACAACCGGCAATAACGGGAAGCCCGCTGCGCGATACTCTTCAACGCGGCGAATGCCCAGCGCCCAGAAATGTGGCGGCTGCCACAGAAACAGAAGTGCGAACAGCAGCACCGCAGCCATATCTACGCTTCCTGTCACGGCCACATAGCCGATCACCGGAGGCATCGCTCCGGAAATAGCGCCTACCGATGTGCTCCATGTTGATGAACGCTTTAACCATAATGTGTATACCACAACGTATACGAACATTCCGATCGCTCCGAATATCCCTGCCAATACCCCTGAGAACAGGAATAACATAGCTAGTCCAACGACCCCAAGTATGATGGCATACCAAAGAACAACCTTAGGTGTCAGCCGTCCGGTTGGAAGTGAGCGATTCCGTGTGCGCTCCATCTTCATGTCGAGCTCTCTGTCGAAATAGTTATTGAAAACACAGGACGAAGCCATAACAAGCACGGTTCCGAGAAGTGTCATAATCATCAATCCAAATTGGATATCCCAGCGCGATGCTAGCCAAAATCCGGCAAAAGCCGCTATCAAATTTGACCGGATGATTCCGGGCTTCGTCACCGTGATAAAATCTTTCCAAGTCCCCGCCTTATCGGGAGGTGCAGGCGCTGCCGAGGCAAGTGCTGCGGATTCTGAAGGAGCCTGGTATCTCAAGTGATTATCCACGTGTAAACGTTCCTCCTTGTATCTGTCGTTATGGAGGAAGTACTGCCTCCGCTATAAAGTTTATCATATCATTAGTAAAAAGTGTTTAGCAATCATTCGGAATTCGATCCATCTATATGACAATTCAGTGACATTTGGAAGCGATCTATTCTTGACGTTATGCCGTTGTTTAAGGCACAATTTGTCTATGTAGCAAAGGTGAGTGTCGATCCCTTAATATGAATACAAAGCCCGGAGCGCAATGATAGCGCTCCGGGCTTCCATACTCACGTTATGAGAAAGAGATTACAGCGTGCGGCCAGACCCCGAAAGAGCCTGTTCAGCTTGCTGTACCAAACGYTTTGTAATGTATCCACCCAGGGATCCTGTTTCACGGGAAGTATAGTTACCATAGTAACCGTCCTGAGGAATCGTTACGCCTAGTTCTTGAGCAGCCTCGAGTTTCAAACGTTGTAATGCTGCAGTAGCTTGAGGTACAACCAAATTGTTGCTGCGGCGTGCCATATTAAATATCTCCCTTCACTGAATGTCTGTTATTCCAGTGCAAGCTTGCAAACTTATTATGGCTCCTTCTTGCAACGTTATACGTATTTTTTGAATTTTTATCTTTGGAGGTTTTTTTCTAATGAGTAAAGGTTTATCCCTATGGTTTGCGGTCTCTTCGATCGTCCTGCTGACCGCTTCGGCCATATCCATCAGCTACAACGGATTTCTGGCCGTCGGTCTGGCTCTACTCTCCATTCTCAATATAGGCTGGGGATTCATTATCAAATCCAAACGCAAGCCTTCTTAAGGAAGCACCCTGCTTATTTACGAGCCAGAAAGCCCATCTTGTCCTTGACGCCATCCAGTATTTGAGCCGCAGTCTTCTGTGCCTGCTCTGCTCCCTTGGCCAGAATGTCATGGATCTCACCGGTTTGGCGAATTTCGTAGTATCTGTTTTGAAGTGGTTCCAGAGCGGCTACTACAACTTCGCCAAGCTCCTTCTTGAATGCCCCGTACATCTTTCCTTCAAAACGCGCCTGTACTTCCTGCAAGGATACTCCAGCGCACTCGGAATAAATGCTCATCAGATTGCTAACCTCTGGTTTAGCGGACGGATCATAGACCACTTCGGCCCCGGAGTCCGTTGTAGCCCGGCTGATTTTCTTGCGGATTTGATCCGGCGTATCCAGCATCGCAATATAACTGCCCTCTACTGGATTACTTTTGCTCATCTTTTTAGAAGCATCGTCCAGCGACATAATTCGTGCGCCTACCTCTGGAATGAACGGTTCCGGCATATTGAAGTAGGAACCAAACCGATGGTTGAACCGTGCAGCTAAATCGCGCGTGATTTCCAAATGCTGCTTCTGGTCATCCCCTACCGGTACCAGATTGGCATTATACAGCAATATGTCTGCAGCCATGAGTGCTGGATAGACAAACAAACCGGCTCCTACGGAATCTTTACCCTCCGATTTGTCCTTAAATTGTGTCATTCGTTCCAATTCGCCCATATTGACCATCGTTGTCATGATCCATCCCAGCTCGGCATGCTGAGGAACATGGGATTGAAGAAAAATATTAGCACGATTCGGGTCGATTCCGGCTGCAACGTACAGTGCCGCAACCGATTCGGAGCGATCTCTGAGCGAGCTTGGCTCCTGCGGTACCGTAATGGCATGCAGATCGACGACCATAAAGTAACAATCATGCTCATCTTGGAGCTTAACAAAATTTTTAATGGCTCCGATGTAGTTGCCCAGTGTCAAATTGCCACTCGGCTGAATTCCCGATAATACAGTTTTCATGACTAGCCCTCCATTTATTTACAATATTTTTTAATCCAATTCTGCCCCGCTCAAGGAATCCATATCAACGCAAAAAGGCCTCACATCCGCAAGGGACGTGAGACCGTGGTGCCACCCTAATTCGCTGCAGTAAACTCTAATACTTAAGCTGCAGCCTTCCATTCTTGTAACGGAGAATACCCGGCCGGCATATTAAGGAATATCAGTATAATCCCTGTTCAGCCTGGCACTCAAAGGTCCATTCAGCAAAGCGGATCCACCGGTTCACATCAACCACCGGCTTTCTGAAGGATGGGCCGCACCTGCTTACTTGTCCTTGTCATCGTGTTTCAATCATTTTGGATCACTATTACATGCAATGATAAAACTCTTGCTCTCCCTTGTCAATTCCATTTTGGAATCAAGTCGTCCGATGTTTTGAAGCATTTCTTTTACCCTTTCCGTAAAAATCTGTTATGATGTGGTTAATCGTCCAGACCATGATTTCTGTTAGTAAAGGAGCATCGATATGAATCAAGTGACCAAAGGCCAGTGGAATGGTTACGACACCTATATTTTAAACAGCGGCCGTCTTGAAGTGACTCTCCTTCCTCGTCTAGGTAACAATGTCATTGGAATTAAAGACCTTGAAAATTCACGCGAAATCCTTCGAAAGCCAGATGAAAGTGAGCTTGCATTCTATCTTCAGAAGCCCTATCACTTCGGCATCCCGATGCTCATTCCGCCAGGCCGGATTTCCAAAGGCCAGTTTGAGTACGGCGGAACATCGTATCAATTTGATCAAAATACCGCGAACGACAATCATATCCACGGTCTCCACCGATCACAGGCTTGGTGTGTCAGCGACATAGAGGAAGATGATGATGGGTGCGCCATTTCGACAGAGTTCATATCATCGGATGATCCGAAATGGATCGCCCAATTCCCAGTACCGCTGAAGCTGGAAATGACCTTCCGTCTTCAGGGGGCCCGCTTATCGCAGAGTCTTCGTGTAACGAATCTGGGTTCCAGCCCTGTCCCGTTCGGGATGGGTTACCATACGTGGTTCCTGCTTGATGGCGAGCCGCATCGCTGGACGCTGGATCTGCCTGTAGAGGGCATTTATACCTTGAATAATGAACTGATCCCAACCGGAGATTTTTCACCGCTTGGCCATCTGGAACAACTGAATTCCGGACTAAACCTGAAGGAAGCCGACCTGGATACGATATTAAAGATTCCAGAGGGCAAACCGGCTGAAGCCATGCTTCAACGGGATGATGGTTATCAAATTCATTATTCGGCTGACCGCGCCTTTTTCAAGCACTGGGTGCTCTATACGAAAGGCGTCGCAGAGGACTTCCTTTGCATCGAGCCGTATACCTGGCTTCCGAACGCGCCCAATTTGAATCTGCCGAATGAAGAAACCGGACTGATTCATCTGGAACCGGGGCAGACCGTGAACCTGAATACCCAGATCAGCATCCAAAAAACAACAACGGAGACGGAGCAAGGGTAATAGCAAATCCCCGGTGAACCATAAGATCTTCATATACTTAATGTTTCAACAAGAGCAGCCCTTTGTTTCAAAGGGCTGCTCTTGTTTGTCTAGATAACGACAATTTCATTCGGATAATTTTACCAGCAAATGATCTGCCTCCAGCACGAATGAGATTCCTAGGATTCAGTCATAATATCCACATACAACATCAAAGGAGGTGACATGACATGGCTCAAGGTCGTTCTTCTAACAATCTTGTCGTACCTCAAGCAACTGCAGCTCTTCAACAATTGAAAGTAGAAGCTGCTCAAGAACTGGGTGTGACGCTTCCACAAGACGGTTACATGGGTAACTATACTTCCCGTGAAACAGGTTCTTTGGGAGGTTACATCACCAAACGTCTGGTTCAATTGGCTGAGCAGCAATTATCGGGTCGTTCGAACCTGTAATTCGCATCTCTTCCCTCCAGCCGTAATTAGAAAGAGGCGATCTTCTCCCCAAAGATCGCCTCTTTCGTTATATGTTCTATATGATAAATGATTTCAGGATTCCGAAGCAGCTTCGGCATATGTATTACGAGGGTACCGAATCATCAAGTTTGCCATGTTATAGTTGGATTCAAGGACAGCATCTACAACAACAATGCCTTGTCGTACCATAAATTCATAACTGATTTCGCCGTGTGTCCAGTGGCGTTTATGTTTCAGACTTTCAAGCGCCATCGTACGAAAAGAGCATTGTTGAGCTTCACTTAGCCCCTCCTCAAGTGGAGCTATGACTCCGTTACGCCCAGCCAATGGATTATGCCGTATGCCAAATTTACCAATTACATTATTTCGTATTTGTACAAATACTGTCCCTGAACTTAGACCTCCCAACTCTTCTTCAAGCTCTTTAAAAACGATGTCCAATTGTCTAGCCAGTGATAATTGATCTAGTTTTACCATCTCTTCTCCCCTCCTTTATTAGTAAATCCTCCCTATTATTAGGGCTTATGACTCATTATAGGGTAAAGGATTCATTGTATCAACAATATTCAACACATTTGGGTATTTATTACTAAAATTGCACAAATAATTTAGGTTTCAGCCCCTTTTTTGCGTCAACTTTCATTCTTTTACGACAAAAAAAGAAGCCCGAATCGGGCTCCTCCATAGGTTGGAAATTGCATGTATTGAGAGGAAAACGTCCTCCAAGGAAATTCTTATCTGTTATTCCGATGATAATCAACAAATCACGCCATATGCTCCGTCATTTGCAGGAATTGTCTAATGTCGGATACGCAGGAATCTGCTGCACTTTGCCAGAAATCGCGCTGGGTCAGATCCACATTCAGGTGTTTCTTCGCCAGATCCTCCACGGACATCACGCCGGTGTCGCGAAGAAGGGCATCATATTTGTCCGCAAAGCTCGGACCTTCTTCCAATGCCCGAACATAGAGGCCCGTACTGAACATATAACCGAAGGTGTACGGGAAATTATAGAACGGCGTCCCGGTAATATAGAAATGAAGCTTGGATGCCCAGAAATGCGGGTGGTATGATGTCAGAGCATCACAATAGGCTTCCTTCTGCGCTTCCACCATCAATTCCGATATTTCCTCGCTGCTGAGCAGACCGCTCTTCCGCTTGTCATAGAAGCGGGTTTCGAACAAGAAGCGTGCATGAATATTCATAAAGAAGGCTACGCTGTTCTGAATTTTCTCTTCCAGCAGAGCCAGCTTTTCTTCTTCGCTGCCGGCTCCCTTCACCATCGCATCAAAAACAATCATTTCGGCAAAAGTAGATGCCGTCTCGGCAACATTCATCGCATATTTTTGGTTAAGCACCGGAATTCCGCCCATCAGATGCTGATGGTAGGCATGGCCGAGCTCATGAGCCAGGGTCGAAACGTTCGAGGCCGTTCCGCCAAACGTCATGAAGATTCGGGTCTGGCCGCTTGCCGGGAAGGAGGTACAGAAACCGCCAGGGCGCTTGCCGGGACGATCCTCCACCTCAATCCAGCTCTTGTCGAACGCCATTTGCGAGAAATCCGCCAATCTCGGGCTGAACTTGCGGAATTGCTCCACAATATTAACAGCTGCATCGTCATAGGAGATTTTGGTTGCGGAAGTACGCAGCGGGGCATCTACATCAGTCCAAGACAAACCTTCCAGACCAAGCAGCTTCGCTTTGCGGTTCAGGTATTCCACAAGCACCGACTTCGTGTCCTGTATGACAGCCCACATGGTATCCAGGGTCTCACGGCTCATGCGGCCAATCGCGAGCGGCTCCTTCAAGACATCCTCCCAGCCGCGGTTCTCGTACAGCTTCAGGCGGTAGCCGGATAAATGGTTAAGGGTATCCGCACAGTAATCAGCGGAGTCTCCCCACGCCTGCTCCCACTTTTCAAACATGGATTGACGTACTTCCCGGCGAGGATCATGCATTTTATTGAATGCCTGTCCTGCGGACAACATGACCGTCTTACCGTCTTCCTCATAGGGGATTTGGATTTTCTTAACGATGGTATCGTAGAACTCTCCCCATCCATGATAACCGTCTACGCCAAGCGATAGAGCCAGACTCTCTAACTCGGGACTCATCTTGTCTTTGGCAAGATTACGGCTTTCGTTCAATACGAAATCAAGCTCGGACACCTTATCCGTATCGGTCCAAGCCGTCCAGAGTTCGTCATTCATACCACGGAGAACGTTATCGAATTGGTTCTTAACCGATTGCAGGGTCGCGGACAACGACGTTACACGTCCGGATAATTGAACCGCCTTCTTATCATTCACATTCTGCGCGGTCAGGCAGCCCACGAATGCAGAGACTTCACGGATGCGGGCATAGGCACTCTGAAACTGCTCAAGGAAGCGTTCAAGGCTTGCTGCACCTTCCATGGTTTCCGGAACGGTCAATGCTTTAACGGCTTGCTGAAGATTATGTACATCCTGCTCAAGTGTCTCAAGAAAGCTCACGAGCTGCGGTGAGGAAGAGCCTCCGGGAAATATCGATTCCAAATCCCAAGTTTGTTGAAGTGCCATTGAACATTCATCACCTTTCGAAATAAAATATGAATTCAAGCGGAATACCATTTGTGTGGACTTAGGGAAAAGTGTATAACTATATATAACTCAATTTATGTTGTCACTGTTACAACCAATTTACTGCTGGAGGAGCTAGAAGCCATGAGACCTTTGCAAATATCACCGGAGACGGCGGTTACACTGTCCAAGCAGCTGGGCGTTCCGCTGGAACAGCTGATGCATATGCCTCAGCATATATTAATGCAGAAAATTGCCGAGCTTGCCAAGAATGAAGAAGCGAAAGCAACGAAAAAAGACGATGAGTCACCATCATCGGAGAACTCATGATTCCTTTTTCCAATACTTGGCCCTATGATGTCGTTGGAAACGACGTATATGTACACAGCTGCCCATTCTGCGGAACCGACAATGTATTGCTGCCGATGAAACCCAAAGAGCTGATAAGCGTAAGGGAAGGGAAAAAGAAGCTGCTGATCTTCCCCTGCTGCCACAACAAAGTAACCGTGCTGGACAGCGACATCGACTACTTGCTCACGGATCAGCGATTACGCTAATTTCGCCGCACAGCATGAGTTTAGCTATTCGTGTTAGTCCAACAGCCTGCTGACCCACCCTTCAGCGGGCTATTTGCATTATGACTCTGCCTTGAGTGCCTCGTTCTTCTGCTCCCGTATCTGCTCGGATATCAGCTTCCATTGCTCTCTGGATGCGCGTATCATCGCGGCGTCCATAATCTTGTCATCCTGAACCACTCTGGAGAACCATTGAACCGCCTCCTGAAACTGTCCCAGCCTGCGGTGGATCTCTCCGATCAGATACAGCAGCCTAGCATCATTCGCCCCTACCCCTTCTAGCTCGAACACTCGAACATAGGATTCCAGGCTATAACTCAAGAACCGCTTCTCTTGATCCTCGTTGCCCTGATACCGGTACAGCCAAGCGATATGATGCAGCAGGCTGGCCACAATGCGATCCCGCTCCCCGATGACTTGGGCGCAGAGGAGAGCCAGCTTGTACGACTCCAGAGCATCCTCCAGATTGCGCGAACCGCCCATATCCCTCTTCTCCCAGCGGCATCCGACTTGCTCGTGAAAGAGCGCCTTCTGCCGCTCGTTCAATTTCAGGGTCGAGTTTTCCGTGGAGGCAAAACCGCATTCAGGACAGATCCGCACCACGTAAAAATCGGGATTCTCCGATTTATAATAAGCGCAAAAATCCGTATCTGTACGGTATGCCTTTTTAAAGCTGGGTCTTACCCTGGATGTTTCATATTCATGCTCACAGTGCGCGCAAACCACCTTGATGGAATACAAGGGTTCCAATTTCACGCCATTCGCCATCCCTTCATTCGTGTCTAATTCCTGTTTCGAAATAGGTCTTTGGAACTAAGGAGTATTCACGAAATGGTGGGCGGGGCCGGACAGACGCTGCAGCACAAAATCACGTAATTCATCCTCCACGCCAATTTCGATTAGGGCTCCTGCCATGCAGCCAAGCCATTCTTCGGCATGGCGATCCGTAATCGGGAATTTCATGTGCCTGGCCCGCATCATCGGATGTCCGAATGCTTCCGAGAACAAGGCTGGCCCTCCAAAAAACTGGCTCAAGAACATATATTGCTTCTCCATCACCGGCATAATATCTTCCGGAAACAATGGCGAAAGCAGCTCATTTTGCTGCACTCTCGGATAAAAAGCTTCGACGAGCGAACGTACACCCTCGGCACCCCCGAGGTTATCATAGATGCTTAAGTTCGGATTCATATCCGCTAATCTCCCATCTGTTTTATGTTACGTTTCGATTGGATGTACCTATCCATTATACCAAAAAAACGACAAAAAAAGGCGCTAAGCAATGGTTAGCACCTTTTAGAACTTATTAATAACTGCGCCAGTCCTCTTCACTCTGGACGAGAGAAGCACGTATAACATAAACGAAGGCGCATACTAGGATACCTGCGACTATGCTCATGATCATCACTCCATCCAAACATAATAACGAAAGATGTGCTTTGATGTTTTTTATTATAGCACAAGATCCCCGAAAATAAAGCACAATTGTAACCGCTTTCTCATGTTTTTTATACTGTTTGTCCTATATCTTGCATAGATTTTTAACAACGGACCTATATTTCCATCATTCACATCGATGCCAGGGGGCGTATTTCTTATTATGACCATGAAAAAAATGGGCTGGCTCTTGCTCGTGACGGCACTGCTCAGCGTAATTGTCCTAATGGCTTTATTTCCCGAAGCGGCGCTTCAATCCGCACTCCGTGGCCTGTCGATATGGTGGGACGTGCTGTTCCCTTCCCTGTTCCCGTTCTTTGTTATTTCCGAGGTGCTGCTGGGGTTCGGCGTAGTCCACCTGATTGGCACGCTCCTGGACCCTATGATGAGACCGTTATTTCGTATTCCGGGGGCCGGAGGATTCGTTGCAGCAATGGGATATGTTTCAGGATACCCGGTCGGTGCCAAATTAACCGCCAAGCTATGGGAACAAAAAATGGTAAATCGGGAGGAAGGTGAGCGGCTTGTCGCTTTCACCACCTCTTCTGACCCTATATTTCTAATTGGTGCCGTCTCCATCGGCTTCTTTCATGACCCCAAGATCGGTTTGATCCTTGCCTTGTCCCATTATGGCGGAGGTTTCCTTGTGGGCTTGATTATGAGATTTCATGGCAGGCATGAATCCAAAAACGCAACCGATTCACTCCGCCTATCCCAGGCTAATACAAGCAGACTCAAGTCCGCCTTGCATGCCATGCATGCGGCGCGTGAGCAGGATGGCCGGGACCTCGGCACCCTGTTAAGACAAGCGATACAATCATCGCTTCAGCTCATTATCGTCGTGGGCGGGCTTGTGGTTTTCTTCTCTGTGTTTCTTGAACTCTGGACCCGCGCCGGCGTTATGCCTGCGCTAACTGAAGTCATCAGTTTGCTGTTATCTCTGGTTGGGATGCCTGAATCCTTATCCACTGCCATCGTAGGCGGATTGTTTGAGGTCACACTTGGTGCCCGATATGCCGGGGAAGCGGGGGCTGCAATTCCATTGCCATACAAAGCGGCCGCGGCTGCCTTTATATTGTCATGGGGCGGTTTGTCCGTCCATGCCCAGATCATTAGCATCCTGAACTCTACCAACCTCAGGTATTTCCCTTTTGTCATTGCAAGACTGATTCATGGTGTGATTGCCGCGGTCGCTGTATTGCTGCTGTGGAGAAGTGTCATGGGATCTTCGATACCGACCATGGCCCTTCCGGCTGTTTCGGATTCCGCCCTAAACGGGTATACCCATATTATGGCGGCTTTCTGCATCCTGCTCGGTTTCCTGATTGCGGTTGCGTTGTTTATTCAGATCATTCGAGGACTGCAGCAGAAAATCCGCAAATTCCCAAGGTGAACATTGTGTTCTTCTCCAAGATTGATTATCATCTTTATATAACCTTACAAAGGAGCTTATCAACTTGAGATATTATGTTCTGGACCGCGGTGACCCATTGTCTGTCGAGCTGACCCAGCAATTTCACAAGCTGGCGGAACAGCGGGGGTTTGTGCTGGATGCAGAATCTCCGGAGATTGTGGTCTCGATCGGCGGAGACGGTACGATGCTGCATGCTTTCCATACTTTTATAGACCGTATTCCTGACCTCGCTTTTGTCGGTGTCCACACGGGCCACTTGGGATTCTATGCTGATTGGAAGGCCGATGAACTGACAGAGCTAATTGATCATATGAGCGGGGAAGGCGAACATGGCAACGTGAAGCCGCGCCTCGTCAAGTATCCCCTGGTTCAACTGGAAATTCATAAGAAATCAGGAACGTCCTCTTACATTGCTTTAAACGAATTCACGCTTAAAGGCGTTGACGGTACTGTTGTCGCGCAGATTGACATCAACGACGTAACCTTTGAGATGTTCAGGGGAGACGGGATTTGCGTGTCCACGCCATCCGGCAGCACGGCTTATAACAAAAGTGTCGGCGGAGCGATGGTGCATCCTTCCATCGATGCTCTGCAGATCGCGGAAATCGCCTCGATTAACAATCGGATTTTCCGTACGCTGGGCTCACCGCTGCTCCTGCCTAAACATCATCATTGTGATATATTCTCGCGTAAAGAACAGCGTTTACTGCTTACAATCGATCATGTGAATATCTCGATTGACGACCTCGTATCCGTGCGCTGTCAAGTGGCGGAACAGCAGGTCAGTTTTGCACGCTATCGGCCGTTCCCGTTCTGGAATCGTGTCCGTGATGCATTTCTTGGCTAATATTAAGAAGAACGACTACCTAAAAAAGAACGGTCACCAGCATTACTGGTGACCGTTCTTTTTATTGCGGCTGCTCTGCCGGCACATGAGGCTCCTTGGAAGGCTTTGCTTCCTTTTCTTTGGATTCCTTAGGATCGCGTGGCTCGCGTCTGGATTCCTTCGCTTCGCGCCGCTCGCGTTGGTCCTTGTGTTCCTTGCCCGGTTTGGGACCCTCCTGCTGGATTTCCTTGCTTCCCTTCGCTTCCCCCTCACCCTTGGTTTCCTTGGGGGATGATTCACGAATCTCCACAGGCTCTTTGGAATTGGCATGGTCTTTGCTATCCTTCTGCTCCTTCGTTTTCTGAAGCACGAAGTGAGCACAACCAAAATTGCAGTATTCGTTAATGTAATCGGACATGCTGGAGAAGGTGGAATCCTTGGCAGCTTTAGGATGATTATCCCGATAGAAACCTTTAAGCCGAAGCTGATTGTAACCCCAGTCTCCCACGATGTAGTCATAACGGTCCAGCACCTCGCTGTACCGCTCCCGGAAAGCTTCCAGATTCCAGCCGTTTCGATGGTCCTTTAACACTTCATAACTTTTGTTTCCGATAACGATCATTGAAAGCTTCCCCTGCCTTTCCAAAGGTTAAGACTGCACGGTCTCTTCCTTGTTGCGTTCTGCAGATTTCACTTGCTCGTGTGCATGATAGGAGCTGCGCACCAGAGGACCGGACTCCACGTGGCTGAATCCGCGCTTCATTCCCTCTTCCTTCAAGATCGCAAACTCCTCCGGCGTATAGTATTTTTCCACATTCAGATGCTTTGGCGAAGGCTGCAAATATTGGCCGATCGTCATGATATCGCAACCCACCGAACGCAGGTCGTCCATCGCTTCCAGAATCTCATGCCATTGTTCGCCGACACCTAGCATTATGCTCGATTTGGTCGGAATATCAGGCTGCATCGCCTTGGCATTCTTCAGCAATTGCAAGGAACGGGTGTACTTGGCCTTGGCACGTACCCGATCCGACATTCGCTCGACCGTCTCAATGTTATGGTTCAGAATGTCCGGCTTCACATCCATTACGATCTTAAGCGCTTCTTCGCTGCCCATGAAATCCGGAATCAGCACTTCCACCGAGCATAGCGGCAGACGTCTGCGAATGGCTTTAACCGTTTCAGCGAATATGTAGGCCCCGCCATCTTTCAGATCATCCCGTGCTACGCTTGTTACTACGCAGTGACGCAGGTTCATCTGTTCCGCCGCTTCCGCTACGCGTTCGGGCTCCTGAAGATCCAGTTCCGTTGGAAGACCCGTGTTGACAGCGCAGAATCGGCAGGCGCGGGTACAAATATCACCCAGGATCATGAAGGTTGCCGTACGGTTAGCCCAGCATTCATAAATATTCGGACAGCGAGCCTCTTCACACACCGTGTGCAGTGTCTTGGATCGCATCATGCTTTTGATTTCTTTATAATTATCGCCAGTAGTCAGCTTGATTCGAATCCAGTCAGGTTTTGGCTGTTTGGTTTTAGACAAAGAAAAAACCTTCTTTCGAATTTATTGATGTAACTCAAGACATACCCCATCGTTTGCTGTCCCATATTATATCATGAAAACCATCATATTACTTGTTTCGCATCGATATGAGATTAATCTAGTTGCGGCATGGATAAAAATCCTTGTTTCGATTCACCCTACAGTGTAGGCATGACTGTCCGTCCTTAATTATGACAATCCAAAAGGAAGGAGAAGGACACATTGAGGATTTTCCAACCATTGAGCGCAAGCGGTATTATGATTCGCTGCACTGCTGCAGCTGTGGCTGCCTTGACAGCTGCCTGCTGCATGTGCGGGCCTGTGTCCGCATCCGCCTCTGTTGCGGTAAGCACCGCTGACGATACGGTGAAAACATCGGATGTTAACGCCATTTTTGCAGACCGGAAGTCGTTATATGATGAGATTTCCACCGTTACCCAAATTCCTTGGTATCGCCTGGCTGCCATTGACCAGTATGAACGGACACTAACTAGAGTCCATCCCAAGGATCGCAAACATCCGGACCGGACGCTCGGAATCTTCATCCCCTCCACAAGATGGGCCGGGGCGTTAAATCCCAATCAGGAAGATGTAAATCCGACGTCGATCAGCGTGTTTTCCGGCATCGGGCTGGATGGGGATGGAGATGGCAAGGCGGATCCGAATAATGATATCGACCTGCTATATACCGTTGCGGCAAGGCTCGCCCCCTACGGTCATGCTGCCGATGACTTCAGCATCGGACTCTGGTCATACTACCAGAATACGCGGGCTGTTCAGCGCGTCATGCAATACGCCAAAATGTACGAGACCTTTGGAAAGCTGGACTTGTTTGACCATGCATTTCCTCTCCCGGTCAAAAGCAACTATTCCTACCGAAGCACATTTGGCATGGGACGCAACTGGGGAGGCAGAAGGGTTCACGAGGGAACGGATTTGTTTGCCTCATACGGAGTCCCCGTTCGAAGCACCTGTTACGGCGTTGTCGAAATCAAGGGCTGGAATAAATATGGCGGGTGGCGCATCGGCATCCGTGATTTAAACAATCATTACCACTATTACGCCCATCTGCAAGGCTTTGACAAAGGAATCTCGCTCGGGGATGTCGTTAAGCCGGGTCAAACCCTTGGCTGGGTTGGGAGCTCCGGTTATGGCAAGCCGGGAACCCAAGGCAAGTTCCCTCCACACCTCCATTACGGCATCTACCGGGATACCGGATTGACCGAATGGGCATTCGATCCTTACCCGCTGCTGAAGCACTGGGAAATGGAAGAAAAACGCTCGAAGAAAAAAACGCGCTCCTGAGTTCAACCCAGGGGGCGCGTTTTCTCCGTTAAGGACATCCATAACTGCGAAGTAAATCATGGAGCAGGGTTCCATATGCTGGCGCCAAATTAATGAATCAGCGCTCTTAGTCTCCAGTGTTGTTTTCCCCCGTCTGCCCGGATAAGTCTGCTCCGCCAGGTGAAGGTTCCAGAGGTGTCGTTGTTCCATCTGGAGGATTCGTCGGCGTTGTTACCGGCGGAGTTACAGGCGGGATTTCCTGCTCCGTATTATGGCTATTCTCATTGGTAACGGGCGGCGGTATCGCTATGCTCGGCGCGCTTGCCTTATTCTCGCCGACGGCCTTTCCTTGCCCGTCATAATAATACATCGGCACGTCCCCGACCACGAGCAGATAAGAAATGGGAATATCGGTTTCCACAATCTGCGGCTCCATGTCAAAAGGAACGACAACCGCTACCTCTGTTACAATGTGGACGAATACCTCCACCAAAATCATATTAATGCCCGCACCCTGCTGCCTGGTGTCCAGTTGAACCTTCACCGCTCCCTGCGGTTCGATCTTTAAAGGAATTTGCGGACCGAATGAAGCGATAATCGGGCTTTTCAGCACCTGTCCCAAGGGAATTTGCTCCTTACGCTTATGGATATCGTCCAGTGTGCTCTGAACAACCTCCGTTGTATGGGACGTGATTTTTAAATGCTCGGCATAGTTCAGCATGAATCCCGTCACTTTGCCCGAGCTGTCCGTTTTCCAGTTGACCAGATTATCAAAATCCTTGCCCTGCGTCACCTGAGAGGTGATCGCTTTATTGATGGCTTCAGTGGCAATCTGTTTAACCCTGATTTGGGCTAAATGCATGATCGGCGGCCGCAGATTCTGCTCAATATACATAAAAAACTCAACGATCCCAAACACAAGGAGCAGAGCGCCGATCAGCCACCACTTTTTCGTGCTTCGTCTTTTGGCAGCCTGAGGACGCCCTCGGCTCTGCGGTACGGGCCGAAAGCCTCTGCGCGGTGGTTTATAAGCTCTCCTTGGCTTAGGCCACGACAGCGACGGAAAGGCCAACCTCCTGCTTCCCCATCTCTTTCGTCTCATGCTTGGTCCCCCCTATTTACGCCCCGAGGAGCATGTTTACCATGGCAAGCTCTCCTGTATAGAGGGTATGCGGACAAACGGCAAAAAAGAAGAGCCAGGATGGATCCTCACTCTTCTTCCTTATGGATATTCAATTTCAAGAAAGACGGCATCGAGGATCTACTTGTCGTCCTTTGGACTGTCTTCTTGATCCTCCACATAATATTTCAGCATTGACAGTTTATTCTCCCAGAAGCGGTCGAAATAAGCCAGCCAATCCTTTAATTCCTTAAGCGGTTCGGCATCCAGCCGATAGCGCGTTTCGCGTCCAACCTTGCGGTCCTGCACAAGGCCCGCTTCCCCCAGAATTCGGAGATGCTTGGAGACGGCAGTCCGCGTCATGGAGAAGTGCCCTGTAATTTCTTTAACCGGCATTTCCTTATCACTTAACAAGCCAAGCAGCTTACGGCGTGTCGGATCTGCGATAGCTTGATAAACATCATGCTTCGGAGCAGCTTGCGACATGGATTAGGCCTCAACGTATCCCGCAAGCTTCTGAACAATGCCTGCCCAGCCGTTGTCCATACGGCCCCGCACGATATCGTGTGCTTCCCCGAACTCGGTCACTTGATCCGCTGTCCATCCGCCGTGAATGAGCGTAAATTCCGTATGATCTCCCTGCTGTACCAGTTCGAACGTAACACTCCAATCCCTGCCCCAGTTAAAAGACAAACGATTAGGCTCGTCAATAAGCGTGACCTTGCATGGTGAATTGCCGAAAGGGCCTGCATTCAATTGAAACTCAAAGCCTTCCACCGGCTCAAAATTGTTAGGCATAAACCAGGCTGAAATCCCTTCAGCCGTTGCCACGGCTTTCCACACCTTCTCGATGGGCGCTTTCAGCACAAGCGTATGACGAATATCCGGCAGCTTGCCGTTTGATGCGTTGTCCATATCACATAAACCTCACTCATGTTTAATATTATGAAACCATTTGGTTTCCCTTATTGCATTATAGGACACCAAATGGTTTTACGTCAAATAACAATATTCACCTGTTACCCAATCAGCGCACCCTATTGTCCAGCCTCCCTTAAAGCCTCGTAAACCAGGCAGCTTGCCAGCTTCTCATGGCCTAGAGCTCGCTAGGACTGAGCCGGGTAGGTCTTGTTCAAGAAGGCAATCGATTCGCGAATCAGCTGCCTTAGGACTTCCACATTAATGTCCGCCACTTTATTAATATACACGCAGCCTTTCCCGGCCGTATGTTTACCGAAACTCGGCAACAGCTCCTCCCGCTTCTTATCGCCCGGCGCAAAATACAGGCTGATCTTCGCCTTGCGCGGCGAGAAACCTACCAACGGTGCATCGCCTTCGTGCCCGGTAGCGTAGCGGTAATGGTAGGAGCCGAAACCGATGATACTGGGTCCCCACATCTTAGCCGGAAAACCGCTCGTCTCCTCAAAAATCTCCAGCAAACGATAAGCATCCTCCCGTTTTTTCGGCGAATCCACTTGCTCTATAAACTCCACCACGCTGTGATCCGTTTCTTTTGTTTTTTGCTCGTACATTGGGGTTTAACTCCTTTCGAACACTCCTGTTATTATGACCAGCCTTATCAAAAATAAGAAAAACGTCATCGACGTACTTGTTAGAAAACAGAACGTGTTTAGCGGAAGCTTTCTTGCGATATAAGGAGGTAAGCCTCTAATGCTTACTTATCTCTTAAATAAAAAAAAGCCGGATATGATTAGCCATTGATTTCTAATCACTTCCAGCTTTGTCGAGCCGCTCCGGTCTTTATTGACTTGCATACTCTCTTTGCCGTAAAGCCTCGTACATCAGCACGGACGCTGCCATAGCCGCGTTCAACGATTCGGCTTTCCCCGGCATGGGAATACGGATCGCATCGTCCACGAGTTCCGCAACCTCAGGTGAGACACCGCGCCCTTCGCTCCCAATCACGATCCAGCTTGTCCCTTTGAAATCATACTCGAAGCAGGAATGTTTCCCTTCCAGCAGGGTTGTCACCAATCGGGCCCCCCGTTCCCTGGCTTCCGGCAAAATGCTCAGCAGATCGCCCTCCAGCACCGGTAGGTGAAACAGGGATCCCATGGTAGAGCGCAGCGTCTTCGGGTTGTACAAATCCGCGCAGCCGCGTCCCAGAACCACGCCAGCAGCCCCTACGGCATCGGCACTTCGTATAATGGTTCCTACATTCCCAGGGTCCTGAAGACCGTCCAGAACGATGACCAAACCGTTCTCACGCAGGATCAGGTCCTGCCATTGACGTGCTTCTTTGCGGACCACGGCAAACACCTGCTGCGGTGACGGCGTATCACTGACCTTCGAGATGACGGCATGAGATACGCCAATCCATTCAGCACCTTGTCCTGTATCCGATATATGACGAAGTTCCTGGGGAATGCCCTTCTCCACGTCATACGCAACACACTCGATGTCCACTCCGGATAACAGGGCTTCCTGTACGAGATGAATGCCTTCCACCACATACTTGTTCTGCTTGTCTCGATGTTTTTTCTCCTGAAGCTGTGCCCAGCCCTTCACTCTGGCATTCTGCGGCGATAGTATCTCCATGGTTAATCCATCCGTTCTTTACTTATATATAAAACCGAGTCCCACTCAACCCAGCATACCCGCTTGCGGACAGCTTACTTCGGATAAGCAAGCTCCATCTTCGTTAAGTTATTCTTGTGCCCGACAATAATGAGAATATCGCCTTCCTCAATCCGGTCATCCGGACTTGGAGAAATGTTCATATCCGCATCTCTTCGAATCGCCATGACATTGCAGCCGAATCGTGCCCGAATATCCAGCTCTATCAGATTGTGACCGACCAGATCTCCTGTAGCAAGCATCTCCATAATGCTGTAGTCGTCCGACAAATCGATATAATCCAAAATATTCGGTGACACCAGATGATGGGCAACCCGCAACCCCATATCCCGTTCAGGGAAAATCACCTTGTCCGCACCGATTTTGTTCAGCACTTTTCCGTGCAGCTCATTCTTCGCTTTCACGATAATGGCCGGTACGCCAAGATCCTTCAAGATCAGCGTAGTCAAAATGCTGGATTGAATATCCTCCCCGATCGCCACGACAACCACATCAAAATTCCGTATGCCCAGCGCCCGAAGCGCTTCTTCATCGGTCGAATCCGCCGATACGGCATGCGTAACCATACTCGCGATTTCCTGAATGCGCTGTTCGCTCGCGTCTATGGCTAATACATCAAATCCCATGCTGCTCAATTCCTTAGCAACACTCGTGCCAAAACGCCCCATACCGATTACTGCGTACTGCTTCTTAGCCATTTATATATCCCCCCACGAGCCTAGGTCATCCATAATCATAATGATAATAGTATATCATACTGTCTCGAATACTTGAATGTAACTGCCCCGGAACGGGCACATTACACAATGACCCTTTCATAACAAGGAGGAACATGTCCATGTCCATATTGTTAGATCTAAGGCAGGCCGTCATTCATAAAGTCCACAATCAGGACGAAGAAGAGCTGCGCTCCATGATCGAGGGTTCCGTTGACGGGCCTGAAGCTGCCCTGCCGGGACTCGGTGTAATGTTTGAAATGATGTGGAAAGACATGGATGCTACCCAGCAGAACAGCCTTGTCTCTTCCCTCCATGATCATCTGAAAACCGTTACGCCCGGCAACCTTCAAGGTTAATCCCATGGTCAACAAAAAGGAACAATCCCCTAAGCTGTGAAAGCTGGGGGATTGTTCCTTTTTGCTGCATATTTATAACATCGCTTACGGAGCGGTCTCAAGAAACTGGGCGGTTGGATTCTTGTCGATGGCGGTTCTCATCGCATACTCATTTTCGAACAAGACAACATAGTTATCCTTCTTGTCTTTGACCAGCGTTGAGTTTATCCGGAACTTGGACGGATCAATATTATCATCCACGATCCAGCGGGCGAACTGATACGGCATGCGTTGAAGCTGGACATCAACGCCGTATTCTCCCTTCATCCGGTACTCGAAGACTTCAAACTGAAGCTGTCCGACAACCCCGAGAATGGTCTCGTCAAAACTCACGGTGCGGAATACCTGAATGGTGCCCTCTTCCGTCAGCTGATCAATCCCCTTCTGATATTGCTTATGCTTCAACGCATTCTTCACCGTTACTTTCGCAAAAATTTCCGGTGAGAACGTTGGAAGCTCGTCGAATACAACTTCACGACCTTGACTGAGTGAGTCCCCAATCCGGAAAATGCCCGGGTCAAACAGACCGATAATATCGCCAGGGTATGCCTCCTGCACAATATCTCGATCCTGCGCCAAAAACTGCTGCGGCTGCGCCAGCTTGATTTCCTTGCCTACCCGAACATGCTTCACGCTCATACCGCGTTCGAACTTGCCCGATACGATTCGCAGGAAAGCGATACGATCCCGGTGAGCCGGATTCATATTGGCTTGAATCTTAAATACGTATCCGGAGAACTTCTCATCGGTAGGTTCCACCACACCCTCCGTACTGCGGCGCGGCTCCGGCTTCGGCGCAAGCTGAAGAAAGTTCTCCAGAAAGGTCTGGACACCGAAATTGTTGATCGCACTGCCGAAGAATACAGGCGTTAGCTGACCCTGCATAACTTTTTCCAGATCAAATTGGTCTCCGGCAACATCCAGCAGCTCGAGGTCTTGACATAACTGATCATGCAGGTAATCGCCTGCCATCTCGCGAATGATCGGATCCTCATAGCCTTCAACCTTCTGTACCTTAATCGTGGAATGGTCGTCGCCCTGGAACAATTCAACCTGATTTTTAACCCGGTCGTACACGCCGCACAGGTCACGCCCGGAGCCGATCGGCCAATTCATCGGTACGGAGCGGATGCCGAGAACCTGCTCAAGCTCCTCCATCAGATCAAACGGGCTGCGCCCTTCGCGGTCGAGTTTGTTGATAAAGGTAAAGATCGGAATGCCCCGCTTCGCACAAACCTGAAACAGCTTGATGGTTTGGGCCTCGACCCCTTTGGCTACGTCAATCAACATGACGGCGCTGTCAGCGGCGGTCAGCGTACGATAGGTATCCTCACTGAAGTCTTGGTGACCCGGCGTATCCAATATATTAATCCGATGCCCTAAATAATCAAATTGCATAACAGACGAGGTAACCGAGATTCCCCGCTGCTTCTCGATCTCCATCCAGTCACTCGTTGCATGCTTGCTCGCTTTACGAGCTTTAACCGATCCAGCCAGACGAATGGCGCCCCCAAACAAGAGCAGCTTCTCGGTCAGTGTTGTTTTACCGGCGTCAGGGTGGGAAATAATCGCAAACGTGCGGCGCTTATCCACTTCCTGCTGCAGTTCATCTATTTGCTTTGCCATTTCACTTATCCCTTCGTAACTAAAGTCATGTATATCATTGTACCACAATTTATACGCAAATCATCCCCATGCGCCATGCGCATGAGGATGATTTTTAACACGTAAATTTTAGAAAATGATCTTAGTTTTTGAACCACACCACATTATCCTCAAGCTGACCGTTTACCGGCCACCAGTGGAATCCGTCTTCCTTCAACAGCTCATCCGCTTTGTCAGGTCCCCATGATCCAGCAGGATACGATTCCAGCTCGCCCTGGTTCTCTCTCCATGCGCTGGCGATACGATCCACGAAGGACCATGCCGAAGCCACTTCATCCCAGCGCGTAAAGTAGGTGGAGTCTCCACGAGCAGCGTCATGCAGCAGACGCTCATACGCCTCAGGAGAGTTAATGCCCACGATGCAGCTTTGGCAGAAGTCCATCGCTACAGGAGCGATCTCGGATTCAGATCCCGGCTTCTTCGCGTTAATCTTCACATAAATGCCTTCCATCGGATTGACGCGAATAACGAGCAGGTTAGGCTCCAGGGAATGCTTTTGGCCCAGGTATACATTGGTTGGCATCCGTTTGAACTCGACAACCACCTCGGTTGTCTTAACCGGGAGGCGTTTGCCCGTACGGATATAGAACGGTACACCAGCCCAGCGGAAGTTATCCACGAAGACTCTGGCGGCAAAATAGGTTTCCGTATTGGATTCCGGATTCACTTTGTCCTCTTCGCGGTATGCCGGCAGATCTTTGCCGCCCGCGGAACCGCTCGTATACTGACCGCGAACCACGTTGTTCTTCACTTCTTCATGCGTGGCATACGGACGCAAGGAGCGAAGCACCTTCACCTTCTCGTCGCGGATATCCTCTGCGAGCAGTCGGCTAGGCGGCTCCATCGCAATCATGGTAAGCAGCTGCAGCATATGGTTCTGCCCCATATCCCTTAGAGCGCCGGCATGATCATAGTACCCGCCGCGCTCCTCGACACCAACCGTTTCACCAAGCGTGATTTGGATGTTGGCGATATGCTTGTTGTTCCACAACGGCTCGAAGAAAGCATTCGCAAAACGTATAACTTCGATGTTCTGTACCATTTCTTTACCCAGATAATGGTCAATTCGGTAGATCTCTTCTTCCTTGAACACTTTACGGATCTCTTCGTTCAGATTGGCAGCCGACTCCAGATCGTAGCCGAACGGCTTCTCGATCACAAGACGGTTCCAGCCTTCACCTTCGAGCATACCGCCCTTCATCAGGTTAAACGATACGCTGCCGAACAATTCCGGTGCAAGCGCCAGATAGAACAAGCGGTTGCCCGGTATATTAAATTTTGTTTCCAATTGCTCCGTT
The DNA here is from genome assembly GCF_049893405.1 of Paenibacillus sp. Dod16. Taxonomy (NCBI): domain Bacteria; kingdom Bacillati; phylum Bacillota; class Bacilli; order Caryophanales; family Paenibacillaceae; genus Paenibacillus; species Paenibacillus sp. Dod16. The sequence goes on from NZ_JBNDYG010000027.1 coordinate 95,807, forward strand.
TGTTCGCGAAGCTCACGGAAACCGTCAATATTGTTAATATCTAAAGATTTATATTCAAAATGTTGTGCAAATGCATTCCATTCACTATCCTGTTCCGAACTATATCGGCAGAATTCCTGAATTGAACGATACACGTCCTCCCGAAACTCTTCTTGGGTGCGCGGACGCCGCGCCACGCCGATTACCGCAAAATCCTCATCCAGTTTTCCTTCACGATAAAGACTGTAGATCGCCGGAAACAACTTACGTCTTGCCAAATCACCAGTCGCTCCAAAGATGAAAAATACAGCTCCCGGTGTCTTCATTGTATCTAGATTTTGATTTTCAGCCATGGCTCCTCATTCTTTCTATGAATTATAGTGTATTTTTATGCATCGGCACTTAACTCGATGTGATGACATTTTAGCATATTCATTTCAAGTATGCTATCTCATTCCGCATTTTTTCATCCGAGTTTCAGAAATCATTTTCAATATTCTATTGTAATGACGGGAAATCCGATCGTTATTCTACTACTTTTCTTCATCGAATCTTCATGCACCGCGATCTGCATATGAATCGGCGTGTCGCCACTCATCACAAAAGCACCCAGTGAAGGAACCTCATATGAACGGCTTTTAGTTGTGTCATCTGCATAATCCTCAACGGGGCGAAGCGGGAGTTTTTGGGCTACAGCCTCTTCTACCTGAGCCATCGTTCCATCAACGCTAGCCGTCTCCGATGCATATCCTTGAATGGACGCATTCCAGGAGTTCGATATGCCTGCTTGCTTCATCATCTCTTGAATCTGCTGCTGCAGGGTCATCACTTCCCGGGACTGTCCAGCTGCTTCTCCTACAAGCATGGCTCTGACATAGCTATGACCCTCCTTCGTGAAAGCCCAGTCCAGATGCACCGATACACCGGAGAGCACGCCTTCTGCTTGGAATACTTCATTTCCCTGAAGCTGGGACGTTGTAATCCCGGAGAGCCCCATTGTACGAGCCAGCTGCTCAGCCGTTGTCTTAGCTTGATCCTTCGATATGGAATTTATCATTTCACCTTGAATTTTTACCGTGAGTATTGCCGAAGGCTCCATATGTTCTTGCCCAAGAGCCGCCAGAAGTATTAGATCGCTTTCTGCTGATTCCCCAGCTCTAGTTATTCCATTGACACCTGTTTCTACCGTTCCGCCCGAAGCTGACGCTTCTCCTGCATGCGGAGCTGATCCGTTTCGATTGCTGTCCGTTGTCCCCGCAAAACCCGCCATCATAGCTGCTGCCCCGCACAGCAACAACATCATCACAATGATCTGTAAACGCATCTTCCGCATGGTCAGTCACGCCTCCCCGTTCGAATCTATCAATCTAGTAAAAGGATGGCCTCGTTACCGCGGATTTATACCTCGCTTTTTAAATAGCTCCTCCATCGGGCTGTATGTAGAGATTCCTTCTTCCCTGTCAATAAATAAAAAAAGCTCCCGATCCGGGAGTCTTTAAGCCTGCCTTTCATTGTTATATGGATATGTTTATGTCACGACTATCGCATCAAAAAGAGCCGGCATTCTTTACTCAGCCAGCCCATTTTTATAAGCGTAGATGGCAGCCTGGGTTCGATCCTCTACCCCCAGCTTGCCTAAAATATTCGTTACGTGAAACTTCACGGTTTTGATGCCTATAATTAAATCATCAGCAATATCCTGATTCGACTTGCCCTGCGCCACCAGTCGCAGCACTTCCATTTCCCGGTCCGTAAGGTCGTTATGCGCCGGAGCTTCATTTTGCGGATGCCGGAATCGATTCATCATCTTGGAGGCAACCTGCGACTCCAGCACCGACTGCCCGCGTGCGGCTGCACGTATAGCATCAGCTACTTCAGAAGCACGGGATGTCTTCAATAAATAACTGAACGCACCTGCTTCAATAACCGGATACATCTTCTCATCGTCCAGATAGCTGGTCAGTACAATGACCTTAAGATTTGGAAACTGATTCATCAATTGGCGCGTCGTCTCGATTCCATCCATTCCGTCCATCACCAAGTCCATCAGCACCACATCAGGATGATATTCCTGCGCTAAGCGTATCCCTTCCTCGCCGCTGCCCGCTTCACCAACCACCTCGATGCCGTCCTCTGTACCAAGCACAGCCGCTAAACCGATCCGGACCATCTCATGATCATCCACCAGCAGCACCTTAATCGGCGTTTCCATCTACATCCCCCCGTTTGCGTTCTTCGTTTATGAGTGGCACAACGATCTCAATTCGAGTCCCTTTACCCGGTGCTGTTATGAATTGTACCGAGCCCCCGATCTCCGTCACCCGTTCCTGCATCGTCGATAGACCGTAGGAAGTCTGTTTCTTGTCATCCAATTCAAATCCGATCCCATCGTCCCGCAGCATCACCCGAACGGTGTTCTGCCTGCGGTGAATACGGATATCCATTTTCTCCGCTTTCGAATGTCTGAGGGTGTTCGACATGGCTTCCTGGATAATCCGGAACAGATGATTTTCGATCCCTTTGAGCAAATGTATGTCATCGTCCATTTCAAACGTAATTTCCATAGGTACTTTGATTCGCAATTCCTTAATCAGTTCTCGCAGCCCCTGCTCCAGTGCCTTTCCTTCGAGATAAACCGGCCGCAGATGAAGAAGAAGCGCCCTCATCTCGGACTGGGCCACAGCCGACATTTCCTCGATCAGAGCCACCTGGCGCTGCGCTTTGTCAAAATCCTTATCCAGCGTCCTGCCCACAGCGGTTGCCGTCATCGAGATGGCAAACAGCTGCTGAGAAACCGCATCATGGAGCTCGCGCGCCAGACGCTGCCTCTCTTCCACAATCGCCGTAACCCTGGCCTGCTCGGCAAGCTGGGCATTGTTCGTAGATAACCGCTGCAAGGAAGACACCTGATCCTCCCAGCGTTTGCTGATCTTCACCAGCTGTTCTCCAAGCCGGCCCACTTCGTCTTCGCCGATGTCTGGCATGACGTCCGTAAGGCTGCCTTTTTCCCAGTTCACCAGCGTTTCCCTCACAAGATCGACCCGTCGTTTTACCCGGTATCCCTGGAAGAAGCCATAGATCGCACCCAGCCCAATCGGCAGCAATACGATGGTAATGCCGGCTTCGATCCGGTTCTTCCACGTCTCAAACGGTTGAAGATAACCATATGTATATAATAAATATAGGACAACGAGCATGACAACCAATCCCAGAAGGGTCCCCTCACGCATACTTCGGGTAATCATATTTGCTTTCTTTTCCGTTTCCACGGGGCAACCCTCCTGAATGGTTTACACAAAACTTACGTTTATTATGTCATTCTTATATTCAAATCTCCGCCTAAATAAGAAACAATAAATTTCACTTTATATTCACTGGTCTCATAGTTGGGTGATTTATACCGCACGCGGTTTAATATGCCGGTTTCCTTCCGGTCGTCCATATGAATTGAGCCAAACAGGATGGATGCTTCGATCTCCACCCCATAATAGTCCGGGATCATCAGATCAATATCCCCCAGCATTCCATGGAACATCAGGACCGTTTGGCGTTCCTCCGGAAGGGCCAGGGACAGATCTACATCCGCCTCTCCCAGCACATGCCACACACTCAGACTTCGCATCACCCACGGAGCCCGGTCCCAATCAAAGTTGGACATAAAGTTCTGCTTCTGAATGTACTTCGTCGTGGTATGAGCTCGTTTGGACTTGCCATAAAAAATACCTAGCGATATCAAGCTGATGCCGATAATCAACATGAGATGCTCCAGCAGCAGCAGTACGGCACCTACTCCGAGCAGAATGTATCCCTTCTTCACATGTCCATGTCTGATCTGAAGGACACCTGCAAACATGAGTAACAGGGCGACAATGGTGAAGAAACCAAACCATCGGCCGAAAAGCATAATAAAACCCAAGCTGATTAAACCAACTGCTATCCAGCGGTTTCTGTCCATGTCGCACCTCCTTGATGACCAAGATATAAGCTCGGAAAAGCCATATCAGTGAGACGTTCCCCACTGTATGGCTTTGCCTGTACTATACGACAATCTCATTCGTATAGCATATCATATGAACATGGTGTTCGAATACGGTTTAATCTTATTTTGCTGACTTGCTAAGGAATTACTCGGACTTCGAAGAATTCCCCATTTTGTTTTTCAAAGCTTGCAGCTGCTCATCCACCTTCAATTGCTTCTCAGCGTCCACGGGGCTTGTGTATACTGCGTTGTTAGGACGGTATGGGGCACGAAGCACATCAGCTTCTGCTTCCATTTGCATGATTTTCTCCTCCATGCGATGGAAGCCCATCGAAGCACTGCCGCTTTCGATCGTGTGCAGGCTGCTCACTTGAGACATTTGCTTCTTCGCTTTAGCCATTTGAGCGCGGGCTACAAGCTCATTGCGCTTGTTGCGCATTTTGTAGAACTCGTCTTTCATTTCATGCAGCTGAGCTACAAGCTCTTTTGCTTGCGTCTCGGATTGCAGGTGCAATTCCACGTACTCGGTTTCTTTTTGATCGAAATAGATTTTTTCTTCCAGCAGCTTGCGAGCCACTTCTTCTTGACCATTCTTCAGAGCCAATTCAGCTTGAGCTTCACGTTGTGCCGCCATCTTCACAGCCTCATCGACGCGCTGCTTCATACGACGCTCATTAGCCATTTGCTTCGCAACCGTTACCTCTGCTTCATGAATTTCTGCCTCCATGTCGCGCAGGTACTGGTTCAACATTACGATCGGATCCTCTACTTTATCCAGCAGTTCATTCACCGATGCTTTCGTCATATCCTTAATTCTTTTAAATACTCCCATGTTATTTATCTCCCTTCTCATAGTTCGAAAGTTTTTTCTTCAATTCTTCGATTTCTTTTTGCATTGCTTTTCTCTCAATATCCTTCATCATCGCATCCAGATCGGAATCCGTTGACGCGTTGTTTCTTGTGCCATTGGGACGGTCATATTTGGGACCAAAGCTACTATGCTCATTAGGATAGCCTTGACGTCCATAAGAATCATTATAGCTGTTGTAGCCTGGTCCAGGGCCCGGATGATCGTTGTAACGGTATCCGCCGCCATGTCTGCCCTGTGGACCATACGGATCGTGATAATACGGCTCCTTAGGTACTACAAGGGATGCAATCAGATAGATCAACAGCGTTGTACCGCCTGTAAAAAAGATACTGACTACAAATATGATTCTAAGTAGGGTGGATTCGACTCCGAAATGATCGGATATACCGCCGATCAACCCTGTGAACATTTTGTCTCGGGTGGAACGGTACAATCTAGTCATGGTTACTCCTTTCCGCTGTTATTCAGCTTTTGCTTCAGGCGGGCAAGTTCTTTTTCTAATACAGTGGAGACCGATTCACCAGCCTGTTCCATGTATTCCTGCCCCATGCGGCGTAAATCGCGAAGACTTCTGGCTTCCAGTTCCCAGTCGCTGATACGGTCTTCGAGGCGATTGAACATCTTCGGTACGTCATGACCGCCGCCGTAGGAGCCCGTACGTTCATTCATTTTCTGCTGAAGACGAAGGGTTTCCACTCGGGCAACATAATATTGACGTTTGCTGTATACCGTCTGATATTCCATCCGCAGCTCGCCGAGCTGCTCCTCGATTTCTTTTAGCGACTCCAGGCTTGAGGACAACAGGCCTTGATACTGCTCGATCTTTTCCTCATAGATCAGTTTCTCCTGCAATGCCAGCTTGGCAAGATGTTCTTCGCCGGCCTTCAGTGCAAGTAGTGCCTGCTCTTCGCGTTTATATCGCATGGATTCGGCTTGATCCACCTGCTGCTTCAGCTGTCTGGAATGTACTTGGCATTGCTGCTGCAGCTTCTCAGCCTCAGCAATGTCCTGTCTGGTTGAATGTAGGAACTGGTCGATCAATCGAACCGGATCCTGGCTCTGCTCGAGCTTTTCATTCAATGTTGCTACGGTTATGTCTCTTATCCGCCGGAAAACACTCATATTGGCTTAGCCCTCCTCATCTATCATGATCTGTTGTTCATGCATGTTAGTAATGTAGTGGTTTTTATCAATAACGGGGTCTACCATTCTTCAATCGGGACACCCCGTAGATGATCAAGATAATTCCAAAGATCGGACCGATCAGCCAAGACAGTTTACCCATCAACCAGATCACACCGATACCGAGAATAACCCATCCCATCAAGGTGTTACCTCTCCGGATCCCGTAGTATCCCAAAGCGACCATCAGGATTGGAATTAGAAGACTGAACAACCATCCAAGCAGAGGACCGAATACTCCAAGGAGAACCAAGATCCCTACACCAATCAACAGGATACTCATTCCATTTCCTTTTGAATTTCTCATTTATACACCGCCTTTCTGTTGTTTGATCGTTGTTTCTTTTGTTCAACCTTATGACTCTATTCTAGGTAATTTCGAGTTTCGCTAAAACGGCCTGGGGACGGTTTTTGGACCTAGACCTAAGGCGGGGCCTTCTACAGACCTACGTCCAACCCTGCACTGGATCGATTATTCTATGGGTTAGCCTGTGTAGATGAGTTCATCTGGATAATCTTTGTTTTACCTATAAAGAACGTGGTTTCTAATGATAGTTTAGATTTAAGGAGTGTAGCTCGAGGAAGCTCTGAAGGTGTAGAAAAGCCCCCTGTAAAGGTAACTGGAGAGGTAGCATGCAGAATGGAGTCTAATATTAAAATCACGAAGAAGCAATCGATGTAGATGCAACGAAAAAAGGAATGCAGACGTTTATCGTCTACATTCCTTTTGGATGATGCCGGTGAAGGGACTCGAACCCCCACGGTTTCCCTCACGATTTTGAGTCGCGCGCGTCTGCCAATTCCGCCACACCGGCTTACATTATGGCGTGCCCTAAGAGATTCGAACTCCTGACCTTTTGATTCGTAGTCAAACGCTCTATCCAGCTGAGCTAAGGGCACATAAGTTTGTAATGGAGGCGCCACCCAGATTCGAACTGGGGATAAAGCTTTTGCAGAGCTGTGCCTTACCACTTGGCTATGGCGCCAGAAATAAAAATGGAGCGGACGACGGGAATCGAACCCGCGACCCTCGCCTTGGCAAGGCGATGCTCTACCGCTGAGCCACGTCCGCAAACATAAAAATCAATGGCTGGGGATATAGGATTCGAACCTATGCATGACGGAGTCAAAGTCCGTTGCCTTACCGCTTGGCTAATCCCCAATATGATTTTGTAATATGGGGCGATCGAGGGGAATTGAACCCCCGAGTGCCGGAGCCACAATCCGGTGCGTTAACCACTTCGCCACGACCGCCATATTAAAACACTGTGATACGATTGGCAGGGGCAGCAGGAATTGAACCCACACTAACGGTTTTGGAGACCGCTGTTCTACCTTTAAACTATGCCCCTAAAAACTGGTGGAGGATGATGGATTCGAACCACCGAACTCGAAGAGAGCAGATTTACAGTCTGCCGTGTTTAGCCACTTCACTAATCCTCCAGAATGGTGCCGGCGAGAGGACTTGAACCCCCAACCTACTGATTACAAGTCAGTTGCTCTACCAATTGAGCTACACCGGCATATAAAGTTATAAAACGTACATGGTGGCTCGGGACGGAATCGAACCGCCGACACGAGGATTTTCAGTCCTCTGCTCTACCGACTGAGCTACCGAGCCTTAAAGCTCTTCGCGAACTTTGACGGAACCCATATCGGATACTCATCTCATCCCAAAGTTGTAAATAATGGCGGAACTGACGGGATTCGAACCCGCGATCTCCTGCGTGACAGGCAGGCATGTTAGGCCTCTACACCACAGTTCCAMGAGGCATTATCRCTATCGCGATATAATTGGTTGCGGGGGCAGGATTTGAACCTACGACCTTCGGGTTATGAGCCCGACGAGCTACCGAACTGCTCCACCCCGCGTCATTAAAAGGGTTGCTTGTATGGGGTCCCCGAAAAGTAATCGGAATTACCTACGAAGCATGTGCTTCACTTTTTGGGGATAAATCATGGTGGAGGCTGAGGGGATCGAACCCCCGACCCTCTGCTTGTAAGGCAGATGCTCTCCCAGCTGAGCTAAGCCTCCGTAACAAAGCGACTTTTATCATACCAAATTCTGATATAAGAAGCAAGTGTTTTTTAAGAAAAATGGTGACCCGTAGGGGATTCGAACCCCTGTTACCTCCGTGAAAGGGAGGTGTCTTAACCCCTTGACCAACGGGCCTTGCTTAAAATAATAGTGGCGGAGAGAGAGGGATTCGAACCCTCGAGACGCTTTTGGCGCCTACACGATTTCCAATCGTGCTCCTTCGGCCAACTCGGACACCTCTCCATAARTGGCTCCCCGAACAGGACTCGAACCTGTGACAACTCGATTAACAGTCGAGTGCTCTACCAACTGAGCTATCAGGGAACAATATTCAATTCAAGTGATTGATCACCTGAAAACTAGATACGAAACGATCTTTGCGTTGATTAGAATCCGTAGCATTCACCCGATGTGGTATCGGGGTCCCCGGAAAGTATTCGGCGTTGCTCCAAAGCTTCACTTCACTTTTTGGGGTCATTTGGATAAGCCCTCGACCGATTAGTATTGGTCAGCTCCATGCATTGCTGCACTTCCACCTCCAACCTATCTACCTCGTCGTCTTCAAGGGGTCTTACTAATTGGGAAATCTCATCTTGA